>JBLIRI010000053.1:0-15450 GCA_049472235.1 Thermoplasmatota archaeon | reverse complement strand
TACCTCGATGTAATTGCCGAAGACCGATAGAAGGAATGCAAGTAAGATCAGAATGCTCAAGAACCTGCAACCTTGTCGATATCTGTTCTTCTGGCCTCTCTTTCTCCCCACGGTACCAAATCACGTTAATACTTATTATTCCTTACTATAGCGGAGTAGAAGAAGGGAGATTAGGATCATGGATTCGAACAAGGAGAAAGTGCCCGGCAAACTGATGACCGCTGGCATTCTCATGATGATCTTTTCTGGATTGCATCTGTTCCTTATCCTTGCTCTCCTGTTCGTTCCATTCATCATATCATGGTTCATCGACATCCCTATCGGTAGCATGTCAGACATGTTTGTCGGGTGGATGAATTCCACAGGCGGATCGGCGGACCCGGGACCTGTGCAGATCGCAGTCGTGACCGGACTTGCATACTTCATTTTGGTGCTTTTAATCGTATATCTATCATTGATGTTTGCTTACGGTTCCGGTTTCGTGAGGGGAAGGTTAACTAAAAAGCCCCCTTACATACTGGCTATCATCACCTTTGCAACGATCATTATTCCACCCTGGGGTGGGATCCTGTTGATCCTGAAGGTACTTATCGGGATCTTCATGGTACTCGCTTTCAAGGATGAAAGGGTCAAAGACCTTTATGATAGAGCGAAGGACCCATCTTGGGAGTCGCGTACACCTCCCCTCGAGATGGCACTTGAACGGGAACCCGTCATCGCCATGGTTTTGGATTGAAGTTATTTCACTTGCCCCCCTGGGGCATTTAATAATCCCGGAACATGACCTGAACCTCCCCCGAGGCACAACGATGTCCAACTTCTGTGATTCCTGCGGCTCCATCCTGGTCTGGGACTTCTCCGACGGAAAGAAGAGCCGGAGGTGTCCAAGGTGCGGCAGAGAAGCGGAAACGGGCCCCCCTGTCAAGGACCTCGGGAAGCACCACACGCTCAGAAGCAGTGCCGGAGAGGATAAGGCGGATCGGACCGTGAAGTATACTGTCAGGAAAGGGGTCTCGCCAAGGACCTCGAGGTACGCTTCCAATTCCATCTTCAAGGCCGCGGCCGCATCCATGGAAGGGAGACCCGTCCATGAGATCGCCAGGGAGCGCAGGAGAACGGTGGACGTGAAGAAGGAGAAAGGCGAGCCCGCCCCGGCCATGTTCCCCTTCGAAACCGTTCGGTCCGGACAGAAGGAGTTCATGGAGGATGTCGAGGAAACGATAGAGAACGGGGGCTTCCTTCTGGCAAACGTCCCCACGGGCATCGGAAAGACGGCCGCTTCACTGTCTCCGGCAGTGGAATACGCCCTTGCCAACAACAAGATGGTGCTGTTCATGACCTCCAAGCAGTCTCAGCACCGTATAGCCGTCGACACCCTCAGGAGATCGAAGAAGAGGTCGGGCAGGAAGTTCAGGGTCGTTGACGTTGTCTCCAAGCAGTCGATGTGCCCCAGGGACCTCTCGAAGCTCCCCCACATGACCTTCAGCTTCCTCTGCAAGGAGCAGTCCAAGGACGGAAGCTGCCCCCTCTTCAAGCCGCCGCCCGCATCGCTAACGAAGACCATTCTCGAGGAGATCCACGACGTCAACGAGATCATCGAGGTTTCAGCAAGGTACAGGATATGTCCCCACAGGGCCGCCCTTGAAGCGGCGAAGGAGACGGACGTCCTGATCTGCGATTTCAACTACCTTTTCTCGGACCTCTCCGATACCATCCTCTCGGGGCTTTCCAGGGACCTCTCCGACCTGGTCCTCATCGTGGACGAGGCCCACAACCTCCCGGACCGGATCAGGTCCAACCAGTCCGAGGAGCTTTCCCTGAGGATCCTAGATGAGGCAAGGGACATGGTATCGGGCCACCGCCATCTCAAATACCATCTGGGGCAGATCAGGGACCTCATCCTCGAGGAGGCGAAGAAGAGGCTCTCGGACGAAGGCGAGGCAAAGCTGGACAAGAGGGAGTTCGTCTCCGAGCTCATAGGGCTCTTCCAGAGTTCCATAGACGGGTCCATGGACATGGACATCTTCATAGAGATGCTGGATGACTTCGCAAAGAAGAGAAGGTCCTCTGAAGAGGAGGACCCCGTCACCCTCGTGGCGGAGTTCCTCGAGGGCCTCCTCCATCTGAAGCCCTCGCACATACTCTACCTCACCATCCCGGAGGGGAAGTCCATGGAATCACTCCGCCTTGCATTCCGGAACCTCGACCCCGGAGAGGTCTCGGGACCGGTATTCAAGGGATGCCATTCCGCGGTCCTCATGAGCGGGACGCTCTCCCCTCCTTCCATGTTCGGGGACATACTTGGGATGGCGCGGTCGAGGAGAACGGAGAAGGAATATCCTTCCCCGTTCCCCAGAAGGAACAAGCTCGTGCTCCTCGAGGAGAAGATAACCACGGCATACAAGAAAAGATCGAGCTCGATGTACCGGAGGATCGGGGAGCGGATGGTATCCCTTGCGGGATCGGTCCAGGGGAACGTGGCTGCCTTCTTCCCCTCCTATTCGATGCTCTTCGAGGTCAAGGAGTTCCTGTGGGGGTGCCCGAAGAGGACCATCATCGAGGAGCGGTCCATGACGAGGACCGACAAGGAGAGGATCATCAACGAGCTGAAGAGGACCAAGGATACGGGGGGCTCCCTGCTCCTTGGCGTGATGGGGGGCTCTCTTTCGGAAGGTGTGGATTACAAGGACAACCTGCTCTCGGGGGTCTTCATCATCGGCCTTCCCTTCGCCCCTCCCTCCCTGGAGGTTAAAGAGCTCAGGGATTATTTCAAGGGGAAGTTCGGATACGTCCTGGGGGAGGAGTACTCCTACATCTACCCTGCAATGAACAAGATACTCCAGGCATCAGGAAGATCCATCCGGTCGGAAAAGGACAGGGCGGTCGTGGTTCTCATGGACGAGAGATTGAAGCAGCCAAAATACCTGAAGTTCCTTCCGGAGGACCTGAGACCGGTGCTGCTGGAAGGGAAGACAATGGAGAAGGCGATAGAGGAATTCTTTCTGCAGGACTAACGCGAAAGGTTCAGGACCTCCAGGCCCTTTATCAGCCTCAGCATGGCCTGGTTCAACGGTGCCTCCAGAGACTTCTGCCTCGCTTTCTCGTAAAGGGCGCCGTTTATGGAATCCACCTCGGTCCTTCTCTTCAGCTTGATATCCTGGTACATCGATGAATGGTTGATGGCCGTTCTTTCCGCGACCTTGAAGGTCCTGTCGACCATCTCCCCGTCCGACAGGTCCATTCCGTGGGCGTTTGCGGTCATCACCCCTTCGGATATCAGGTCCCTTGCCATGCCGTTGAGCTCCTCGTTCTCGAGAATGACCCCGTTGGGGCCCCCAACGATTGCAGTGAGGGGGTTTATCGCGGAATTGATGATGGTCTTCGCCCAGATCTCGCGATCGATGCACGCCGTCGTGATCATCTCAAGACCCGCATCCGTGAACATCCGGGCGATATCGTCGACCTCGGGGGTTATGTCCTCCCCGCAGCCGTGGGCTGTTCCGAAGTGCCCTATCATCGTGTCCCCGATGCCTGCATGCTTCACCAGTCCCGGTCCCTTGTAGGTGACCCCGTGGCAGGTTATCCCTCCGATGACGTGCGTGGGCATCTTCCTGGCCTTTATGAAGTTGAAGATCCTCTCCTCGTTGTCCAGGCCGTTCTGGAGCGATAGGATCGGGGTCCCCTTCGACAGGAGCTCCGACAGGGGCTCCAGGGAGATGTCGGTGTTGTAGGATTTGACGCAGAGTATTATCAGGTCGTAGTCCTCGCCCTTTGGAACTCCCGAGTGGGCCTTCGGTTTGAACTCGCCGTGTGTTATCCCTTCTATCCGGAGCCCTTTCCTCTTCAGGACCCAGACCTGCTCGGGCCTTCCGATTATGGTCACGTCATGGTCCCTGGAAAGGAGCCCTCCGACAAGGCTCCCGAGCGCCCCTGCACCGATGACGAGTATCCTCATGGTCTAACCTTCCAATCTCGTTAGAATCCCCTGTATGTCCGATGAGATCTCTTCGATGGACCTGTTCCCGTCCACGTTCCGGAGGACCCCCATTTCCTTGTAATATTCAACGAGGGGCTCGGTCTGGGAGCGGTAGACATCGAGCCTCTTCTTGACCGTCTCCTCGCTGTCGTCGTCCCTCTGGTACAGATGGCCCCCGCACTGGTCGCAGATACCATCCTTTTTCGGAGGTGCGAAGTCAACGTGATAGGTGGCCCCGCATTTGCACATCCTCCTTCCCGTTATCCTTCGGATAAGTGCCCCCTCATCCACCACGATGTTGATAACAGCATCCAGTTCGACGAACTCCGATAAGGCCTCTGCCTGGGAGATCGCCCTGGGGAAACCGTCGAGGATGAAACCGCCGGAACAATCATCCTGGGAGAGCCTCTCCCTCATCATGTCGATCACGACCTCGTTGGGAACCAGCGCCCCCCTGTCCATGTACCCTTTTGCCATCTTCCCCAGGGGGGTCCCTTCTCTCACATGCGAGCGGAGGAGGTCACCGGTCGATATCTGCGGTATGTCGAACCTGTCGACTATGAACCTGGCCTGTGTCCCTTTTCCCGCCCCGGGGGGCCCGAAGAGCGCTATCTTCATGGGATGTGCCATACGGTGCCGGGTTTAAAAATATAATGGAAAGAAAAATAGAATGGGGGGCCGGATTGAGCCCCCCGCTCATTATGCGGCCTTGGCTTCAATGCTGCTCGGGGAAAGGTGCGGGCGGAAGCATCTGGTCCGCGGGCATCTCCATGGGGGCTGACGGCAATGCGGGACCCCCCGCTGTTGAAAGCGCCATACCTCCGGTCATGGGCGCCATGTAGGCCGTAGTGGTGATATGGTCCCAGGATACCGAGGGCATGATCTTGCGGAGATTTCTTACGGACTTGATGCGTTTGAGCTGCCTGTCCTTCTTGGATTTGACAACGGCCATCGTCAGAAGGACGGATATGGTCAGCACCCCGAAAAGGGCCCAGATGGGCCAGGCTTCCGTGCTGAGGAGCCCAATGGTGTCGTCCTCCTTCTGAGATGGAGGTATCGGAGGTTTGCTCAGCTTGTTCTGGGGGTTTGTATTGTTCCTGTACTCCTGAAGGTTGTTGAAACCGTCACCATCCGGGTCCATATGGGCGTCCTTGACATTGGGATCGGTCTGGAACTTCTCCTCCCATGCATCCGGTACACCGTCCTGGTCCGTATCTACGACACCGTCTATTATCAGCACCACCTTTTCCACCGAGATGGAGAATGTTGCCTGGACCTGGTTGTTGACCCTATCCTTGGCGATGACAGTGATCGTGTGCTCGCCGGCAGGCAGTTTAGCAGCGATCTGAGGTGACTCGCCCAGGGAGACCATACCAGTCGTAGAGGACTTGAACCAGCTTATGGTCAGACGGTCCCCGTCGGCATCATAAGAATCACTGGCATCGAAGATTATCATGTCCCCTTCCGTGAGCCGATCGCCGGAGGTGGGGGAGACCACAACGATCACGGGGTAGGTGTTGACGCGGATGTTGAACGCCTTGGAGGTCGCGATGGGGTTCCCTGCAAGGTCCTTGGCGCGTACCTGAACGAAGTTGTCGGAACCTCTTCTGAGATGCTCCCTGAGGGTCACAACCGGTTTCGGACCGTCGCTGGCATCCTTGTAGGGGAGCCACTGGGACCATTTGGTCTGGCCCTGGGTCGTAACCCTGTACTCTATCGAGGAGGAATCCACCCATGACTGCTCGTCGAGGATCTGTATCCTGATCTCCTGCATCGTGTTCAACTGGTATTCTTCCTCCGAATGGGAAAGGAGCTTGAAGGTCGGTGACTTGGCATCCACCCAGACATTGTAGGCCTCCGATTCGGTAAAGCCGTTACCGGCCATATCCTTTGCACGGAAGCGGATCCAATTGTCCTTGCCGTTCTTGAACCACCCCTCGACAACTAAGCGGATCTCATCGCTCGGGGCATAGGGGTCCGAGATGGTATTCCATTCCCCAACAAGACCTACCTCTCCGGAGGTTGACACCTCGTATTCGATGGTGAGGGGGTCGATGCCGGTGAGGTCGTCGTGGACGACGATCGAACACCTCGGTCTCAAAGTGTTTATCCAGGCTCCGGTCACGGGGTAGAAATCCGTGAAGTACCCGGGGGTAAGATCGATGATGACGTCGATGAATATCGAGTTCCCCTCATTGCCAACGGCATCCTCTGCCCAGATATAGATGGTGTTGACGCCTTCCTCCAGGTTCTCGATCAACGCCGTCAGGGTTCCTTTCGGGATATCGATGATCTGTCCGTTCCTGGACCTTGCCTCGTCCCGGTCCATATTGGCAGTGATATGGTATTCCAAAACTCCCGATGATACATCGACCGCATCCTTCCAGCTAAGATAAACATCCGTGTCATCATCGTAGGACCTCTGCTGGTCGTTGAAGGAATCGGGGCGTATCACCAGCTCTCCCGGGAGGCCGGGCTTGTCCGAATCGATCTGGACAAGGAACCGGAACCCCTGATGGTACGGGCTTGACATGTCGTTGGTCTTGGTGACGTTGATAAAGACCAGCCAGAACTCCATGCTGTTGTAGAAGGCCGGGACGAAGACCTTTGCATCCATCAGGTCGGGGGTCTTGCCCATATGGACCTTACCCGTGGAATCGGCCACTCCTATGCCGATAACTTCAGGTGGTGCAATAGGGATCGAGGGGTCCGCATATTTACGAACGACACCGCTGAAGGTCAGGCTGTCGCCTCCCTTGACCCATGCTCCTTTTTCGAGTTCTCTCCCCTTAATGTCAGTAATGGTTATGTTGCCATCCATCATCATCCTGGTCTCGACACGGAAGACATCCTGGAAATTGGCGAAAGAAGACCGAACACCAATGCCCTGGACAGCGAACCGGACATCAAGGGTATCTATCCTCATCCAGTTGAAATTGAAATCGAAATAGTACCTTACCGTGAGGTTGTGCCTTGGGTTGTCCTGATGATATGCAATGTTCGACCTTTCTTCGTCGAGGATCATTACCCTGCTCCCATCATTGAGCTTTCGGAACTGCTCCATCTGAAAATCATATCGAAGGGTGATGCCATCCTCCGATTCCGATCCTATGACCATATCGATGTTTGTCAGGTCCTCCACATCCGATTCGATATAGACCTTTGCTTCCGCCCAGTAAAGGAAGTCCCCCATCCCCCCCTGTGCGGGATATACATTCTCGTCCGGACCGTAACCGGTCGCGAAGGTCACGTTCGATAGTTCCGTTGCGAACTGCCTGAACTCGATGGCCAAACCATCGGCCAGGCCCCGAGAATTATAGGAGTATTGGAGGCCGGTGCTCCCATCCGGGCTCTCTATTCCCACGGTAGCGCTCCCGCCGTAATCATATCCGGAATAGGCCGTGTAAGCATCGAGATATTGTATCTTGATCCGGCCGGAATTGTAAAGGAGGACCTCGAAGGTGATCTCATAGCTGCTGCTCCCGTAGTAATAATAAGGGCAGGCAGCGTGGTACCATTCAATGCAGAAGTACTGCTCACCGGTCGTGGGGTCCGTGCCGGCAATGGTATAGCAGTAAGCTCCATAGCTCTGATAAACGGAAATATCATCCCAATATGGTGACACGAAACCATTAGGAGAAGAGGTTGATGGTATACCTGTATTGCTCAGTGAGCTGGAGCTCTCGTGTATGCCGAGCAGGCCGTTTGATGAAGGGTGGCATGTCGTGTACAAATTTCCGTAGAACGGAAATTGGAACGGGATGGACACGCTCGTGACAGTATCATCACCGTTCAGTGAAGTTAACGTTCCACCCGTGGCATCTATCCAATTGAAGGTTGTTTTCGGTGTAGGATCCCTGCTGTCTATCCAGGCATAGCCTGCCGTATCAGTTGTCGGGCTTTTGGCCGCCTCCACTTCCATATCATCCTTTCCACCTAGCAGGATGAAGCCTGCGGTCAGCAGAAGGAATGCTGTCATGAAAGTGCCGTAGATATTTCGATCTATCTTCATTTATTAGACCCCCTTTACAAAATTCGCCTTTGCATTGGCACCCTTCCCCATTACGAACCGGTCCGGTGAGATCTCATAAATATGACAAGAAAAGGCCCCAGGTTGGTTCGGCCCTTTCATCCGTTCTGGCGGATCGGAAGTTCTCCCGGGTACCAAAAATACCAAATCTTGGGAAGATGACCCGGAGTGATCATGGATCACGGACCCTGCCGATCCATGCCCGGCAAGCCCCGAAAAGGCCTTACGAACACACCCGGCTTTGATCATCAACCGTTTACTTCCCCTGCAGGCAAGGACAGTACTAGGAATGATGGGACTGAGCGAATCTCTCCAATATGCTGACCGAAGTCTGCAGAAAAGTATCAATTGATTATGAATATAAACCAAATTGTTGCCGATTTCCAGATTATATATACTTTTCCTTGAAAAGAAAAAGGCAAGGGTGAGGAATTGTGGCCCTCACCCTTCAAAGAGTCGTGAAGCTCACTGCTCGGGCTGCGGTGGTAGATTTTTATCTACAATGGGCGGGGTCTCCGGCTGGGGTACCGTCCCCGCAGGAGCAGCCTGCATTGGCTGAGCCGGTGTGGGTTCAGGTGCCGGTGCCGGAGCGGGGGCAGGTGAAGGCTCCGGCGCTGGGGCCGGTGCCTGTTCTGCATTCGCCTCAGCCGCCTGCGCCGGGGGCAGCGCCTGGTCCGGGGGGACCTCGGAAGGTCCAGCGGACGGCAGTGCCGGTCCGGCTGCTGCCGGCAGAGTGGGTCCTCCGGTCATGGGTGCCATGTAGGCTGTCGTTGTGATCTGGTCCCAGGATACCGAAGGCATGATCTTCCTCATGTTCCTGACAGTTTGCAGCCTCTTCACCTGGCGGTCCTTCTTTCCCTTCGCAACGAACATGGTAAGGAGCACTGCAACCAGCAGAACGACGAGCAGGACCCAAAGTGGCCAGGCATCCGTACTGAACAGCTTCAAGGATTCATCGACCTGTTCTCCGGGGCCAACGGCGGGTTTGCTGATTTCGTTCCAGGGATTCGTATTGTTCTCGAACTCCTGGAAGTTGGTGAACCCGTCCTTATCATGGTCCAGCTGGGCATCCTTCACGTTCGGATCGGTCTGGAACTGGATCTCCCAGACGTCGAACATCCCGTCACCATCTGTATCCTGTGTCGGCGGGATCACATCTCGGTCGGTCTTCTCGACCGTTATGGTGAAGGAGAACTGGACCTCGTTGTTCACGCGGTCCTTGGCAGTGACGGTGATCGTGTGCTCGCCCGCGGGAAGCCTTGCAGATACCTGAGGAGCGTCCCCAAGCGATTCCAGTCCGGTGGGAGTTGATTTGTACCAGCTGATGGTCAGCCGGTCCCCGTCCATATCGTAGGAATCGCTGGCGTCGAAGATTATCACCTCGTCCTCCTTCAGTATATCGCCGGACGAGGGGGACACGACCACGATCTCCGGAGATGTGTTTATCCGGATATTGAAGGCCTTGGAAGCCGATATCGGATTCCCGGCAAGGTCCATCGCACGGACCTGAACGTAATTATCGGACCCCCTCCTGAAGTGCTCGCGAAGTGTCACTACGGGTTTCGGTCCGTCGCTGGCGTCCTTGTATGGGAGCCACTGTGACCATTTGGTCAGTCCCTGGGTGCTTATCCTGTACTCGATGGACGAGGCATCGACCCATGACTGCTCGTCAAGGATCTGTACCCTCACCTCCTGGAGCGGGTTGAGCTGATACTCGTCCTCCGAGTGGGACAGAAGCTTGTATGTGGGCGATTTTGCGTCGACCCAGACATTGTAGGATTCCGATTCCACGTAACCGTTGCCGGCCATGTCCTTGGCCCGGAAATGGATCCAGTTGTCCTTGCCGTTCTTGAACCACCCTTCAACAACAACGCGCAGCTCCTCGCCGGGGGCGTAGGCGTCGCTTATGGTGTTCCACTCTCCGACGAGGCCCACCTCTCCCGAGGTGGAGATCTCGTACTCGATGGTCAGAGGATCGACGCCCGTAAGATCATCGTGGATGACGATCGAGGTCCTGGGCCTCAGCGTGTTGATCCATTCTCCCGTCACCGGATAGAAATCTGAGAAATACACGGGCGTAAGATCGATGATCACGTCGATGAAGATCGAGTTGCCCTCGTTGCCAACGTCGTCCTCGGCCCAGATGTAGAGGGTATTCACACCTTCCTCAAGGTTATCCACAAGGGCGGTGAGCGTCCCTTTCTGTATGTCGATTATCCGGGACCCGAGCGCCTTGGCCTCCTCCTTGTCCTTGTTCACCGAAATATGGTACATTGCCACGCCGGATGACTGGTCCACGGCATCCTTCCAGCTCAGGTAGATGTCGGGATCGTCGTCGTAGTCCTTTGCCTGGTCGTCGAAGGAATCGGGCCTTATAACGAGTTCTCCCGGAAGTCCTGGATTGTCCGAATCTATCTGCACGAGGAACCTGAAACCCTTGTAGTACGGATCGGACATGTCATTGTTCTCGGTGACGTTGATGAACACAAACCAGTACTCTAGATCGCTGTAGAAGGCCGGAACGTAGACCTTGACATTCATCAGGTCCGGGCTCTCCTCACTGGTGTACAAAAGACCCGTCTCGTCGGCAATACCGATCTTGATGTTGTCGGGAGGCATGATCGGGATGCTGGGATCGGCATATCTCCTCTCGACCCCGGTAAAGGTGATGGTATCTCCTCCCTTCACCCAGTCTCCCCTTTCAAGCTCCCGGCCCTTGAAATCTGTGATGGTCAGGTTGCCTACCATCTGCATCCTGGTCTCCACCCGGAAGACATCGTTGAGCTGTATCAGAGTTGACTTCACCCCGGATCCCTCGACGTAAATGTTCACGTCGATGAGGTCCAGTCTTAACCAGTTCAGGTTGAAATCGAAGAAGAACTTGATCGTCAAACGGTGCGTCGGGTCCGTCTGATTGTAGGATACCGCCGATCTCTGCTCGTCAAGCACCATCATCCGGTAACCATCATTGAGCTTTTGGAAGTTCTCGGTCTCGAAATTGTACCGGAACATGATGTTCTCCGTTTCCGTTCCCGGACCTATCGTCATCTCGATCTTGGTCAGGTCATCGACATCGGTCTCTATCCAGATGTCGGCCTCCGCCCAGTACATCTCGTCTCCCTTACCGCCCTGTGCCGGGTAGATGTTCTCGTCGATGCCGTAACCCGGCTTGAAGGTCACGTTCGATATATCTGTCTTGTAGTTCTTGTAAAGGATCGCATGCCCGGCGGGTATTGCACCGCGTTTGTCTCTCGAATACTGAAGACCGTCGGTCCCGTCGGTATTCTCGATCCCGGCGATGGCACCGTCTCCAGTGGAGTAAGAAGTACTGTAGGATGTCGTCGTGTCCTTGTACTGGCAGAGAATGCTGCCGTCATCGTATAGTATCACCTGGAAATCCAGGGTGTATGCAGCGCCATATCTGTAGGCATAGTAGTAGTAGATAGAAACCCTGTACCACTGGGCTATGAAATACTGCCTTCCGTCGGAAGCGACGCCGGACTGGTAGTACATTCCGCCCACTCCGTGGTAGAAGCCCATTGCATATCCGTTGTAGACGCTGATAGTGTTATCCGGAGTATACCTGTTGGGAATGTCATAGGAATAGGACCAGTATCTGAAGTACTGGTCGCTTGCGGCATTGTCAAAACCCAGGACGCCCTTGATGCCGAGATAGCAGTCGTTGTACGAGTTGCCGTAATACGGGAATGCGAACGGCAGGCTTACCTTCTTGTATCCGTAATAGTACGATTGGTAATAGGAGTAGTAGCTTGCCACATCATAGCTCGTGATCTTCGTCCCCGTGGATGTGATGTCAATGTAGTCGTAATCGACCAAAGGTTCGTTTCCCTTGTTGTCTATCCATGTATATCCGTAGGAATCAGTCGAAGGGGACTGGGCCGCTTCGACCTCGATCTCCTCCGGGTCCATGAGCACCAATGCCGATGACAGCATCAGCATCACGACCGCGACCGCAAGCACTATCTTTCGAAACCGGTTCATCTTCTTCACCTCGTTCACACTGATTAGGATCCGTTACCTGCCTGCGATGAGCCCTTTTAAGACAAGGACCCACCTAACGCTATATCTCAAGCTCGGCAAGATATATGGCGTCTGTCAGCCCGGATACGGGAAACCTCATTCTGAAACCCCAAGGGTGAACAAGCAGCCACGTCGATTATTTCCAATGAAGGGGAAGTTTTTCGGGCGGGTGCATTGCTCACAACGATTGGTAAATTGCCTAAGCCCTTTATGGGTAATTAATATTTTGGTCCTCTTTTTACCCATTTCTTGATGATTTTTTTCCAAAAATATATATTTTTTCCATTAAAAAAATTAAAAAAGGGTGGGAAAAATAACATTTTCCCACCCGTAACTTCGCAACTTCGGTTGCAAACACTACTGCTGGGGGCCCCCAAATGGAGCGGGTGCAGGAGCGGACTCCTGCTGCTGTAACACATGGGCAGCCTCATGGGCTGCAATGTCCGCCTGCTGAGCAGGAGGAAGGGCCTGATCGACAGGGATGGTGACAGCTGCGGACGGGAGCGCCGGACCTGCCGAGGCAGGCAGTCCCGCACCGGCCGTCATAGGTGCCATGTATGCGGTGGTGGTGATCTGGTCCCAGGACACTGACGGCATGATCTTCCGCATGTTCCTGACACTTTGGATCCTTTTCACCTGCTTGTCCTTCTTCGCCTTGGCAACGAACATCACAAGGACCACTGCGATGACCAGTACGGCCAGGAGAGCCCACAACGGCCAGGCCTCCGAACTGAATATCTTCAGGGATTCGTCCTTTGCCGGATCCGGCGGTATGGGCGGATGGCTTTCGGCTATCCAGGGATGTGTGTTGTTCTCGTATTCCTGGTAGTTCTTGAAACCGTCCCCATCGAAATCCTCCATCGCATCCTTCACGAAGGGGTCCGTCTGGAACGGTATCTCCCAGATATCGGGTATCCCGTCATCGTCCGTATCCTGCTTGGGATCGATTATCGGTTTCTCCTCCTTGCTGACCGTGATGACGAAGGTGAACTGCACCTCGTTGTTGACGCGGTCCTTTGCGATCACGGTTATGGTATGCTCCCCGGCGGCAAGTCTGGCTGAGATCTGACCCGCCTCTCCCAGAGAGACCGGTCCCGTGGGTGAGGATTTTATCCAGCTCAGGGTCAGCCGGTCGCCATCCGGATCATAGGAATCACCGGCATCGAACAGAATTGGTTTATCCTCCATGAGCAGATCTCCCGAAGATGGCGATACAACAACGATGACAGGATAGGTGTTTATCCTGATGTTGAACGCCTTCGATGAGGCAATGGGATTCCCGGCAAGGTCCTTGGCACGTACCTGAACGAAGTTGTCGGAACCCCTCCTGAAATGCTCCCTGAGGGTAACCACGGGTTTGGGTCCGTCGCTGGCGTCCTTGTAGGGGAGCCACTGGGACCACTTGGTCTGACCCTGCGTGGTGATGCGGTACTCGATCGACGCTGCATCCACCCAGGACTGCTCGTCAAGGATCTGTATCCTGACCTCCTGGAGCGGGTTCAGCTGGTACTCGTCCTCCGAATGCGACAAGAGTTTGTAGGTCGGGGACTTTGCATCGACCCAGACATTGAAAGCCTCGGACTCGACGTAGTCATTTCCGGCCATGTCCTTCGCGCGGAAATGGATCCAGTTGTCCTTGCCGTTCTTGAACCAGCCTTCCACCACCACCCTGATCTCGTCCCCTGGCGCATACGGGTCGGAAATGGTGTTCCACTCACCTACAAGACCGACCTCTCCCGAGGTGGAGATCTCGTACTCGATGGTCAGGGGATCGACCCCGGTCAGGTCATCATGGATCACTATGGAGCATCTTGGCCTGAGGGTGTTTATCCACTCCCCCGTCACCGGATAGAAGTCCGAGAAGTAGACCGGTTCGAGGTCAATTATAACGTCGATGAATATCGAGTTCCCCTCGTTGCCAACGGCGTCCTCGGCCCAGATATAGAGGGTGTTCCTTCCTTCCTCGAGGTTGTCGATCAGAGCGGTCAGGGTTCCCTTCTGGATGTCGATGATCCTGGATCCTGATTTGTATGCCTCCTCCTTGTCCTTGTTGATGGATATGTGGTACATCGCCACACCGGATGACTGGTCCACGGCATCCTTCCAGCTGAGATATACGTCGGGATCGTCGTCGTATACCCTCGCCTGATCGTCGAAGGAGTCAGGCCGGATGACTAGTTCTCCCGGAAGACCCGGTTTGTCGGAATCCACCTGGACAAGGAAACGGAAGCCCTTGTAGTAGGGATCGGACATGTCGTTGTTCTCATCGACATTGATGAAAACGAGCCAGTATTCCACATCGGGATAGAATTCCGGAACCAGCACCTCAACGTCCATGAGGTCCGAGCTATCACCGGTGAAGACGATACCGGTCTCATCCTCTATCCCTATCTGGATAAAATCAGGTGGAAGGATCGGGATGTTGGGATCTGCGTACCTCCTCTCGACCCCGGTAAAGGTGATGACATCACCGCCCTTGACCCAGTCACCTCTCTCAAGCTCGCGGCCCTTGAAATCGGTGATGGTAAGGTTTCCCACCATCCTCATTCTTGTCTCTACACGGAACACATCATTGAATAGCAGCAATTTGGGTGCCATGCCCGTCCCGGTTATGTAGAAGTTCACGTCCACAAGGTCGAGCCTTAACCAGTTCAGATTGAAATCGAACACGAACTTGATCGATAATCTGTGCCCCGGGTCCGTAAGGTTGTACGAGATAGCGGACTTCATTTCATCCATGACCATCATACGGGACCCGTCGTTGATCTTCTGGAAGCTCTCGGTCTTGAAGTTGTACCGGATTATGATATTCTCCGAGCCGGGACCGATGACCATGTCGATGTTGCTGAGGTCCTCGGTGTTGCTCTCGACCCAGAAATCAGCGGTGGCCCAGTACTGGTCCTGGCCCATCCCCATCTGAGCCGGGTAGATGTTCTCGTCGGGACCGTATCCATCAGCGAAGGTCACATTGTTGATCTCCGTCTTGAACTGCTTGTACAGGATCGAGGTTCTGTCAGGGAGAACGGACTGATATGAATATGAAAGCCCGATATTCTTCTCAAGGTTCTGTATACCGGCAGTAAGGTATGATGAAGTATATACCTGGCTCTCCAATATGTTCACCTTGATGTCACCGTTCTCGTAGAGTATGGCCTGCATTGTCGCACCTGCATTGCTCGTGTAATAATAGTTCACGTTAACCCAGGAACAGGCCCAGTACTTCATTCCCTCTGTCGTCACTCCCTGGTACACCCAGATATCGGAATTTGCATCTGTCCTAAGGGGGCCCCCATAATAAAGCCAATATGCCGCTATTGTGCCAGGGGGCGTGTAGGAATAGGTGCTGGGGAAAGCCCCTCCGTAATTGTAGTAGGTGTAGGTCACCCCGGAACCAAAACCCAGT
>JBLIRI010000052.1:0-15469 GCA_049472235.1 Thermoplasmatota archaeon | reverse complement strand
CAACAATGGGCCCTTTGCAACAGTGGACCATTCGCCCATCACTATCAACGGGAACTCGGCTCTTCAAACGAGGGCCTCATCCGAGGGGTGGCCCGGATCAGGTTCGGCCGTGGACCCATACATCATCCAGAACTACAGGATAATGGCAACGGGAGCCACATGCATCTCGATATCCAATACCGACCTCCATCTGGTGATACGGGGATGCAATCTCACTGTATCCTCACAGGCCGGAATTCTTCTTTCGGGATCAAGGAACATAAGGGTCACCGGGAACCATATCGGACCGAACGACGGCGACGGGATCCGGCTCAGCAGCTCCTCGGACAGCAGGATCGACAACAACACCATGGACGCCGATAACATATTCGTGATGAACTACAACGGCATCCATCTTGTCGGCTCCTCAACGGGGAACCTGATCCAGAACAACAGCGTGCACCGGTCCGAGAACGACGGGATCCGGCTCGAGGACACCTCCACGGACAACCGGCTCCTCGGAAACTACCTTGTCGAGAACTGGAATAACGCCATCCTCCTCGGATCGGACCGCAACCAGGTCATGGACAACACCATATGGGCCAACAAGGTCGGCGTGATGGTGGACGCGAACGATGTTCAGATAGCCGGGAACAAGTTCAGACAGAACTCCTGGGGGGTCACCCTTCACACCGGCTCACGCAACGTAGTTCGAAATAACAACTTCGTTAGGAACAACTACGGAGTCAGGATATTCATGTCGGACGACAACCAGGTCCACTCCAATTACGTCCTCAAATCGGACAAGTTCGGCATAGATGTCGAGCACTCCTCCGCAAGCGGCAACAGGATCTACGAGAACTATCTCTTCTACAACAACGGGACCGGGAGCTATTACGTGTTCGAGAAGAGGCAGGCCCGGGACCTCAGCAAGGACAATACGTGGCATTCCACATCCAACCGAGGGAACTACTGGCACGATCTCCGGTCCCCCGACAACAACGGTGACGGCATCGTCGATGCATGGTATTTCCTGGAAGGCGGCGAGCAGCATGATTTCCGCCCGCTGGTGGACTCCGTGATACCCGATGTCTTCACCCCTCCGAAGAAGCTCTCTGCACAGCCCGGCAAGGACCATATCAACCTCACCTGGTGGCCGGTGAACTACGGGATGGGGGTCAGGGTCCAGCGCTTCAACATCTACAAGAACGAGAGGGAAGGAGGAGAGTTCTTCCTGGACAGCGCCGCCTCCGACGTTCTGCATTACACGGACTGGGATGTGGTCCCGGGAAGAAGCTACTTTTACTATATCACGGCGGTGACGGAGATCGCGGAAAGCAACCGCTCCAACAGGGTGAAGAGCTCGCCCGACGTCGTAAGACCCACAGTCACTATCGGGTCCCCAAAGGAGGGGGCCGTCCTCAACGACCCGGACGTTTACGTGGACTGGATAGGCGTCGATAACATTGCCATAGACCGCTTCGAGATCACCCTGGACGATGAACCGACCATCGATGTCGGCCTGAACGACCACTACCTTTTCCTGGACCTGGCCGAGGGTCAGCACACCTTCGAGGTAAGGATATATGACATGGCCGAACACAACAGGAGCGACACGACATGGTTCACGATCGATACGGTCAGACCGTCAATAGACATACAGGCGCCTGATGGGAGCCCTTTGCTGTTCAATATAGATACCCCTATGATCTCATGGTCGTCGCAGGATACCGGGCCCGGTATAGACCATCACATGATCACACACGACGGTGAGAACTGGACCAGAGTGGGGGACGTGAAGGAATACAGGTTCCCCTCACCCCTGGATGCCGGACGTCATACGATAACGGTGAGATGCGTGGACAAGGGGGGGAACTGGGCAGAGGACCATGTCGACATAATTGTCGACATCGAGCCCCCCACGCTTTGGATGATCTCGCCTGCGGGCCCCGGATACTACAGGGACAGGACCATAGAGATCGTCTACTCCTCCTTCGACGACCTGACCAACATCTCCGAATACCAGGTCAGGATCGATACGGGGAACTGGCTGTCCAAGGGACTTGAAAGATCGCACAATTTCACATACCTGAGCGAGGGTCAGCACCACCTCTACGTCAAGGCGATCGACGGGGCGGGCAACGAGGTGATCATTTCCACCACTGGTACCGTGGACATGACACCGCCCGAGCTCAACGTTCTCAACCTGAAGGAGGGGGCCATGTACAACGAGCCGATCACCCTTGAGTGGGAGGTCTGGGACGTACTTTCGGGGGTGGAGCTCACCAGGATCAGCATTGACGGAGGGGAATGGAAGACATACCCAACTCCGAAACCGGTCCGGATGGAGGGTCTCGAGGATGGCGGGCATTTCGTCCTGATAGAAGCCGTGGACAGGGCAGGCAACGTCCTGTCCCTTAACATCTCATATCTCTTCGACGGGACCTCGCCCTTCATCACCTTCGCGAACCCGGGCGGGGTCGACGTCCCCATCAATGCAAGCATCACCATCGTGTTCTCCGAGGCAATGGACAGGGAGTCCGTTGTGGTGGATTCCCCCGGGATCGAAGGAAGGCTCCTGTGGGAAGGCAACAACCTTACCCTGGACCCTGATTCTTACCTCAACTACTCGCGAAAATACTCCATAGCCGTCCAGGGCAGGGACATCGCGGGGAACGACATGGTGCCGTTCAACTGGTTCTTCGTCACGGTGGAGGACCTGTCGCTGAAATACGGAAGGGTCCACGGCAGGGCCGTGACCACGGGCGGGGACCCCATTCCTTATGCCAGTTATCGTTTCAAGACCGGGGAGAAAGGGACCTGCGACGGCGATGGCAGGTTCGATACCTTCGTGACCACCGGGGAGAACTTCATCATCATATCGAACCAATCCTTCCGGGATACCAAGGTGGACTTCGAGATCTACGAGGGAGATGTTCAGAACCTCGGTGATATCCCCCTGATGTCTGAAAAGGAGACCCCGCCGGATGAGAAGGAGGAAACGAGTGTCGGCATGATCATCCTCATTGTCGCCGCTGTCGTCGTGATAGTCATCGGGATCGGGGCGGGCGTCGCCTACCAGGTCAAGAAGACAAGGGAATACAACAGGATGGGGCCTGTCTTCGATGAATGGGTCAACGTGACGAACCTGAAACCCGGGTCCCAGGGCCCCCCTTCTCCACCTAGAACTTCACCTCCCCCTGCGTTTCCGCCTCCCTCCGCAGGATCAGAAGAAGGCATCAAGAGATGATTGGGAAGGGGCCGACCTGACCGCTTTCATCTGGTCCAGGGTCTTCTCCACTCCCGCTTCTCCGAACTCCCTTTCATCGACCAGGAACGAGATCAGGCCCTCCCTGTCCGCCTCCCCGAATTCAAGACTGTAATCGTCGGTAACGAGTGGGTCCTTGAAGATATTGCGGACCTGGTCCCATTCAAGGAGGGGGATCCTCTTCTCCTTGACGATCCTCTCGAGGGAGCCGAACTCCGCGACAAGCGACAGTGCCTTCTTTGGTCCGATGCCCTTCACCCCCTCGTTGAAATCGGTCCCCATCAGGATGGCGATATCTATCAGCTGTTCCCGGGAGATCTCGAGTTTCGACAGAGTCCCCTGGAGATCGACGATCTCGGGTTCGACGTTGATCCATACCCTCTTTCCGGGCAGTTTCCGTCTTCCGGTCACCGCAAGGTTCCGGATCAGGAGCGGGCAGCCGAAAAGCAGCGAATCGAAGTCCTGGGAAGATGCCCCGTACACGTCTCCCTTTCCCGCCATGTAGGAAGCCTGGGCCTCGCCCTCTCCAGGGGCCTGTATCCAGGGTATCCCCATCAGGTCGAGAAGTCGTTTTGCATCGTCGACCATCTCGTCCGACAGCCTCGAGGTCTGCTGGGCCTTTGTCCTCGCGGTCTCGAGGTCCCCCTCCTCAAGGGCCTTTTCCCAGTCCATTCTGGCCTTTTCCTTCCTCTCCCTTCTCAGCTCGAGGGTCCCCTTCTTCAGTTCATGAGGCTTACCGTCGAATATGTAGACCGGCCTCACCCCGTCGGAGGCGAGGCTCGATGTCCTGCTGAAGAGTCCCTTGAGATGCGATACGACGTTCCCCGAGGAATCCGTGAGGGGAAAACCCTCGGGGGTCCTGATGGAGGCCACGAACTGGTAAAGGATGTTGTAGGCGTCCATGCCGACGACCTTGCCTTCAAGCTCCCTCTCGAGAACACTCCGTTTAAGG
Source organism: Thermoplasmatota archaeon (assembly GCA_049472235.1). Lineage (GTDB taxonomy): Archaea > Thermoplasmatota > Penumbrarchaeia > Penumbrarchaeales > Penumbrarchaeaceae > JAFGLL01. The sequence continues at coordinate 11,270 of JBLIRI010000052.1, read as the reverse complement.
ACCAGGTCGCCGAGCTTGACACCCATGCACCTCCAACTGCAGGAACACCGATTAATCTTTCCATCAACTTATATGCTAAGTTCGCATTGGCGATTATGATGAGATATGCTCCGTTGTTCCTTTCCCTGGTCCTTCTGATGCTCGTGCCGGCGGCAGCCATGGCCGACGGGAAGGTCCAGCTTCTGGGGGACCACTTCGTGCCGCTTCAACCCGAGAAAGGCGACACCGTGGAATTCTTCGTATTGGTCCTCGAGGAGAACGATTCGGCCGTGATATCGGTGGACCTCGACCTCGGCGGGAAGAAGCACGCCATGGAACCGTACTTCGGGCCCCTCGACGCCCCGAACTCCGGGGGAACGATATACCACTGCCTGGTCCAGATGGAGGAGGAGGGCACATTCAATACGACATACATCGCCCTTCTTTCGAACGATACCGCCGTCTTCCAGCAGGGCTACCGGATATTCATCAACGGGTCCTCCGAAGACGATGCCGATACCATCTTCGGATTACCCAAGGCCTACTGTGCAATTTCCGTTCTGTTCATCACATTCATCGTGATATTTCTGACATGGTCCTATTTCAAGGGAAGGAAGATGCAGAAAGATATGGGAGATGCGGCCGGATCTTCAAAGATAGCATGTTCCGCCTGCGGCGCCCCTATCTCCATGGACGATGAGAAATGCCCCAAATGCGGTGCCGAGTTCGAGGAGGAAGAGCATATCTGCGGGAACTGCGGAGCGGTAATCTCGGAAAGGGACCAGAAATGCAGGAAATGCGGCGTTAAATTGAAAGGACCGGACCCCGACAAGGAACCGGGAAAGAAGAAGAAGGAAGATCCGGATCTCAAGAAGATCGGAAAGAAAGTGAGCATGACCGGGAAGGTCAAGTGTAAAAAATGCGGAGCGGTATATCTTAAAAAGGAAAGGAAATGCCCTGAATGCAATGGAAAATAGTTCAAAGGAATGCCATGAGGTCGCCGACAATATCCTCCGAGACATCCTTGCCCAGCAATAGCTTCTGGTCCCTCTTTATCGTGTGAATAAGTATCTCCGTTCCGGGAACGGCCACTCCGCCCCTTGATTCTATCGCCGACAGGAAGGGGGTCCATAGAGATGACCGGACCATGTCTATGCCAAGTGAAGGCTCCATTCCCCTTACCATGTCCGCCACTGTAAGACCATCGTCCCCCCTTCCGAAGGAGAGCTCGGCGGGCAGTGTATTTATTATCACGTCGAAACGTTTTCCTCCCTTGCCGAGTTCATGATAGGTCGCCGCCTCCATCTTCTCTCCAAGTGAGGACACGACCTCGAGCGTCCTTTCCATTGTCGATCCCGATATAGTTGTCCTTGCACCGAGGATGCTCGAGGCAAGCGCTGCGGACTTTCCGCTGACACCGCAGCCCAGAACGAGAATGCTGGCCCCTCCGGTATCGGAATACTCTTTCAGCACATCCATGGTCGCATACAGCTCGGTGTTGTAACCGTACAGCTTTCCGCCTTTTCCCACCGCAAGGTTCAGGGCCCCGATCCTCTTAGAATTCCCGTCGGTCCAGTCCATGCTGGGCATTGTATCGGTCATGAAGGGCATGTCGATGACAACGCCGTTGATCCCCAGTGTCCTGACCATCCTGAAGAACCTGTCCACCCCGCCCCTCGATGTGTACCATGGAAGCACGACGGCATCAGTAGCCATCTTGTTGAAAACACTGTTGTGAAGGGGGACCTTGTAATCGGCATCGCCCTGTCTTCCGATCTGTGCGATCAATGATGTCTCCTCGCCGATCTCCCGCTTCAAAAGCGACCATTCCTTGGAGGCGCCGTCCCCTATGATCCCCGTCCTCCTCCAGAAATCCATGGGGGTCTCGGATTTCAACCGGATGGGGTCCCCGAACCTCATGTCCGCATCCGAGCGGGGGTCAAGCATTGCAAGATCGGATCCAAGTACAGGCGAGAGCCAACCAAGCTCGTCCATCTCGGGACCTTTTATCCTGATGACCCTCATCTTGCCCTTCATGGAATCCCTGACAAGTTTTGCGGCGCGAAGCGTCCTCTGAAGGTCTCCCCTGTTATCCACCGCCATCTCGAGCTTGTAGCCGTCCACGACCTCAAGAAGCTCCGCCGAGGGCGGGACCCAGTTCTCGGCCCCCTTCTGGTATCTGGTCAGGAGGACCTTCGTGCCGGAGGTATGGGCCCGTTGCGCCATCTCCTTGAGGTCGGCAACCGGGATGTCCTCCTCGAGCTCGAGCCATGCGAAACCCTGGGAGGCCAGGGTCATGAGCAGTTCAAGCCTTACAAGCTCGGGCAGGAACCTCTCGTCCACCCTCCCGCCGAAACGACCGGGAGGAAGTGATGCGACCACGTTCTTCCTCGAAAAGGAAGCTATCTGGACGATGTAGACCCCCATCCTGGCCTTGGATTCCGGGGTATACCTCGGATCGAGACCGTCGAACCTTATACCGATGAGATCGAGCCCCATCTTTCTGGCCATGTTGAACTCCTGCCTGATGGAGTTCACACTGCTATGTTCCAGCACAAGGACGGACCATGGAGGGAAAGGATTCGTCATCTCGCCTTCCTCTCGGATTACCCCGACTATCCTGTCCTTGGTATAATAAGATTGGCGGTCGGTTTCCATCTCCCGAAATCCCAGGTCCAAGGGACCCAGGCGGGAACCTATCTCCATACCGGTTCCGCTGACGGCCATATCGGGGATAAGTTCGGGCGTCCTTTCGGACATCCGTCCTTTCTCGCGCTGACCGGAGGTGAGAGTTGTTCTTGACCTGTACATGTACCGACCCGTACCAACATGGGTCTGTTGATTAATTAAGTACCATGGGGAGGGCCCTGGGGGTCCCAACCATGCTGGGTCTCATCCGCCCATAATTGTGATGATCGCCTCTGCGGGTTCCCCATCGGCCTTCTCAAGGGCCTTGACGGCCTCTTCCCTGGAAACCCCGGTCTGGTCCATCACGAGCTGGATATCCTCTTCCGGGATCTCCGCTTTGAGAACCTTCTCGGTTACCCTGCCCTGGATCTGGAAGTTCTTCTCGCCCTGGACGTTCATGATGGTTACCTGGGGGTTCTCGATATGGATCTCCTTTGTCTCGGTGTATATCACGACCTCCTTGACCCCCTGGAGCTCCTCCATGTTGAGCCCCATCTTTCTCATCATGCGCTCCATCTGGCGCGGGTTCATCCTCCCTCCAGGGAACATGTTATCGACCTCAGATATTACGGATCAGGAGCCATGACTGGTAACCTGTCATGTTCCCGGTCGTATCGGTGACGAACTTCATGGATTTGAAGACGGTGAGCTTGTTGTGGGTATTAGCGTCCACGTCGTAGAGCTCCACAATGACCTTTCCCACACCCCTCTTTTTCATTTTTTTGAGGAAATATTTTATGAACCCCTCCGGAAGCCGCATGTCCCCCCACTCGGTGAAGGCGAAACCGTTGACCTTTACCTGGCTCCCGTCAACCTCGTATTCCATGCTTCCCAATCTCTTCGAGGTGTCGTAATCGTACATCGTGAGCGATCTGACCTCGCCGGTCGCGGTGGGTCTCACGAGCTTGCTCTCGTAACCCACGGCCTTCCCGGCAAATAGACCAGTCTTGATCTTTCCGTATTCATAATCGACCATCTGCAGCGGCCTCCACATCGATCGGCGATTTTGGTTAATCCTGCTTTCTTTATTAATACTTTGTTTTCATCCAGTCAGGTCTGGACGAATGACCACCATGGTGATCGGATACGCTCCCGCCTCTCATCCATGATCTCTTTCCCGGTGGGTCCTTCCATTCGTATCATACCCCCATCATATCATTTAATGCCATATATATCCAGAAATAGACTTCCATTGGAAATGATGGTACAAAATATTTTTATATTACCACATCGATTAGTCTATGCTTTCGGGACGGGATGCACATTGACAATATGCGGGGATATCAGTTGTAGCAGGTGCTGTCATGATAGAGAGGTCGTACTCACTCATCATGACATAGACAGGCTCCTTACAATGGGTCATTATGAGCAGACTTTTGCCAGACCCTCCAAGTGGGGCCACAATCTGAAAGAGCTCATCTTCTACCAGGGGGAATGCATTTTCCTCCAGAAGGGAAGGTGCTCTGTGTACACAAACCGGCCCACAGCTTGCCGGGTATTTCCCATGACCATGGGAGATCGGGGGATGGAGATCGATCCGTCCTGCCCCCACGGGGATTCTTTCCGCAGCGACCGGGTCTTCATGGACCAGGCAGGCAGCGGTCTCCAAAGGATCATAGAGGATGTGGAAAGGACCATATCCATATCGCAGAAGGAATGAAGACCGCATGTTTCAGGCCTTTCCCGCCTTCCTGTTCATGAGCTTCTGTCTTTTCAGATTGTACTCGGACCTGATGCTGAAGAGGACGATCACCAGGATTATCGCTATGAGGGAATTGATGTTGAATATGTACAGGTCTATCAATCCCTTGGAGAGGAAACCGACGAATGCAAGTATCAGCAGGACCGCCCAGGAGCCTCCCTTCTTCATGTAATATCCGCCGAAGAAGAGGACAAGGGATATCACCATGTAGGACACGGCAAGCGTGTAGTTCGCCTTAACTGACAGGTCGTCGAACTCTGCCTCCACATCCGCCTCGGGGAGGTATACATCGAGTTTGACGACCGAGCCCTCCTCGATAACGATATCCTGCCAGACCATATCCCTGTAGGCCCGGCTGTGGACCTTCATACTGTATACTCCCGGGGGCAGCACGAACCTTGCATCCGAAGGTGAGGCAAGGTTCCGGGTATCCACGACCTCATCCGAGATCCTGTTATGAATGACGATGGAGACCGGATGACGGTCCTCGTATGCCGACATCGAGATGTTCAAGCCCCCATCCTGGCCTTCCCAGACCACGCTTTCGTTCTTCGATACGAGCCCCATCATCTCGCTCGTGATGTCTATCTCCCCTGATACTGGGTGAAATCCCGAAACGAATGGACCATTCTCGATCAGGGATACCCTGAAGTTACCGTTTCCACGGACCTCCATCACCACCGGTTCAGCGTTCAAAGCGATCGATCCCATCTCTCCGGTGCCGTTGGAATAGAATAGCTCCGAAGCCCCCGAAAGACCCCGAAAGCTCGCATCCACCCTCACGGATAGCGTTCCGTTGGAATAGGTGGATACCTCGTTCATCTCCATCTCCCTTTTCAGCATGATGTCATCCAGACCCGACTCCTTCAGGGAATAGGAGATGTTGTTCGCGCTCTCCTCGATGTCATCTCCGAGATCGGATAACGGATATGCAAGCCATTTCAATGTGAACCTGACGAAACCATCCTTGTAGAACTCGACGGTGACCAGTCCCTCATCGACACCGTTGAGGCTCCATTTGCCGTCCGTACCGGAGCTGGCCTCCCTGTCCCCGCATCTCACGGTCACCCCCTGGAGAGGGACCTCGTCCGTGTCCAGGACCATACCCGTAAGAACCGTCCTGCCGTCGAGGGAATCCAGCTCGTAGGTCACATAGAATACGAACGCGCCGAATACGAGGGTGGAAAGACCCAATAGAAAGAACAATCCCATCGCGATCCTCTTCTTCGTTCTCATCACTGCTCCTCCTGGTCTCCCACTTCGATCGAGAAGGAGAACTGGACCTCGCTGTTGGTGACCTCGGTGTCAGGCCTCTTAACGATGACGGGCATCTTCAGTCTCCCTTCCGATAGCCCCTTGGCGATCTCCTGTACCTCCTTGAGGGGAACCACCTGCAGTCCTCTGTGCTCGAGATAGACCGACATTCCCCTGATGTGGCCCTGGCCCACCACGGCCAGAACATGATCGTGCTCTTCAGAGATATCCATCAATCTCCTGGCCATGTACCGATCGCGATAGTCTACTATGTCCCTCTTCAGAGAGGGGAAGTACTTCTCGAACTGGTCCATGTACTCCTCGGGATTCTCCCCGATCTGCTTGATGCCCTCCTCTATGGTCCTCTTGGGGAGGAAGGACGCTCCGATGACGGAGCCGAACAGCTTCAGCTTCTCCGTGACGGATAGCTTTTTGAAGATGTTCATGACCATGGGTGAGGCCTCGATGTCGATGAAATAATGAGGGATGCCGATCTCCTGTGCGGCCTCGGCAGCCCCGAGCATCTCCTCGCCAACCTGGGCCCCCTGCGTCTCGGCCGCCTTGTCGTATATTCTCTGAAGCCTCTTGAAAAGGAAAGGTGCATCTTCACGGCCCCTCATTCCGCTCTCGAGAGCGTCGAACCTGAGCCGGTCCAGTTCCAGACAGACAGCATCCGGTTCATTTCTGAATACCAGGTACTTGACCGCTTCCTTTATGGAGAACACATGCCCGATACCGATCAGCGTGATCATCAGTTTCAGTCTTGGGAGAAGGGCGCCCATATTTAATGATTGGCTCCATCAAAGGCTAGAGGCCAAGGTCGTTGAGGTCCTCGCCCATCTCCAAGGCGAACTTCTTCAGCGCCTTCTTCGCACCTTCGGAGATCTCCTCGGGCGGATCTATATAGACCACGACGAACAGATCCCCGTGCTCCCCCGTGACCGGGTCGGGAAAGCCCTCGCCCTCGATGAGGAACTCGGTTCTGCTCTTGGTCATTGGCGGGATCCTGAGGGTCCTCCTGCCCTCGAGGGTGTTCACCCGCTGTTTGCCCCCGAACACGGACTTGGGAAGGGATATCGATTCCTCTATGTAGAGGTCGTTGTCCACACGCCTCATGTTGGAAAGCTCCTCAACACTGACGGTAATGAGCAGGTCGCCTCTTGGCCCGCTGCCGAGACCGTAGCCTCCCTTCCCGTTCAATTTGATGATGGCCCCATCCTCCACTCCGGGTGGAAGGGATATGACGACGTTCTCGGCCCCGTTGACCAGGCCGACTCCGGAGCAGCGCTGGCAGAACTGCTGCATAAGGATACCCCGGCCGTTGCAGGTGGTACAGACTACGCGCTGGTTCACATATCCCTGGGGGGATTGTACCGGTTGAAGGAGTGCGCCTGAGCCTCTGCATGTCGGGCAGGCTGATACAGCCGTGCCCGGAGAAGCTCCCGACCCTCCGCAGTTCAGGCACCTGATGGGCATCTTGACATCGATCCCTTTTTTTACCCCAGCGAATGATTCCTGAAATGATATCTTCATCACCAATTTGACATCGGACCCCCTCTGGGGGGCAAGCTGGGGGCCGGCATAAACATAACCGGCGGGCTGCTGGGGCTGAGCCGTGAAACCGGGTGCTACGCCGGTGCTACGCATCAGCTCAAGATCGTACTTTTCCCTCTTCAGAGGATTGGAGAGGACCTCGTATGCCTCCTTGATCTTCTTGAACCTTTCAGCTGCCCCGGTTGGATCGTTCTTGTTCAGATCGGGGTGGAGGTTCTTTGCAAGTTTTCTGTAGGCCTTCTTGACGTCATCCTGAGTGGCATCCTCCTCGATCTCGAGTATGACGTAATAATTATCTGCCAACAGATCACCTTTTAAAAGGGAGTGCTCATTATATCATTATCCTATTTTATTCTATCCAATCCTGTTGTGCAAAAAGAAAAAAATAGGCCCCCGAAGGGGCCCTTTCAACCGGATCAATCAGTGACCTTGAGCTTCGCGCCGCATCCCGGGCACTCTACCCTGAGGGGTCTTTCCGGAGATTCTATCTCGATCTCCTCACCGCACTTCGGACAATCGATGTACTCCGGTTCGTAATCCGGCTCCTTTTTAACCTTCTTCTTCGGTTTCTCTTCTTCCTCGTCCTCTTTGGCCGGCTTCTTCTTCTTCTTTGGTTTATCTTCCTCCTTCGCCGGTTTCTTCTTCTTAGGCGCCTCTTCCTCCTCCTTGGTCTCCTTCTTCTCTTCCTTTGCGGGTTTCTTCTTTGGAGGGGATCCCTTGATCGTTCCCTTCGCACCGCAGTGCGGACAGGTGATCTTGAGCGGCCTCTTCGGAGAGGTTATCTTTATCGGTTTCTTGCACTTGGGACATTTGATGGTGATGGGTTCGTAACCCTCCTCGTCCTCGCCGCTGACGCCGGAATAGGCATCCGCGAACAGGCTCTGGGAATTCTCGGTAAGGACATCGATGGCATCCTTGAGCTCCTTGATGTTCTTCCCTTCCATATGGACCTTAAGCTCCTTGACGGCGGCTTTGGTGTCCTTCATCTTCTTCTTGTCGAGCTTCTCCTCGAGCTCCACCATCGCCTTTTCCGTCGAGTATACCAGGGCGTCAGCCTGGTTCCGAAGTTCCGCAAGTTTCTTCTTCTTCTTGTCGATCTTCTCGTATTTCTCGGCATCCTCGATCATTCTGGATACCTCATCCTCTGTGACACCGGAGGAAGGCTGGATCGTTATCTTCTGCTCTTTTCCGGTTGCCAGGTCCTTTGCGGAAACGTTGACGATACCGTTCGCATCAATATCGAAGGTGACCTCGATCTGCGGAACCCCCCTGGGGGCCGGAGGTATGCCGATAAGATGGAACTTGCCCAGGGACTTGTTGTCCGTCGCCATCTCCCTCTCTCCCTGGACAACGTGGATCTCCACGGAGGTCTGGTTGTCCTGGGCGGTGGAGAAGATCTGGTTCTTCCTGCACGGAATGGTGGTGTTCCTCGGGATCAGCTTCGATGTCAGGCCGCCCACGGTTTCCACACCGAGGGACAGTGGGGTCACATCGAGAAGGAGAACATCCTTTACCTCACCGGTAAGGACCCCTCCCTGGATCGCTGCTCCGACCGCAACGCACTCGTCAGGATTGATACCCTTGTTGGGCGATTTACCGAAGAACTCCTTGATGAAGTTCTGAACCGCAGGAGTCCTCGTCATTCCGCCGACAAGGAGGATCTGCTGGATGTCCTTGGGCGTCAGACCGGAATCCTTCAATGCCCTCTTCGTGGGGCCCTTCGTGGCATCTATGAGGTCCTCGGTCAGGGATTCATACTTTGCTCTTGTAAGCGTGTAATCGATATGCTTGGGGCCGTCCTCGTCGGCAGCAATGTACGGGAGGTTGATATTGGTATCCAGCCTCGAGGAAAGCTCGATCTTGGCTTTCTCGGCGGCTTCCTTCAGCCTCTGCATGGCATTCCTGTCCTCCCTCAGGGATATATCAGTCTCATCCTCGAACTTCTCGATGAGCCAATCCATGATCCTTGCATCGAAATCGTCACCGCCGAGGAGGTTGTTTCCCGATGTTGCCTTGACCTCGAAAACACCTTCACCGATATCCAGGATCGATACATCGAAGGTCCCGCCGCCAAGATCGAAGACCAGGATGGTCTGCTCGACCTCCTGCTTGTCCAGACCGTAGGCCAATGATGCAGCGGTCGGTTCGTTGATTATCCTGAGAACATCAAGTCCAGCTATCCTTCCAGCGTCCCTCGTGGCCTGCCTCTGGGGGTCCTCAAAATAGGCAGGAACCGTGATGACCGCCTTGTCTATCTCCTCGCCAAGATAATCCTCCGCGTCCTTCTTGAGCTTCCGCAATATCATCGCGGAGATCTCCTGGGGAGTGTAGATCTTGTCATCCACCTTGACCTTGTATTTCGTTCCCATCTTCCTTTTTATGGATGAGATCGTCCTCTCTGGATTTGTCACGGCCTGTCTTTTCGCGACATGACCGACCAGTATCTCCCCATCCTCGGTAAAGGCCACTACCGAAGGCATCGTTCTCGTACCCTCTGCTGTCGGGATGACGACCGGTTCGCCACCCTCCAGAACGGCCATTGCAGAATAGGTTGTTCCAAGATCTATCCCGATAACCTTTGCCATGCTAAACCACCTCTTGATACTTCATGGATACGTCATCCATAATTCACCGAATATTCATGACTACCAGAGTAATCATTCGACAGATTCGTTTCAACATAAAATAACTATTTATATATTTCCCTTTTCATCATAATATAGGATAATATACTTTCAGAATGCCAGATATTCGTTCATTTCGTTTTCCCTGCTACTCCTCATCATCCATCTCGTCCATCTCTTCCATGATCTCATCGAGGTCATCGATCTCGGTGATATCATCCTCTTCCTCCTCTTCCTCTTTCTCGTCGTCCTCGCTTCTCGACCCGAGGTCGGGATCCTTTTTCTTGATCTTCTTTTTACGTGGCTCCCCGCCTTTTGATACGTAGACCTTTGCCGGTCTCAGGACAATATCATCCATGATGAACCCCTTTGACGCCACTTCAACTACTGTGCTGTCGGGAACCGACAGGTCGGTTCTGGTCTCTATCGCCTCATGGAAATGCGGGTTAAAGGCCTCGTTCATCGGATCGACCATCTCCACATCGTTGTCTTCGAGAAGTTTCAACATGCTCTTTCGGATGGAATCCACACCTTCTAGGATCTGAGAGACCTCTGGTTTGTAATCATATCTCCTGCCTTCCGTGATGGCCCTGTCGAAGTTATCGATTATCTCGATGATCCCCATCATGGCCTTCTTATGTCCTAGCTTCACCTGCCTATCGACGTCGTTTTGGGTCCTTTTCCTGAAGTTGTCGAAATCCTTCTGGTTCCGGTTAAGCTTCTTTTCATATGCGCTAGCCAGGGCGATCTGCTTGTTGATGTCCTCCTCCATCCTCTCCTTTTCCGACCTTATCCGGTCGATCTCATCCTCGAGAAGCTCAAGCTCGTGCTCGAAGGATTCCTTTTCTTCCCGATATTCCTCGAGCTTCTTTTTGAGGTTCTTTATCTCACGAAGGTCCAGAGCGAGTTTTCTCTTAATGCCGTCCGGGACAGGATTTCGCTTCGCCATCGTCTTTGGCTTCTCCTTGACCGGTTCCTTCTTGGGTTCCCTATCCTTACCCTTCTTCACCTTTGGACTGGGGTCCGAACCGGTCTTCTTTGGTGTCTTTTTACCTGTTTTCGATGATGATCTCGATGATGATGTCTTTGGACCCTTCTTCTTGCGGATCGGTCTGCTCTCCTCTTCTTCTTCATCGTCATCGTCCAGTTCGAATTCGAATTCATCATCGAAGCTCATGGGGACCACCAGATGATAGTTGGATTTCACGAATGCCTCGTTAGTAGATAATATTTTTCTAACGAATATCCGACCGAACAAACCGTCCAGGGTCCTCTTTTACTGGCCTTCAAATCTTTCACGTACTCTGGATAATGGGATCGATCAGGGAATCCATTCGATATTCCTTCCACTGTTCCTTGCAGGTATGGTCCAGGTTCAGAAGTTGGTCCGGGTCGTTGCTGATGGAGAACCTCTGAATGGCCTCCAGTATGGTCCCATCGCATTCCCCGCAGTTATGTGCTCCCCTCTT
>JBLIRI010000051.1:0-15797 GCA_049472235.1 Thermoplasmatota archaeon | reverse complement strand
GGAACGACCGGGTGCGGGCTTGTTACCAGCACTGCGCCCTGAAGTGGGTGATGGCGGAGCGCATGACCAACCAGTCGCTGCGCGAACGGTTCCACCTCGGCGAAGACAAGGCAGCCATCGCTTCCCAGGTGATCGCGGCCACGATCGAGGTAAGGAGTTCGGGGAGCGAGGTCCCTGCAGCAACAAGCGAGAGCCCTATCAGCGAGTTGCGGACCCCGAGGTCGCCTGCAAGGGCGATGGATGACCTTACTAGAACCGGTGACCCGATGAAAAGCAGTCCGATACCGAGTACAGTGATCACTATGAGTTTGATGGTCCTGCCAGAAGGGGTGCCGTTCTCCTCTGTCCTTATGGTAGGTTTGGACACCCTGTACAAATATCCAACATAGAAAACGTAGACCCCCAGAAGGACCAGGGATTCGACCCTTCCGATGGTCCCGATGGAGAATATCCCGAAGAGTATCGTAGAGAGGATGACCATCCATCCGTCCCTTACGGTGAGCTTAGAGGACCTCATGGACCTGATGATTATCGCCACGCCCAGGACTATGCCTATATTGAAGGCGTTGGAGCCGACCACGTTCCCCACCGCCAGTCCCGGGTACCCTTCGAAGGAAGCGGTGACCGATGTCGCAAGCTCCGGCAGAGAGGTGGCGGCGGCGACAAGTGTGATCCTTATGACATGCCCGCTCACCCCGAGCTTCCTTGCTATCCCCGACCCCCCATCCACCAGAAAATTGGAGCCCGCGATGAGAAGAGCTAAGCCCGCGAGCACCCCCAGCAGGGAAAGGAACATAAGGAGACATTCCCCCCGACTATATCAATCCGATATGGGATTCCCCTTTCCAGGGGGTCCCCCAATAGAGCTGATGGATACTTTTACAATTGGCAGGTTCCAAAGAATACGGTCCTTCACTCGGCAAGCGTGAAAAGCTGGTCGTCCTCGCTGACATCGAAAAGACCCAGTCGTGCCCCCGCATCCAGCCATCCGTGCGCATAGTTCACGGCACCATAGGCCAGAACATAATTGCCGTCATGGGCGAAGGCCTTCGCGTCGGAATAGTATGCCATCGCCATGGCCAGTACATCATTTGCAAGCTTGAAGAGGTGGCTTCTGGGGGGAGACGCGATCTTCACCTTGTCGATGGCCCTCCCAGTGGTCTGAAGGTACTTCTTCATCCGTTCGTCCGTGATGATCTTTACCTCTTCCATATTTCCGACCCCGGAGAAAATCAGGTTACATCGATTTATAGTTATCTAATCGATTGTCAGTCCGGGGTGTTGAGATCGATCCCACCCATTCGGGTTCAATCCTTCATTCTTCTTCCGATCTCCCCGAGTATGTCCACAGCATCGCCGCCGTGCCTCGTATGCCTGGTCCTGACCTCTACTAGAACGGGGGTCGATATGCTCCCCCCCACCACGATGGCAACGGCCACGGGAAGGTTCTGGATCTCGTCGGACATCCTTGCATCGAGCCCCTCGAAGGATGCTATCACGGCTTTTATGTCGTTTGGATTGGTGACCTTGAGAAGTATCTGCGTCCCGCACTGGGAGAGGACGTTCTTGTCGACCTTTGCGGGCCTCTGGGATACGATGGCGAGGCCGAGCCCGAACTTCCTGCCCTCCGACGCGATGCTCCTGAGTATCGAAGAAGTGATCGCCGGCCCGCTCTGGGGGCAGAAGTTGTGCGCCTCTTCAACGATCAGCATGAAGGGAGGGATCATGTTCTCCTTCCTGGCCGAAAAAAGCTTTCGAAGCAATGCAGCCACCCCCACTTGCTGAACGTCCAGGGGGACGTCCTTGAGCTCGATAACGGTGACCTTGCCGGGAACCACGACCTCGACAAGGGGGGTGGGCGTGTTCTTGAAGAAAGGAAGCCTTGCAAGATGCTCCAGGCCGTTGAGGACGTTCCATTTTGCAGGATTGTTGTCCGTCTGGACCGAGGCGATCAGGTCGTACATCTCCCAGTCCTCTCCGAGGATGTCCGTCACCTTGTTGAGGGCGTTGTATAGGACGGAGGTCCCGTAGCCGATGTTCTTGAGGCCCATCAGCTCCAGAAGCTCCTCGGCCCTGAACCCCCTGATATCTATACCAAGGGGGGACGGCTTCTCCCCCACCTCATCGACGTCGGAGAAGGTGAACTCCCTCATTCTTTTCCCGAGCCCCTTGGGTTTGATGCCGAACTTCTCCATCCGCTTGTAGTCCTCTCCATCGGTATTCGGACCGATCAGCGACCTGTACTCGCCATGGAGATCGAGTATCACCACGGGAACGTTCAGCCTGTTTAGCTCCTCGGTCAGGACACCGCAGGCGTAGGACTTGCCGGACCCGCTCTTCGCTATTATCGAGATGTGCTTCTGGACGAGATCGGAAGGGGAGAGAACGACGTCGACCTTCGTGTTGAGTATCTTCCCGATGTATGCCCCTTCTTCCCTCTCGAGCACCAGTCCCAGCGTGTCCTTCAGGAACTTCTGCTGGGGCCTGAAGACCTTCGAGGAGGGCAGGATGGGGGTCAGCGGTCTCGATAGTACGTTCCTGTCGTTGCGGGCGCCGATCATCGAAACGGTCGCGACCCGCTTGAAGGTCACCTCCTTCCCCTTGCCGAAGAGGTTCATGAGGGCGCCCTCGTGGGTCAGGTCCGATCTAAGCTCAACCTTCTCGATGATGCCCAGCACCCATCCGTCCGTCGGATGCTTGACCTGGACGTAGTCGAGCTCCTTGACCTCCCGATCGAGGAGGACGCATCTGAAGTCGGTGGAGCCCACGTTGCCAAAGACGACCCCGACCGGGTCGCCCTGAAGCTCCTCGAGGTCGGAGGGTGCCACCTTCTCCTTGTCCCGGTCCGCTGCCATGGCTGTTCCGACGTTCTTCGATACTTAGATATTTAACGTTTGTCCGGGGTGGGCTGTATATTCAACATCCGTTGCACTCTTCCAAAATCCTATTATCCGTTGCGGTCCTGTCCGTGTCCATGGTCTCATCGTCGCGCCTGAGGTCCGTTGACGGGAAGCTCTATACCCTGGATGCCGGGGACGGCAGACCGGTCTACGGCGAAGGTCTGATGACCATCGACGGGAAAACATTCAGGGAATGGGTCCCGTGGAGGTCCAAACTAGCGGCCCTGATAAGGAAGATCGGTCCGGACCTGCCGATAAGCGGGGATGTCCTTTACCTCGGGGCCGCCCAGGGAACAACGGTATCTCATATCTCGGACCTTCTCGAGGAAGGGACAATCTTCGCCGTCGAGTTCTCCGAGACCGCATTCAGGAAGCTATCGGTACTTGCGGGGAAGAGGGCCAACATAATACCCATACTCGAGGATGCCTTCCATCCGGAAAGGTACAGGGCGGTGGTGCCTCCCGTCGACCTGCTCTATCAGGACGTTTCCCAGAAGGAGCAGCTCAAGCTCTTCCTGCTCAACTCCGGCACCTTCCTGAAAAGGAGAGGAACGGGGATACTGATGTTGAAATCGAGGTCCGTGGATGTTACGGCCAGACCGGAAGATGTCTACGAGATCGTGACAAAGGGTCTGGAGGATAACGGGTTCGATGTCCGGCATAACATAGGGCTTGACCCCTTCCAGGTCGACCATTCAGCGATAGTTGTCACGAAGGAATGAACGGTTGTGCCTTCTTGATAATAAAGATTATAGGCCTGTTCCACTTTTCGGGGCAACATGGTCCGAGTCATCCCGTTCAAGGCTTACAGGTACGACGAGAAGGTCGTCGGCGACATGTCAAAGGTCGTCGCCCCCCCCTACGATGTCATCAAGGGAAAGAAGGTGGACGAGATCCAGGGCTTCTCCCCCCACAACATCGCATGGATCACCAAGAACAAACCCCGTGAGGGGGACGCCCCCGGAAGCAACCAGTACACCCGCGCGAGGGACCTACTTGAGAAGTGGATCTCAGAGGGTGCATTGAAGCGGGAGGATGAGGAATGCTTCTACGTATACGGCCAGAACTTCGACATCGGCGGCCAGGAGATGTTCCGCTTCGGTTTCATAGGCCTCATAGAGCTCGAGGAGTTCGCAAAGGAGGCCCCGAAGGAAGGAACCTTTGCAGGCGTTCTCCAGCACGAGGAGACGCTCCCCAAGGATATCCAGGACCGTCTGGACCTGTCGAGGAGCACCATGTCCTACTTCGGGCAGATCTTCGTGATCTACCCTGACGCGGAGGGCACCGTCGACAGCGTCCTGAACCGCTACATGGAAAAGGCCCCCCTTATGGATGTCATGGACATGGACCATGTCAGGCACAGGTTGTGGAAGGTCGATGGACCTTCGGACAGGGCCGAGATCTCGCAGGCCATGCAGGACAAGTTCGTCATAATCGCGGACGGGCACCACAGGTACAAGACGGCCCTTGCACTCCAAAAGGAGCATCCGGAGCTGGAGACCGCCAGGTACATGATGCTCACCTTCGTCAACATGTCCAACCCCGGACTTGTGATCCTTCCGACCCACAGGCTGGTCCAGAACCTCGAGGATTTCAACGGACCCGCCCTCATCCAGAAGCTCAAGGAACACTTCAATGTCAAGGCCTTCGACGTCAAGGAGATGATGTTCGACGAGATGGACAGGTCCTTCAGGGAGGGAAAGCACGCTTTCGGCCTCTTCATGAACGACAGTTGGTTCTACTCCATGGTCCAAAAGGACCTTTCACCGATGGACGAGCTTCGGCCGGATGCATCCCCAGAGCTGAGAAAGCTCGATGTCGCCATCCTTCATTCCATGATACTCGATCGGATGCTCGGCATCGACAAGGAGAAGCTCCTTCACGGGACCATGACCGGCGGCGGATACGTCGTTTACATCAAGGGAATAGGAGACGCCGTCGACGAATCCATAAGGCAGGTGAAGGAGGGGGCCCAGGCCGTCTTCTTCATGAACCCCACAAGGATCGAGGAGGTGGAGGCTGTCTCCAAGAACTTCGAATGCATGCCACAGAAGTCGACATTCTTCCACCCGAAGGTCTGGTCGGGCTTCACGATCTACAAATTGAGATAAAAAGAGAGGTGACAAACATGGCAAAGAGGGTATACAACTTCTATGCGGGCCCCGCGACCCTCCCCCTCCCGGTACTGGAGAGGGCCCGGGACGAGCTCCTTGACTTCGCCGGGACGGGTATGTCCGTCATGGAGATATCCCACAGGTCAAAGGAATACGACAAGGTCCATCAGGACTCCATGGCTCTCGTGAAGGAGCTCATGGGATTGAAGGACGACAGGAAGGTACTGTGGATACAGGGAGGGGCGTCGACCCAGTTCTATCAGGTGCCTCTCAACCTGCAGCTCCCCGGGAAGAAAGCCCAGTTCGTTCATACGGGCGCCTGGTCGAAAAAGGCCATAAAGGAAGCGAAGTTCTACGGCGAGGTAGAGGTGATCGCATCCTCGGAGAAGGAGAACTTCACCTACATCCCCCGCAACGTCGAATTCAGCGACGATGCTGCCTTCGCCCACATAACCGGCAACAACACCATCTACGGAACGGAGTGGCATTACATGCCAAAGGTCCCGGACAGCGTCCCTCTGGTGGCCGATCTCTCGTCGAACCTCATGGACAAGAAGGAGGATTTCAACAAGTACTCGGTCATCTACGCGGGTGCACAGAAGAACCTCGGTCCCGCAGGCGTGACGCTTGTCGTGGTCCGTGAGGACCTGCTGACAAGGGTTCCGGAGAATACCCCCACGATGCAGAAGTGGTCCACACAAGCGGGGAAGGATTCCCTTTACAACACGCCCCCCTGCTGGGCCATCTACATCTGCAAGCTCTCCCTGGACCATCTCAAGGAGATGGGAGGAGTGGCCGCCATGGAGAAATTGAACCGAAAGAAGGCCAAGCTCGTATACGATGTCATCGACGGATCCGACGGCTTCTACAAGGGTCATTCCCAGCCCGATTCGAGGTCGTTGATGAACGTTACCTTCAGGCTCCCCAATGAGGACCTCGAGAAGAAGTGCGTTGATGCCGGCAAGGCAAAGGACCTGATCGGGTTGAAAGGGCACCGTGACGTCGGCGGCATGAGGGCATCCATATACAACGCCATGACCCTCGAAGGCGTCAAGGTCCTTGCGGAGTTCCTCAAGGACTTCCAGGAAGAGAACCAGTAGGTTGTCTTCATAGTGTGACGGGGGTCCTAACGGGGCCCCCATTTTTTTCTTTTTTCAAATGTCAGGCAGCTGGACCTCCGGCTTGGCCTCCCCGTTCTTTGAAGGATGGGTGTACGTTGGTTTCTCCTCTTCCTGGGGGAGCTGCGCGGGAGCCATGGTCGCGGGGGCGGCCTTCAGCTGTGGGACCGGTTGTCTGGGCGGCTGCGCCGGAGGTTGTGTTCCGGAGGCCGCCGGCGGCCTCGGAGGTGTCGGGGGCGTTCCTATCACTGTTCCGGGAAGTTGAGGTTTCTGCGATATGGGCGCCGTCGGGAGGACAGGTTTCGGAGGCTCCGTTTTCGGCATGTCCATCGGAGGGGCCCTCTGAACCTCTTCCTTCTTCTTCGGCTCCTCCTCCTTCTCCGGTTTTTCTTCAGCCTTTTCCTCCCCGGGCTCCTTCGGTCTCTTCTCCCTCTTTCCACCGAGGGCGAAGACGAGTACGATCGCGGCTATCGCAAGAAGCAGGGCAAGGAGTCCGAAGATCCCTCCGAAGTCCTCGAGGACCATCTCCTTCTCGGAGGCTTCCAGGACCGAGGCCGAAGACATCTCTCCGGAATCATACAGGTCCGATGTGGCCCTTGCAGTTATCCTGTGGGTCCCGGAGACCTTGAGCACGGTGGTAATGACCATGATCCCGTTGGCGGGAACCGCGACCCCGGACTCTGTGTGGATAACCTCGCCGTCATCGTATATCGACACGGTCAGACCTTCGGCCGGGGATTCTCCGAAGTTCGATATGGTCACCATCACAGTGACCTTGTCCCCCGGCAGAGGGTGATGGTTGGAGAACGTTATCTGGGCGGGGTCGATGTTCAGGTTCGCCCCGGCAAGGGTCAGGTTGATGGTATGTTCCGATGCCTGACCGAGGGCGTCCACCGCCGTGATCTTGAGCTGGTATGACCCTCCTGGCAGGTTCGCGGGAGTCCAGGTCCCGAGGACCCCGGAGAACTGGGAGGCAGATTGGCCCGGGACGATGTCGACCCAGGTCGTGGTCCCCGACCTCTTATAGGAGATAGAATAGGTTGCAAGGTTCTGGTCCGATATGCTCCCCGTGATCTGCACCGTCCCCGAGATACGGGCATCTTCAAGGGGGCCAGTTATCGTGATCCCGGGAGCATCTCCGTCGATAATGGCTGTGACCGGGAGTCCGATGTTGCCTCCCTTGTCGTGCCCCCTCACGATGACCGTATCGGTGCCGGAGGGCAATCCGGATCTGGCAAAGGACCATTTTCCTGCGGCCAGAGTGCAGCCCATCCAGCTCTGGCCTCCGTCGGCCGAGATCTCGACAAGCCCCACTCCGCAACCGGAATCGAATACGTCTCCGGCAATGTAGAGGTCGGACCCGCCGAAGAGCCCGCTGCCCTTCAAGGTGACCTTGGGCCCGTCCACGTCTATGGTCGTGGATACGGGGTCCGACGGATCGGAAACGAGACCCATGTGGTCCCTCGCCACCACTCTGAAGTAGTATTTGCCATAGGCCTCGAGGTCGCCGATATCAATGTAGAGCCCCTTCGTCCAGGGTGTGGTCATGATGGGAACATCGGTCCCGTTCATGAGCACCTGGACCTGGTACTCGACATCCTTTCCTGAAAGGTCCGTGGCCTCTTCCCAGGATATCCTAATCCTCGTCCCTCCGGAGTACGTCGGAAGTGGAGCGGGGACCGGGATCTCCGGCGGTGTCGTGTCTATGACGATCCTCATCGCATTTCCCCAGGCGGAGGACTGCTGGAAGCTGTCCCTTGCCCTTACCCGGAGATAGTAATGACCGTCGGGGAGCGGCTCCTTCCCCTCTCCAAGGTCCACGGTCGTGTCATGGATTACGAAGTTCGTCCCCGTCAGCCAGGACGACCCCATGATGGAATTGGTGAACATCACATCAGTGGCCCACTGGACCTGGTACTCGACGGCCTGTCCGTTCTCGTCCGTGGAGGGGCCCCATTCAACCCTCACAAGACCGGTCGATTGGTATTCCTCCAGGGGGACCAGGCTCGGGATCGATGGGCCTGATGTGTCCTGGGTCGAATGGACCAGAGCCGAATACTTCTCGTTCCCGGCCCGGTCGAGCGCTGCCACTTCGTAATAGTAGGTCGTCCCGTCGGATAGTCCGGGGACCTCGAAGGAGGTCTCCGCTGTATGGACCGTGAAAGCAAGGCCCACCCTGTCCGAACTTGTGTAGACATTGAGAACATAGTGGTCCAGTCCCGACAGTGTGTCCGTTGATCCGGACCATGATATCTCATTCGATCGCCCCCCCGAGAACGCCTCGGGCGGATCTATCACCGGCTGGGACGGCGGCATGGAATCAATGGTTGTGAATGCTGTCTCCCCGATGCCGGGATTGTCGAGGGAGTCGTAGGGAACGACCTTGATGTACCAGGTCGTGTCCGGGTCCAGGTCCGGGATCTGGAAGCTCTGCCCGAGGACACGGTCCATCGTATGCACGTCGGTATTGAAGGTCGCATCCGTGGACCAGTGGACCTTGTAATATGCGACCCCGGAGCCGTCATCCTCGGCTCCTTCCCACTCAAGACGCACCGGTCCCTCGGGGAGGTATTCCATCAGCGGCGTCAGCCCTATCTCGCCTGGGCCTTTATGGTCCTGGACGGACCATTCGACCTCCGACCACGCGCTCTCATGATGAAAGGCATCAACGGCCTGGAGCCTGCAGTAATATTTGACGTTGTCCTGAAGGGAGTCGAACTCCATCATGGTCTTGTCGGTGTCCCGATCGTAAACGATGGAGGCTGGCTGGAACGACTCCGTTGTCGCGACCTGCACCTTGTAGTGGTGGAGGCCGACCCCCTCATCGATGGAAGGATGCCATGAGAACGAATTTGTGTCCCCCTTCGTATACGGGGGCTCCGACATCATTATCGGAACGGTCGGGGGTGCGACATCGCAGGTTGTGTGATCCGGCATGGAGAACTCGGACATAAGTCCGGCCTTGTCGTATGTCAACAGTACGAAATACATGGTCTGTCCGGGTGTGAGCGTGAAAGGGGAGGTAACGGTGGGGTAGTTCACGAGCCTGTTCTCCTGGTCGGAGAAATCCGATTCGGTCGCGTATCCGATCATGTAGTTCTTCACTCCGGACCCCTGGTCGGTCGATCCTATCCATGCCAGTGTCATGGCTGTCCCGTTGGTGTATTCCGGAAGGTTGAAGATCTGAGCGGTCGTGGGAGGTGTACGGTCGATCAATGTTGTGGTATAGGAGCTGGACCAGTCCGTCTCGAAATTCCCCGCATCCTTCGCCTTCACCCTGAAATAATGGGTCCCCTCCTGAAGTCCGTAGATGTTCATCTGGCTGGTGGATGTCCATTCCGAGGTCCATATCAGCGAATCCATGGATGATGTGGAGAAGGCGCCGACCTGGTACTTGACACCGCCATAGTTGGGTGCGGTCGGTCTATCCGAGACATCGGCCCAGTCGAGAGATACATATTCCGTTGATGTGTAGGTCCCAAGGGAGTATGGCGAGGGGGTGTTTGGAGCATCCATATCTCCGGTAATGGTCATGTATGTGTTCGAATCCGCATATATCTGGACGTAGCCGTTGTTAGTGGTTCCTCTCATACCGAAGAAGATATAGTCGTCATCAGCTTCAATTCTGGACTTGAGATAATCTATCGCCGATGAGGAGGTTGTGGAAACAGTATATGTCGTATGGGATGAGACAGATAGAGACCCCATGAAGTTCGACCGGGTACTAATTTGACTGTACAATTTGGAGCCATCATCGACCAATGCTATGTCCCGCGGATCATATCTCAGTAGATACACATAGATCGTCTGTGAATATCCGATATAATAGGGATAGAAGCTGAACGATATCTGGGAGATGAGGCTGTCAGGGTCGATATTGGAGATGGATATCGGGACCCAACCTCTATAATAACCGTAATCAGAACCGCTGTAATACCACCCACCCACAGGTGGTTGAGAGATCGAGCTGAATCCATAATTTCCGCTCCCATAGGAATAGGAGTAATATGCATATCCTGTAAGATAATCCGTTGTCGAGCCTACAGCATAGTATGTATAATTTGCATATCCGTCGGCTTCCTTTTCCACAGGGCACAATAGGACCAGAGGAATTGCCAACATCGATAAACAGATCAGTAGCGAGGTTCCCCTCAGACTGCAAGACATTTCAGACCCTCCAAACGAAATGGTTAAGACCCCGCTTACAATATTTCTACGACTATTAAAGAATAAGCATATAATTACCACAAAGACCACCGATATCAATAATGATAATCTCCGCAGAACAGTTATTTATCCCGCCATGGTTTATACCGACGGGACAGGCAGGATGTCGCCTCGAAGGAAGAACACCACCAGAAGAACCGATAAAGCGGGGTCCAAGGAGGACGGTATCGAGGCAGATGATCCCAACATGAAGAGAAGACCGCTAATGCGGACCCTCCGGGATTCCAACCCCGTCATGCTGGTGATCTACGGCTACATTGCTTACATCGTGGTAGGCGCCCTTCTTCTTATAGTGCCGTTCTCACAGGCCGAGACCGTCCCCTTTCTCGACAACGTGTTCGTATCCGCATCCGCGGTTTCCACTACAGGCCTATCCCCTGTCAACATCTCCGAGGATTACAATGCATTCGGCCAGGGGGTCATCCTGTTCCTGATCCAGATAGGCGGGATCGGGTACATGACCTTCTCATCGTTCATCCTGCTCTCATCCAGGAAGGAGCTTACAGATGAGAGGAAGAAGGTCTCCAAAACGGTGTTCTCCATACCCAAGGACTTCCTCATCGAGAGGTTCCTTGTTAGGGTGGTGCTGTTCACCGCTGCCATAGAGACCCTGGGAGCCATCGCGCTCTATTTCATATTCAGGTCAGAAGGAGTTAGGACCCCTCTCTGGCAGGCCATATTCACCTCGATCTCGGCCTTCTGCACGGCAGGGTTCTCCCTCTTCAACGGCAATCTCGAGCAGTTCACCGGCAACTTCTGGTTGAACTTCGTCATATCCATACTGAGCATCTCCGGAGCCATCGGTTTCATCGTCTTCGTGGATATCTTCAACAAGGTCACCAAAAAGACAGAATGCCTTTCATTCACCACCCGGGTTATTCTCCGGACCACATTCTGGATACTTCTGATAGGGACCTTCATAGTGCTCATATCCGAGGGTTCATTCTCCGACCTGACGAGCGGCCAGAAGGTGATGGCCGCATTCTTCCAGACGATGACATCAATGACAACGGTGGGATTCAATACCATGCCCATCGCCTCGATGGCAAAGTCCGTACTGTTCCTTACGGTCATATTGATGATCATCGGCGCCTCCCCGGCAGGGACCGGGGGCGGTGTCAAATCGACGACCCTGGTAGCCGTCATCGGTCAGATCAGGTCCGTTCTCTTCAGCAAGAGGGATGTTAAATACTGGGACCAGAAGGTCCCGGCCGACAGGGTGAAACAGGCCAATGCCACATTCGCGATGTACCTTGCCGCGCTGTTCCTCGGGGTCTATCTCCTCGCACTGACAGAAAAGGCCAGCCTCATGGAGATCCTATTCGAGGCAACCTCCGCCCTGGGAACGGTGGGACTGTCAATGGGTTTCACCCCGCATCTGACCATACTTGGCAAGATCATTGTGATCCTTCTGATGTTCGTTGGTAGGGTAGGCCCCCTGACCTTCGGCATGGCGATATTCGTCAAGAACAAGCTCATATGGGACGATTCAAGGACCGATCTTGCTATTTAGGGCCGCTTCATCCTTCCCTTTTTCAACCTCTCCCACCTTATCTCGTGGTAGATCACATGCCGTTTCCCGATGAAATATCCAGCAAGCGCCCCCATTATCGAGGGCAGGAAGACCGGTAGTCCGAACAGCTCCATGATGATGATCGCAGCGGCAAGCGGGACGTTCAGGGTCGTCGATACAGCGGCCGCCATTCCCACCGCAGCAAAGACCAGGGGGTCGGTATCCGAGAAGAAGCTTGCAATCGAGACCCCGAAGATGCTGCCGAAGGCCATGATGGGCATCAGGAGACCTCCGCTGTTGCCCGATGCTGCGATGATCGCTGTGGTGATGAAGAGTATCATGGCCGCGAATGCCATCTTGGCAACATCGAAGTCCTCAAGAGATACCAGTTTTCCAGAGAACCCTCCTACATAACCAAGTTCCAGCAGGATGGGGTATGCGGGTATGATGATGATGCCGGCGACGAGAAATCCGAAGGCAGGTTTGAGCCATCCGTATCCCTTCCAGTTCATCCTGATGAACCTGTTGTGGAACCCCTGATAGAACCAGATGTACAGCACGCAGATTATCGTAACGGATACTGCTATCAGGAACATTGTCAGGAGGTCTACCAGACCGAAGCTCGGGAGCTCTCCCGGGAGGTCCAGAAGTGGTTTGTTGGGTCTGATGCTGATGGAAACCAGGAAAGCTGTAGTGCTGGAAACGAGGTTGTAGAAGAATCTCTTGTAGAGGATCTTGTCGCGGTATGCGATCTCGATAGCGAAAACGGCAGCTCCCAGCGGAGTTTCGAGGAGTGCGGAAATGGCTGCCGCCATGCCGCATAGGGCCAGTGTCTTCACCCTCTCCTTGTCCAGACCCAGCCTGAAGGCGGCGGAGCTTCCGAACGAATAGCCTATGAGGGCCGAGGGACCCACTACTCCGTTGGTCGCCCCCGCACCGAGCGTTATTATTGTTGCCAGGTACTTGAAGGGCACCGATCGGGCCCTGAGCCTCGTCTCCCTCGTATGGTAGGCTGCGGCTGCAACCTGAAGGCCGGGGCCTTCCACCTCCGGGGCGATCTTCCTCGTCATGAGGCCTATGAGGAGTCCCCCTGCGACCATGGGGACCAGCAGCCACAGGTTGCCCCCCGGAAGGTCCGTTACCATTCTCACGTTGTCGTGAACGAATCGGATGACCTCGGGAAGCAGAAGTATCAAGGGGGCAACGACAAGTCCGATAAGGATGGAAATGAGAAGGGTCTTCGCCTCGGTCCTGTTGAGCTCCTTGATGGCGTCAAGGTCCAGTTTCATCCGTCTTGTCATTCGGCATACTGGTAAAAAGAGATTGCCCCCGCCACATGAAAACATAGATAAGCCCTCCGTGGTCTGAGGAGGGCCATGTCCGAGGTTCTGGTCCGCCGGATGCTTGAGGAAGACATGGAGGATGTCGCCTCCCTTTGGATGGAATGCGGCCTCCCGTACAAACCCAAAGGAAGGGACAGTCCAGATAACCTCAGGAAGGGAATGGAACTCCACAACAACCTCTTCCTGGTGGCCCTGATCGATGATGGGGTGGCCGGTTCGCTCCTGGTCACCCATGACGGCCGGAAAGGTTGGATGAACCGCCTGGGGGTCCTTCCCCGGTTCAGACATCAGGGGGCCGCAAGGGCGCTGATCGAGGAAGGGGAGAGGTGGCTTTCGGAACAGGGGATCGGGATATTCGCTTGTATCGTGGAAGGCCACAACAAGGGGTCAATGGAAGCGATGAGGAAGCTCGGATATCTCGAGTTCGAGGGAGCGAAGTACTTCACCAAACGATTGAGCAGTGATATCTGACGATTGATACCGTTATGAACCATCAACACCATAATGGGATGGTAAAAATGAGGTCCAGTGTTTTAAAAGAAGGCATCGAGACACTGCCCCACAGGGCGCTTCTGAGGGCCGCCGGTCTCTCCGACGACGATATGAAGAAACCCTTCATAGGCATAGCCAACTCCTTCAACGACATCATTCCCGGCCACGTGCATCTGAGGGAGCTTGCCGACGAGGTGAGACGGGGGGTCATCGATGCGGGCGGGGTGCCTTTCGAATGGGGGGTCCCCGGAATATGCGACGGTATAGCGATGCATGTCTCCATGAGGCACTCGCTTCCTTCAAGGGACCATATAGCCGACAATATCGAGCTCATGGTCCTGTCGCATTCCCTCGACGGATGGGTGGGGGTCACCAACTGCGACAAGATCACCCCCGGGATGCTCATGGCCGCCGGGAGGCTGGACGTTCCGGCGATCATTCTCACTGGCGGCCCGATGCTGGCGGGGAAGTTCAAGGACGAGAGGATGGACCTCTCCACCGGTTTCGAGGCGGTGGGGGCATCCAAGAGGGGGAACCTCGAAGAGGAGAGAAGAAAGGCGATAGAGGAAAGGTCCTGCCCCGGTCCCGGGTCCTGCTCGGGACTTTTCACGGCGAACTCCATGTCCTGCATGACGGAAGCCCTGGGAATGTCAGTGTCAGGATGCGCGGCGACCCTGGCAGTATCTGATGACAAGAGGAAGCAGGCCTACGAATCAGGAGTCCGGGCCGTTTTCATGGTGAAAGAGGGACTGACCCCGCTTCAGATCATGACAAAGAACGCTTTCCTGAACGCCGTCACCATCGACATGGCGATCGGGGGTTCCACGAATGTCGTTCTCCATCTTCCGGCAATTGCAAAAGAATGCGGGATCGACCTTCCCGTGGATGCTTTCGATGAGATCGCCAGAGCGACCCCCAATATCTGCCACATAAGACCCGCGGGGGACCACTTCATGGAGGACCTCGATCGGGCCGGGGGCATACCAGCGGTGCTTTCGAGGTTGAAGGTGAAACTGCTCCCCTCCATGACGGTCCAGGGTGTAGACATTGTCGATATCGCCGGGAAGGCATCGGTCGTGGACGATGATGTGATCAGACCGCTTGAAAACCCCTACTTCCCCCAGGGGGGCATCGCTGTACTTACGGGGAACCTTGCGGAAAGCTCCGTGATCAAGCAGACCGCTGTCAGTGAAGAAATGCTGGTCCACAGCGGCCCTGCGAAGGTGTTCTCCGAGGAGCAGGATGTCATCGACGCCATAGAAAGTGGGAATATCAAGGAGGGGGACGTGGTCGTCATCAATTTCATGGGGATGGCCGGGGGTCCGGGAATGCCGGAGATGCTGTCTCCCACGGCCGCGATCATGGGGGCGGGGTTCAAGAAAGTGGCCCTTATCACCGACGGCAGGTTCTCGGGGGCCACCAGGGGCCCATGCGTCGGTCACGTGGAGCCTGAAGCGTATCTTGGGGGAGCCATAGGACTTGTCAGGGACGGAGATATCATCGAGCTCGATGTGCCTGAAAGAAGATTGAACCTGAAAGTGAGCGATGTCGAACTGAACCGGAGGCTGAAAGCATTCAAGCCTCCGAAGCGGGAGCTGACCCCTTTTCTGAGAAGATACCGCGACGAGGCGCTCAGACCTCGTACTTGAACGAGAGCTGGACGCGAGCCCTGTAGGCCACTATCTTGTTGTCCTCGATCTTGGTGTCCAGCTTCACGACCTCGCAGATGCGGAGGTCCCGAAGGCTCTCCGATGCGGCGATCACGGCATTGTTCACGGCGTCTTCCCAGCTCTTCTTTGAAGATCCCACTAGCTCTATGACCTTGTACACACTCTCTGTCATTTACAACACCTCGGGAGCAATCATATGGATTTGGATCTAATATAAAGATTACCCATTTCCGGAGAATACCGAATTATGTGATATCCAAGTCTGCCCTTGTATCGATCAGAAATGCCATAATCCATCGGATGGAGGGTTATAAAGATCTACAATGACCGGAGTCATTGTGGCACCGTAATTGACCTTGACCCAATCCACCGCATTATCCTCTCCGTTAAAATCATCATTTGTGTTCGAAGCTGCATACG
>JBLIRI010000050.1:0-15889 GCA_049472235.1 Thermoplasmatota archaeon | reverse complement strand
CATGTCAATGTTCCCTATTTCGTCCTTGGGAGCATAGTAGGAAGCTCCCTCTTCTGCGGATTTCTTCAAGGTGTCTTCGAAGATCCCCTTCTTCATGTTCTCCATACTGATGGAGGGCGTATCCGTGCTCTTCTTCACCCTGGTCTTCGTTCTCTGGGTAATAGATCCGGACGTCTGGATCCTGGATGAGCTTTGTATCTTCGCTTCTTTTTCGGTATTCTTCTTTGGTCTGATAATACTGATATCCGTACTGAAGTTCTTCAAACCCTTCATGCAGATATCGGAGAAGATACGGCCCATCAGGTTCAAGGTAAAGATGGAGCTCTTCCCCGTCTTCAAGGAGAAGATCCTCGAAGACCTCCTGGAGAGGCTGGACGACTGCTTCCACCTTCAGATCAAGGTCCCCAAGCATTTCATCGGAAAGACCAGGACCGTGAAGGGCAAGCAGCACAAGTTCGACATCTACTACGAGAGCAAGAAGGTCCCGGCGATCTATATCGTCACTGTCGGCATGGTCCTGACCTTCCTGGTGGCGATATTCGTCGAGTCCTTCATCTATTCCAAGATAGACTTCTGGGTCAACTTCATCCTGTTGTTCGTGATGGAGGCTTTGGTGATCACCATCCTGGTGGTCGTCATCCTCCGGTTCTTCTTCAGGACCGATGTAATACTGATAAAGAAGTACAACAGGAAGGTCACCATCGACGATGTCTTCAAGTTCAAGGCCGAGGTCGAAGAGATCGTAACCTGGCACAAGAAGCCCCTGATCCTCGGTATGCTCTCGACCAAGGGGTTCAAGGAGGAAGCGGTCGACCTTGTGAAATATCAGCGGGGCAAGGTGCACAAAGAACACACGATCTCCCTGATAGAGTTCGAGGAGAACAGGTTCAAAGTGGTCTGGACGGGTTGATCAGAAGATCGACATGAAATCCTTGGCAACGGTCTTGTACCAATCATATCCCTTGTCCGTGATCTCCCACACCGTTCCCATGGCATAGGTCTCGGAGACGACGAAACCCTGGCTTTCGAAGCTCTCCAGCATCTCCTTGATCCTCTGCTGCCTCTGGGTGCTTGAAACGAATTCAGGGGGCTTCCTGCTGATCTCGCGGGTGGTGGCCTTCGGCTTCCCCTCCTCCCTGTTTCGGACTAGGTAGGATAGGATGGCTACCCCTATGTCGTACTTCGACAGCCTTTCCTTTGGTCCCTCACGGGCCAAATTTCCCCCTCTATGAATATTCTAAGATAAACCAAATGATGTATGCAATTTAATGATATTTAACAATGGCACCTTTTCCATCGATGCATTTTTCCAATCCTGATTCAATTCATGCGAGATATCGAAAGGAAATCGGATAAATTGTAAACCACTTCATCTTTATAGATAGAAAATGTTCATGTCCATACGCCTTTATGCGCAAATGAAGAAGCGGGGTCTCGAAGTTGAACAAGACCGACAGGAACGACGTGATGGATGAGCTCCTGAGCAGGGCCGTCGCCATTGCATCGAAATGGCAGAAGGGGGCTCTCCCGAGGACGCCCGAGGAGAATGGACAGGAGATCGTCCAAAACGAGATGGCCGAGATGGTTGCGCTGACCATTCGAACGGTCCTTGACATCCCTTTCGACCCTCAAGCCTCAAGAGAGCTCGGTGTCCGGGCCTCGAGGTTGAAGAACCGGCCTCCCGATTTCCTTGGCAGGACGCTTGAGATCCTGACCTTCGAACTGACAAGAGACCTGGACCGGGACCAGCTTCATTCCATCTTCCCGAGTATCACAAGTCATACGGCTAGCTTCTCCTCGGGGTACATTGAAGCGACACTTTCCCACGTCCTCAGCGACAGGGACATGGCAAGCGATGCGATAATGAGCGATCTCCTGGAGGTCGATGAAAGGCTCAGACAGACCAACGAGCACCTGGAAGCCCTGGTCGAGCAAAGGACCTCCCAGCTGAAAACGCTCAACGAGAGCCTCTCGGCCGAGATAGAGATGAGAAAGAAGACCGAAGAGGACCTGAAGAGAAGGGACACCCTCCTCACAGCGGCCTTCGACACCACCCTGATGTGGACAGGCCTGCTTGATCCCGACGGAAGGATAATCCTCCCGAACCAGCAGTCGGCGGATTTCATAGGATGCAGTAGGGAGGACCTGATCGGAGTCTACTTCTGGGAGACCCCATGGTGGGAGAAGCTTCCCCTTCTCAAGGAAAGGGTGAAGGATTCCATCGTCAGGGCCAGAAAGGGAGAGTACATAAGGTTCGACGTCCAGCATGAGGACCTCGAGGGAAACATCCACGACATCGAACTCTCCATACGGCCGGTCAAGAACGAAACGGGCGATGTCGTCTACCTGATCCCCGAAGGGGTCGATATCACCAGGAGGAAGAACATCGAGAGGGAGCTTCAGGAAGCAAGGGACAAGCTCAGGGATTTCCTTGACAATACCAGCGATATCATGTACTCCATAGATGCCGGCGGCACGATAACCTACGTGTCCCAGCAGATCGAAAAACTTGGACTGACCCAGGAGCAGGTGGTCGGGCAGAAAATTGACAATCTCGTTAATTTCCTGCATCCCCAGGACCGGGAGATGGCCAGAGAGTCTCTCGAGAGTAGGTACAAAGATTTCAACGACTCCTCCAAGATATACAGATTCATTGATCTGAGCGGCAAGGTC
This sequence comes from Thermoplasmatota archaeon, assembly GCA_049472235.1. Taxonomy (GTDB): domain Archaea; phylum Thermoplasmatota; class Penumbrarchaeia; order Penumbrarchaeales; family Penumbrarchaeaceae; genus JAFGLL01. The sequence continues at coordinate 13,216 of JBLIRI010000050.1, read as the reverse complement.
CACTGGGTCGAGGATGGCATAATCATCGTCAAGGACGAAAACGGGAACCTTGTGAGGATCAACGGTATACTCAGGGACATAACGGACCGGAAACAGGCAGAGGAGGAGCTGATCAAGCTCAACGAGGTCCTCCGTCTCATAAACAGGATAATGAGACATGATATCAAGAACAGGCTGACCGTGGTCTATGCCCTGATCGGGCTCCTGATGGAGAGGAAGGTCTACGATCCGGCCATCCTCAAGTACACGGTGACATCGGTGAAGAGGTCCATAGAGCTCACAAGGAGGATGGCCGAGCTAGAATCCCTGGTCCAGGCAAGCAAGGACAAAAAGGAGTTCGATCTGAACCCTCTGATCCGGGACATAGCCAATGACTATCCCTTGAAGACCACCATCAAAGGGGACTGCAGGATAGTCGCGGATGACGCTCTTGCGTCGGTATTTGACAACCTTATTGCGAACGCGGTGGTACACGGACGCGCCTCCAGTCTCGACGTTGAGATAACCTGCGAGGACAGCAGGGTCACCGTCGATATCTCGGACAACGGAAGCGGCATGCCCGACAAGATCAAGGGGATGCTGTTCCACGAGAACTTCTCCTGGGGGGAGGAAAAGGGTTCGGGCCTGGGCCTGTTCATAGTGAGCAAGGTCATGGAGAGGTACGGGGGCTCGGTCGACATCGGGGAGAGCAAGGGGACCGGAGCAAGGTTCATTCTCCAGTTCCCGCTCCCGGATCAGGACTGATCCTTTTTCTTCGCTCTTGGGTTCCCCTGAACAATGACCTTCTTTCCGTCCCGATCCTCCGCGAGACACAGTTTGGACGTCTCGACAACGTACTCGAACTCGAACTCCTCGAGGTTGGAGGCCGGGAGGAACACGAACGGTCTCGGATCGGGGTCCAGCATGGAATGGTTGCTCGTAAGATGCATGCATTTCTTCGGGCACGCGTCCTCGCAGAACCCGCAGAAACAGCACCTTCCGTAGGAGACCTCTGGTCTCTTCTTCCCCCCCTCGCCCTCGACATCCACCATCTCTATCGCGTCGCAGGGGCACACCATGGCGCAGAGACCGCAGCTGATGCAGAGGTCCCAGTCGTTGACGTGAACCCCTCTGTACCTTTCAGTAGGAAGGGGCTCCCCTTCGATGTCGTTGTGCTGTTGATGGGGGATCCTGATCGTGTCCGGATGTCTGCCAAGGAACCTCAATGCCCGGAAGGGCCTGATCGTTTTTCTTATAACGTCTCCCATTTCAATCACCTGTCTATGTCGGGGGGGCAAACCGCAAGCGTTCCCGTTATCAAAGCGGTGTCCGATATCTCGTATCCCCTGAGGAGCTGTTCAAGCACGTCGATGCCGTGCGTGAACGAGGGCCCCCTGACGTGGACCCTGTAGGGGTACTTCCCTCCCTTGGATACGACATAGTAGCCGTACTCTCCCTTGGAGCTCTCTATCCTTGCCAGAGCGTCCCCTGGCGGGACCGTGAACGCCATCGGTGGCGGCGTCTTTGCCCTGAACGGACCCGAGGGCATCTTTTCGAGAGCCTGCCTGATGATCCTGATCGATTGGCCTACCTCGTCCCATCGGACAAGGGCTCTGGCCATGCCGTCCCCTTCCTTCCTCGTGGGGATCTCGAAGTCGAGGTCCTCGTAAGCGGCGTAGGGGTCGTCCCTTCTGAGATCGACCTTCATCCCGGCCGCTCTGAGGTTGGGGCCCGTGACCCCGTGGGCCACCGCCCAGTCGGAGTCGTACGGGGCCAGTCCGACGAGCCTGGCATCGGTGACCTTGGACTCGAAGAACAGCGACCAGTAGGAGGGCAGCGTCTTCTCTATGTGGTCCATGACCTTCAGGACCTTCCTTGGCCAGTTATCGGGCATGTCCCAACGGACCCCGCCGGGCCATGTGTAGATGTGGTAGATCCTTGCCCCTGTGAGTTGCTCGAACAGATCGAGGATGTAGTCCCTCTCGCCGTTGGTCCACATCGGAAGCGTGTAAAGTCCGATGGCTCCCCCGAGGCCTCCGAGCCCCATGAGGTGGGAGGCCATCCTAGAGAGCTCCAGCACGATGGTCCGGATGTAATCCGCTCTTCTCGGGACCTCGAGGCCCATGATCTCCTCGATGGCCATGGAGTAGGCCGCCTCGTTGACATCGGGGTCCGGCACACAGATCCTCGGAACCAGGGCCACATTCTGCATCCAGGTCCTCTGCTCCATGAGCTTCTCGAAGGCGCGGTGAAGGAAACCCGGCACCACCCTTGCCCTCCTCACCATGTCACCGTCCAGTTCGAGACGGAAGGCGAAGTTCCCGTGGATGCCCGGGTGCTGGGGCCCGAAGATGATCTCGGTGGTCTTGAAATCGTCCATCTCAATCATCCTCCTTCTTCAGCAGATGCGTAGGCAGCGACTTGGGGTACCTGATCTTCATGTCGAAGCGGTCCACCGAATACTGCATCGCGTTGAAGTCCTTCCTCATCGGTGGAGGCCCCTCCCAATCCTCGAGTATGAACTGGGTCAGCCTCGGATTGCCGGGGAAATCGACGCCGAACATCTCGCGGATCTCCCGCTCGTAGGTTATGGCGGCCCTGAAGATCGGGACCACCGTACCGATGGAAGGCTCGTCCCTGCCGATCCCGGTCTTGACCATTATCAGTCCCTTTGTCCCGTAGGACCAGAGGTGGTAGACGAGCTCGATCTTCTTCTCCTCGATAAGGTCGACGCATGTAAGCATCACGAAATGGTCGAACCCCATCTCCTTAAGCGCCTTCAGCACGAGGTCCTTGAGCTTGGGATCGACCCTGACCTCCCCCCTCCTGATGCTCCTTGCATTGATCTCGATCCCGTCTGCGAGCATCTTTACCCGCTCCAGTGCCTCCTCGAGCCTGATATCGCCCGGTTTGTAGTCCCCCTTGAGGGGGTCCATGGCCTTCGTGTGGTCAAGAGTGTCTTCGACCATCATGATCACCTCACTTCAGGACGGGCTCCTCCAGAGCCCAGTTGGGTCCGCGCTTGAACACCTTGTCCTGGTTCTTTCTGTAGAAATCGTAGTTCTCCTTGTACTTCTTCCAGCCCACTGCCTCTCCTTTCTTGATCATGTCCTGGAGCTTCTCGAAGGCGTGGAAGATGGCCTCGGGTCTCGGCATGCAGCCGGCTATGTATATGTCCACGGGGATGTACAGTCCGACGTCCTTGATCGTCGCGTAAGAGTCCCAGTACATGCCGCCGTCGATGGTGCAGGAGCCGTGTCCGAGGACGTACTTCGGGTCCTGCATCTGCTCGTAGGACCTGACCACCCTCTTGAGGGTCTTCACCGAGAGATATCCGGTGATGAGGAAGATGTCGGCCTGCCTGGGGGTCGCCATGGGGCCTATGCCGTACCGTTCCATATCGTATCTCGATGTGAAGCACGGAGGCAGCTCTACTGCACCGCATCCGGTGCAGTACCACAACAGCCACATGGACCTTGCCGAGGCCCAGTCCGCCACTTTCCTGACGAACCCCCTCTCGGGCAGGTTCGTGATAGGATATCCGTTCTGGTCAAGAAGACCGCCTTTTGGTTCTTCGTCGGTCACTAGATCACCCCCAGATTGTTGAGGACCACCCACCCGAGCCCGATCAATGCCAGCAGTGTCGGGAAGCCCCAGTAGAATCGCAGGGACTGCCCCATCTTGAAACGCCCGAACACTGCGTTGATCAGAACGCTGATGAGGAACATCACAAGAGCCAGAGCGAGCCATACGAAAATGTTGCCCATGAGGGCGAGCACACTTCCGCCGGAGAAAACCACGCCCCCGCCCAGGAACAGGTTGACGAATATTCCGACCTCGATGACGATGGCCATTGCATGCCAGACCATGAGCATCCCGAGATACTTTCCTCCGAACTCCACCATGGGGCCGGAGGCTATCTCCGAGGGCGCCACCGGCTGGTCGAAGGGCTTCTCGCCGAGCATCGCCTGGAGCGCGATGTCGGTGGCGATGGCCGAGAGGGGGAGGGCGAGAATGGCCCACTTGAAGCCGTCCTGCTTCTCGACTATCTCGGCCAGGGAGGCCGTGTCGTAATGGAGTATCACCGTCACGAGGACCATGGCGAAGGGAAGCTCGTAGGCCATCATCAGCATCAGGCCCCTGGAGACGCCTATGGCGGAGTTCGGGTTCCCCGTTGCCCCGGTTCCCAGCGCCATTCCCAGGGGGGCAATGACGAGCAGGTAGGCGAGGACTATGAGGTCTCCCTGGAAGGAGAGGACCGCGTCACCGCCTATAGGGATGAATAAGGCGGAGACTATCACGCCGATCACGGCAAATAGCGCCCCCATATCCTGGACCCAGGAATGGGTGGTGGATTCCCTCTTTCCGAAGAGCTTCATCACATCGATGAACTGCTGCATGACAGGAGGACCCACCCTCCTGTGGACCCTGGCGGTGACCTTCCTCGCTATCCCGAGGAAGAGGTGCCCGGCAAGGAAAACTATCAGCGGGGCGAGGAATGCCATGACCCATGTCTGCGTCGACCAGGCCATCAGAACCACCCCCCGTACTGCCATAAAAGGATGCCCGCGAGAAGCAGAGCGGCGAATATCATCCACAGATATGCGGTCACGTCGCCGCTGAAGATCGTTCGATGCAGCCTTCCGAGCTGGTTCGCCGCCCGATAGACCATCCCCCAGCCCTTCTGGATATAGTTGCCGAAGTAGGGTCTGAGCACCCTCTCGTAGGGTGCGTAGAAGTGGTGGGCGTAGTGGAACTTGCGGTCCATCCCTTCCATGGGCTCCTCACCTGCGGTGAATGTGTCGTATAGGGATATGTGCCTCCCCAGGGGTCTCGAGAAGAACAGGAGGCAGGCTATCACGAACCCGATCCCGGTGGAGATCATCACCACAAGACCGGAATAGGTGCCGACGCCGCTTCCCAGCTCGATGGTGGAGTAGCTCGGGGCCTCCATGCCGATGTCTCCCATCGCCCTGGATATCAGTTCCATTGGCGCACCGGGGATGAAAGCGAATACAATGAGAGCCATCATTATTATCCCCATGGGGACGAGCATGGTGAGGGGGGCCTCCTTAACGTCCTTGAACTCCGTCCGGAGCTGTCCCATGAAGCCTCCCTGAAGGATCCTGAAGGAATAGAGGAAGGCGGAGACAGATGCCAGGAACAGTATCGGGACCATGACGCCGACCCCCTTCTCGAGGGCAGCCTCGTATATCAGCCACTTGGAAGCGAGCCCCGACGTTATGGGGATAGCGGCGGCCGCGAAGATGCCAACGAGGAACATCCAGAAGGTGGCGGGCATGACGTGTATCATCCCTCCGAGCCTTGACAATCTGTGCTCCCCCGTCCTGTAGATCACGGCGCCGATGCCCATGAAGAGCACCGCCTTGAACAGTGTATGGTTAAGGACATGATAGAGGGCTCCGGCGGTCCCGGTGGAGCCGCCTATTCCGATGCCCACGAATATGTATCCGAGCTGGGACACCGACGAGTAGGCCAGGAGCTTTTTGGCATCGTCCTGGAACATCGCGAGCATCCCGCCGATGAGTGCGGTGATGGCACCCATGATAGCAATTATCAGCCCGATACCGGTGAGGTCGTTGAAGCTCCCGTAGGTGGCCAGTATCCCCATCCCTATGAACACGTCAATTACGAGGAAGACCCCGTAGATGCCGGTCTTGGAAAGACCACCCGAGAAGAAGGCCGAGAAGCTGTCGGATGTGTATGTGTAGGCCTCCGGGGCCCAGATGTGGAATGGGACAAGTCCGGCCTTGGTCCCGAAGGCGATCAGCCCCAGCACCAGGAAAGCGATCCTGAAGCCGTCGCTCCCGCTCGAAACGGCAGCGGCAACCTCGGGGTAGCTGATGCCCATGCCCGAGCTGGCAACGAGGGCTATGAGAGCGAGGATGCCCCCCGCGGAAAGCATTCCGAAGCCGAGGTAGATCTTGAACGCCCTCCCCGCGAACCTCCTGTTGTTCCCGATCAGAAGCAGGGCTGACCAGGTCATGAGCTCCCAGGAGATGAAAAGCGTAAGGAGGTCCCTTGCGAGCGTCACCCCGACGCCTCCAAGGACCGAGAGCATGAAGAGACCGTAGAAAGGCGTCTCCCTTGCTCTGTCCTTCATGGGCTGGAGCGAGTACATAAGCACCAATGGTGCGAGGACGCCGATGCAGGCCATGAAGAGATACGAGAACCATCCGAGCTGCAGCATCAGGTCAATATTGTCGAACAGCCCCCATGTCACCGTATCCTCGGGGAGCCTGTCGAAGACGCCCATGGCGATGATGACCATGGCGGCGGCGGAGCTCGACAGGAAAGCTGCCATTCCCGAGACCCATTTCAATCTGTACGTCAGGAAGGAAAGGGCGGCTCCGACCGCAAGCAAGCCGAGGAGCATCTCGATGCTGAGGACGACAGCCATCAGATCACCCCCAGAGCCACGTAGTAATCCATCGGATGCGTCATCTCCCATAGGACCTGCCTTACCAGGTCCTCCAGAAGTCCGGGCATCACGCCGATGGCGATTCCCAGGAGCACGGCGATGAAGGCCATTATTCCGGTAGTGACCGGGAGCCTGACCTTCTTCGAGATGCCCTCTTTTGGCATGGTCCTCCAGAGGAGCTTACCTATGTAACCGGCCTCCAGGACCGTACCGATGATGATCACGCCGACCATCAGCCAGTTCTCCTGGCCTCCCGCACCGGAGAACAGGAAGTACTTCCCCCAGAATATGGGGGACGGGGGCATCCCTAGAAGCATCAAAAGAGCTCCCGCGAATAGGAAGCCCGCTGTTTTCGACCTCCCCATCAGCCCGTCAAGGGCAGAGAGCGGAGCGTCCTGGTCCTCCCCTTTCAGGGAGCCGACCAGGGAGAACAGGACGGGTTTGGAGATCATGTGGCCGATCATTATCATTACCGCGGCCCAGATCCCGTTCTGGCCTCCGAGGGAGAACGAGGCGAGGATCAGACCGAACATCCCGATCGACGAGAAACCGAGGAGCCTGTAGAGGTCCTTGGAGGTAAAGGCCGCCGCCTCGCCCACGATGAAGGTGATGATGCCTCCCCACAGGAGCATGTCCATCACGATGTTCCCGTCGAGGGCCGGGGCCAGGACGATGGTGACAACTTTCAGCATGGCTATGAGGCCGGCCTTTCCGATGACCCCGGAGAAGATCGAGGAAGCCCCCCATCGGGAACCTCTGTACACTTCGGGGGCCCAACCGTTGAGGGGGAATATCTCCGCCTCTATTCCGAAGCCGATGATCATGAGCAGCAGTGCTGTCCCCGCGGCGAAGGTGTCGATGTTCTCCACCCTTGCCCCCATCTGGGCAAGGTTCAGAGTGGAGGTGGAGCCGTAGAGGATGCCGATGGCTGCCAGTATTAGGAAGGAGGCCAGGGCCGAGATTATCGCGTACCCTGCAGCCCCCTTCCAGTTCAGGCCCTTCTTACCGTTGCCCCGGGGAAGGGCGGCTAGAACCGTTCCGGATATGGAGGTGATCTCGAGGAAAACGAACATGTTGAAGAGGTCCCCGGTGATCACCATGCCCACCGCACCTGCGGTGGCCATCATCGTCATGAGCTCGAACCAGGGCCCCCCGTCCTTCTCCTTCTTGATGATGTTGGAGATCAGGACGTACGCGGCGACCCCTATCATTCCCATGGAGATCAGGGCGCTCAGCGGGGTCACCACGAGATTGATGCCCCACGGAGGCTCGAACCCGCCCGTGGTGCTCTGGACCACTTTAAAGCTCGTTCCCGCGATGTCGAGGAGCAGCATGACGGCTACGACCCCCATGGAGAGGACTCCGATGAGCGGGACGAACCTCGCGGTCCTCTTCGAGAAAGTGGCGACTAGAGGTGTGAAGAACGCAGCGATCAGCGGGAAGACTATCAGGAGGACGGGGTCCGGCGTCATTTCCTCACCTCCTTTTCGTTGGTGAGGCCGTACGACCATGATTTGAACTCAAGGGTCCCGGTCTTCCTGTAGTACCCGACGGCTGCTACCAGAGCGAGGGCGGTCGTCGCGAGCCCGATGACTATGGCCGTCAGGACCAGTGCCTGCGGGATCGGGTCGACGACCTGTCCGACCGGGCTGACACCCAGTCCGGTATCGCCTTCGACGATCGGGGCCGCCCTGTCCGAGACGTAGCCGATGGATACAAGGAGCAGGTTGATCCCGGTCTCGATTATGGCTATGGCCATGATGATCTTGATGACATTCCTTCTGGAGAGCATTCCCCAGATGCCGACCGCGATGAGGAGGATTATCCCTCCGAAGAAGACAAGGGCCATTCCGTTCATGATCCATCCCCCCTCATCCTCTCGACGAGACCGGTCATTTCCGAACCCACCTTGAAGCCGATGGCGATGTAGATCAGGGGGAGAAGGCCTGCGGAGACGAGCATACCAACCTCTCCCCAGTCGGTTGCGTAATCATTGGCAAGGAAGATCTTGGAACCGAACATCAGACCTACGAGGCCGAGGCCTATGAAAGAGAGACCTGCCGTGGACTCGATCCAGGAGATGACCCTGTGGGAGGCCTTCCTGTGAGGTTCGGCGATGTAAAAGAGAAGCATCCCGGAAGCAATGATGACGCCTCCCTGGAAGCCCCCTCCCGGGGAGAGGTGCCCGTGGAGGAAGACATAGACCCCGAAGAGCACGATCAGAGGGAGAACCAGTCTCGCCCCTTTGTTAAGTATCAGGCTCGGGGGCAGGCCCTTTTCCTTCTCGTCCTCTTTCTCATCCTTCTTGATGAACGTGAGGAGGGCTCCCACCCCCGTTGCGGCGAGGAAGAGAACGGTGACCTCTCCCAGGGTGTCGAAGCCCCTGTAATTGACGACAACCGCGGTAACGAGGTTTGCTGACCCGGTCTCGTTGTTCCCCTCGCTTATGTAGCGGTTGGCGACCGAGTCCTCGCTGTCGACCTTGGGCTCCCCGAAGTCCACTTCCGCGAAGGCGACGAACAGGGTGGCGGCGAAAAGCAGGGCCAGGGCGAGGGCGGGGAGCGACCTTTGAAGGGTCGTCCTCTCCATCATCCTTCCTCACCCCCTTCCTCGAACCTGGTGGTCTTCCTGATGGCGAACACCAGGATTATCGCGGTCAGCGCGGAGCCTATGGATGCTTCCGCCATTGCCACGTCGGGGGCCCGGAGGAGGACGAAGACGAAGGAAGCTATCAGGGAGACTCCGGCAAGCAGAACAGCCGCCTTGATGAGGTCTTTGGACCTGATCGTGAAGACCGCCAGTATGATCATCATGATGAACATCAATGCGGAGAGGGCGATGAAGACGAGCTCGTTCATTCCGATACCTCCTTCTCCTTTTTCTCTAAAGCGGGACCATATTTGTCGACCACGGACCCTTTCCAAAGCGGAACCTTGCTCCTGTAGGCCCCCCTCGCTATCGCATGGGATGAGATGGGGTTGGTGATCAGCAGGAACACGGCGACGAGGATCGCCTTGGTCAGGAGCGAGGGATCGATGACCCCTATCCCGATGGAGATCGAGATCGCCCCCAGGGTTATGGATTTGGTCGCCGCCTGGAGCCTGTTGTAGACATCCGGAAGTCGAATGAGGCCGAGGGAGCCCAGGACCTGGAACGAGAATCCGATGATGACCAGCACCATGCCGATGATGACGTTTATCCCGATCACGGGCCTCCCTCCAGGTATCTTGCGAAGACGATCACTCCTATGAACGAGAGGATCGCATAAACGAGTCCGACATCGATGTAGATGCTGGACCCGAAGATCAGGGCGGTGACCAGGATAAGCGAGGTGACGATGGTGGTCATGTTGTCCACCGCCGCAAGGCGGTCGGGGGTCGTTGGTCCGAGGAACGCCCTCGTGAGTGCAAGTACGAGAGCGGCGCCCCCCATTCCCACCGCGAGCCATATGAACCACAGCGGAATGGTCAAGGGAACACCTCCTTCACGGTCTTGTCCAGAGGCTTCATGGATTCCGCGGGATCGTCCTTGACGTTTATCCAGTGGATGTAGAGCTTATCGTCGATGTAATCCATCGACAGCGTTCCGGGGGTGAGCGTGATGGAGTTGGCGAGGACAAGTTTTCCCATATCTGATCCTATCCCGGGTGTGACCTCGACTATCCCGGGCTTGATGGGCATCCTGGGATGCAGGACCCTGTAGGCGACATCCAGGTTCGCCTTCACCATCTCCTTGAAGAGAACAAGGAGGTAGATCGGGAACTTCAGCATTCTAACGATGGGACGGGCCCCTCCCGCTTCGGGAAGGACCCCCGAAAGGAATATGCCCACCGCGATGGCGATCAGACCACCCGCGATCAGCTCCTGGACCAGTCCATCGAGATCGGTCCTCAGCGTGAGCATCACCCACGCTGCCATGAGGATCACAACGGTCAGAACTATCTTTAACGGACCTCTTGCCATTTCAACACTCCCCGGGGCACCAAACGGATGTGCGACATCCTTGCACAGACGATATTAGGATTTACCCTAACATGTGAGGCCTGTATCGGGATGTTACAGAACAATTCATGAGGCTTCAATTCATCTAATAAAACTTGCGGTAACTGAAGGAATGTTACTTTTTTAAGGCGGCGGGAGGCTACTGTGTCCTCTTCCTTATGAAACGCTCCATCCCGTTGAAAGCGCTGGCGAGAACCTCCTCTTGCGGCAGGATGACGATCCTGAAGTGGCCCGAACCGTACTCCTTTCCGAACCCGGAACCGAAGACCGTCAGGACCTTCTCTTCCCTGAGAAGGTCAAGGGAGAACTCCTTGTCATCCTTCCACGGTCCGTTTTCGAGGCAGTCGATCCTCGGGAACATGTAGAAGGCGCCCCCGGGAAGCTGTGTGGAGAGACCGTCGATCTCGTTTAGCATCCTGTGGGCGAGGTCCCTCCTTTTTTGGAGCTTGGACATCGTTTCCCGGATGTGGCCCTTGTCACCCGTGAGCGCTTTGTAATATCCGTACTCGCAGATCGAATTGGCGCAGAGCCTTGCCCTGGACTGCCTCTCGACCCCGTCCCTGATCTCATCGAGCTTTCCTTCGGGGTCCCTGATGGTCATGTATCCCACCCTCCACCCCGGTGCGAGGTAGATCTTCGATATCCCGTTCATGGTGATCACGGGGAGGTCGGGATTGACGGCGGCGGTGGAAGGCGTCTCTCCCTCGAAGGTCATGAGATTGTAGATCTCGTCGGAGATCAGGTAGGAGGAGCCGTGCTCTGCAACGATGTCCCCTATCTGCTTCACGACCTTCCCGCCGTAGAGGGCGCCGGTCGGGTTATTGGGATTTATGACGGCAACGGCCTTGGTCCTCGGGGACATCTTGGAGCGGATGTCCTCGACGTCCGGTATCCACCCCTCTTCCTCCATGGTCCTGTATTCAACTGGGACGGCCCCCATCATCTTGACGTAGGTGATGTACGGGGGGTAGGAGGGGCCGGGGACCAGGACCTCGTCCCCGGGTGAAAGTGTGGCGTAAAAGAGCATCTGGAGGGCTTCCGTCACCCCGTGTGTGACGATGATATCTCTCTTTTCTATGTTGTTCCCCCTGGAGCGCTCGTCGGCCTTGATGGCATCTATCAGCTCAGGGATCCCGCTTGAAGGAGCGTATCCGTTGAGACCGAGCTCCATCGCTTCCTTGACGGAATCCTTGATGAATCCGGGAGTATCGAAATCGTACTTGTTGGGGTCCCCTATGTTGATCTTGAGTATATTGTGCCCCTGTCTTTCAAGTTCCGTCGCGGGGATGATGACGTCCCTTATGGCGTATTCGATATCCAGTGAGAGAGGGTTCGCCCTGATGGGTTTCAAACCTATCACCGGGGGTGGAAGGAAATAGCGGTATATGAATGGCAGGGTCGGAGTTTGATTCAGGAAACCCTTTAATAAACGTAGAGTATAGCACCTAAATCCTGCTTGGAGACAAAGGTGGTCAATTGGACGAGTTCGAAGAAACGATCGAGATGAAGGACGACTCTCCCAGGGGCGGTCCCGAGGAGTACGTGAGGGTCAAGCTCCCCAACCGGAAGAAGAGGGAGATCTTCGGGGTCGTCGACCAGGCTCTGGGGGGGGGCCACCTCAAGATATTCTGCCAGGACGGGAAGATGAGGCTCGGGCGCATCCGCGGGAAATTAAAAAAGAGGATGTGGATGCGGGAGGGGGACCTCGTGATCGTCTGTCCGTGGGACTTCCAGGACGACAAGTGCGACGTCCTCTACAGGTATACCAGGATACAGGCGCAGAACCTTGTCAGAAGGAACGTGGTTCCGAAACATCTTGAGTCCCTTCTGGTGTAGACCCGTGGGAAGTTTTTTCTAGGGCTTCAAATACTACCTCTGCGTGGCCAAGAAGGACGTCTACGATATCATCGATCACAAGTACGACAAGCGCTTCAAGAAAGAGACGCTGATCGTGGACGCGGACAGGTTCAAGACCTACGACGAGGTCTTCGACCAGCAGAACCTGGACAACATCTTCCGGCTGATGAAGCGAAAGAAGATCAAGACCATGGAGTGCCCGATATCCACGGGGAAGGAAGCGAACGTCTACCTGGCCAAGACCTACGAAAAGGATGCGGCGGTGAAGATCTTTCGGACCTCGACATCCACATTCGGAGCTTTTCTGGAATATATAGACGGAGACCGGAGGTTCCAGAAGATAGACCGCTCCCACAGAGGGGTCATTTATACCTGGGCCAGAAAGGAGTTCATGAACCTCGATACAATGTACGAGGAGGGTGTCAGGGTCCCCAAGCCGCAGTCCATATTCCGCAACGTCCTTGTCATGGACTACATCGAGTACGAAAGGAAGCCGGCCCCCCAGCTGAAGGTCCTGGACGCGGAGCTTGACGAGTGGGAGGAGATGTGGGGGATCGTGCTCCATACGGTGAAAAAGCTCTTCCTCGACTGCGAGCTTGTCCATGCGGACCTCTCGGAATACAATATCCTCTACGACGGGGCCCCCGTGTTCATAGATGTGGGGCAGAGCCTCGACCTCTCCCATCCCAAGGCCCTCGAGATGCTCGACCGGGACCTTCGGATCATTTCAACATTCTTTGAAAAGAAGGGTATCGAGGATGCGAAGAAGGAGGCCGGGGACCTGAAGGAAGAGCTTCTGGCCTCCCTTGAAGAGGAAGATGAGGAGGAAGATGAGGAGGAAGATGAGGAGGAAGATGAGGAGGAAGATGAGGAGGAAGATGAAGAGGAAGATGAGGAGGAAGATGAAGAGGAAGATGAAGAGTGATCCTCACTCCTC
>JBLIRI010000005.1:0-40972 GCA_049472235.1 Thermoplasmatota archaeon | reverse complement strand
CCCATCTTGTTGTCGCCGACGATGTGATTGCCCTGCGCGCTGAGCACCGCAACGTCGCCAAAGCTCATTTCTGGCAGCAACCCCAGTTTGGTCGGCGGCTGGCCCGGGCTCAGCACGTAGAAGTCCATCTCTCCTTTGTTGTAGGAACTCTCCGAAGTGTCCTTTGCCCTTTTGAAGAATGGCCTCATGACCTCCTGGAGTTCACCCCTGTCCGTCATGGACATCCTGACCATCTTGAAGAACTTCTCGTTGAGGTTCTGTTGATAGAGCCTTATCAGGTTGGAATAGAAGGCCCCCTCGACATAATTGACAGCATCGTCCTGAAGGGGCTCGTATCGGTGCGTGGTGGAGCGCATTATCTTCTCAGTACCCTCTATCAGCTGGCACAGGGAGTCGTAGAACGCTGTTTCGCTCTCTTCATTCACCATTTGACGCACCGAAAGGTTATGTCGGGTAAAGGTCGGACAGAGATAATTATTCTTTTGCCGTTCGTTCAGGCGAAATCCTCTATCAGGGTGGAGAGCGTGTCGACCATGATATCGACCTCTTCCTTCGTATTGTAAACATAGAAGGAAGCTCTGGCTGAAGCCTCCTCTCCTCTGGAATTGAACCAGGAATGAACACAATGAAGCCCGGAGCGTATCGCGATACCCGCAAGTTCATCCAGCATCAAGGCCACATCATGGGAGTTCAGACCCTCTACCTGGAAAGGAAATATCCCCCCACGTTTCGAGGGATCCAAAGGCCCCATGATCCTCACTTTATCCTTGAGCCTGTCCGTTACATGTCGGTTCAGCGATAATTCGTGCTCATGCACCTCGCTCATTCCGATCCTCTGGATATATTCCAGGGCCGTCCCCAGTGCGATGAAACCTGAATAATGCTGGAGACCCGCCTCGAACTTCTTCGGCGATCCCAGGAAATCGATCCGGTCATATCTTGTTTCCTTTACGGTGTCTCCCCCGACTATGTACGGTTCCAGGTCATCCACCAGGTCCATTTTGCCGGCAAGAACGCCGGTTCCGCTTGGCCCCATTGCCTTATGGCCTGAGAAAACGAGAAAATCCAGGTCCATCTCCTGCATATCGATCGTCATATGAGGGACCGATTGGGCGCAATCGAGCATGACGAGGGCGCCTGCGTCGTGAGATATCTCGATTATATCCCGGGCAGGGATCATCGTTCCATCCAGGTTGGATACGTGGACCATGGAAACGAGCCTTGCCCCGGGGACCATCTCCTTGAATTTCTCTATATCGAATGTGTTGTCCTCCATTGACGGGACCGGTTCGTAGTCTATTATCCCCTGCTGCATGAGATGGACCCAGGGAACGAGGTTGGAATTATGTTCATGGTCCGTTCCCAGTACCCTGTCCCCCTTCCTGAACCCGAAGGAATGAGAAAGCAGATTGATCGCCTCTGTGGTGTTCTTCGTGAAGATCACCCCATCCCTGTCCGGTGCGTTCAAAAAGTTCCTGATCGTATCCCTGGCATTCTCGTAATGCTCCGTCACCCAGGAGGATATGCGGTGTATCGACCTGCCGCCGCATCCGGGGTGATAGGAATAGTACTCGACGAGCTTGTCGATAACGGGTTGAGGCCTGAGGGTCATGCAAGCATTGTCGAAATAGATTATCCGTTCCTCCGCACCCTCCCGAAAAAGAGGGAAATCCTTTCTCAATTCGTATGGGTCCATGAGGATCAAACTCCAAACACATTCAGGAACAGTCTGCCAAACCCGAAGAAGAAGAACAGAACGGGTCCGAGCAGGAAGATCAGCATCACTATGTAAACCGCCTGGTTCCATTTCCATATCTTGGAACCGTCGAAGGGCATGATCGGGATCATGTTGAAAGCCCCGATGAACAGGTTGAGAAGCCCGACAAGGAATAGACCGGACCCGAGATAGGAGCTGAAGAACATGACCGGGATCGATATCATCGCGACGCCGTAACCCACGATCATGTTGGTCCCTGGACCGGCGGCGGAGATTACCCCGTTCTCCTTTCTGTTCGGCCTTCCGTATATGTAGACCGCTCCAGGGGCAACGATAAGGAAACCAACAATGATCGAAAATATCGAAAGGAAGATCAATGTTCTCTTGTTGTAGGAGAAAGCTGCGGGAAATCCGTAATGGTTCGCGGAGATCTTGTGGGCAACCTCATGCAAGAAGAAACCGGTAAGGGTGGCTACGAACGAGAACGGGAGGGCGAGAAGGAAGGCTCTCGGGTTGAAGGAACCATGCAGCAGATAGTTATCCGAAAAAACGACAGCGAAGGCTATCGTAATGAAGAACATGGCAACACCGAGTTCCTCGAGCTCCTTCGACTCGAACCTGACCCCTACCGGGCGCCTCCTTGACCTCATGGCCGCGGGGTCCGGCCCGAAGGAGAAGTATATCCGGTTCTCGTCATCATGGGACATTATCCGCACCTTGAAAGCTAGTTAGGCGTATGGTCCACCCATAGAAATATGTTTAACCCCTGAGGAGGGGCTCATTCCATCGTATCTATCAGCCGCTTGGCCTTCTCCTTGTCGATACTGAAGGCCATCATGATGTACTTCAGGGATTTCTGGGCGATGTCCTCGTCCTTCATGTTGGGGTACATGTGCTTGAAGTTCCTGGCCGAGAAGAAATATGAGGTCGCCAGGTCCGACAGGTAAAGAGCAGAGTTCTCCTCATCGACCTCTGCTGCCCGGATGAAGCATTCCTCGCCCTTTTTCAGGATGCCGTTCTCGAAGCAGAAGTTCCCGAACGAGGCCTGGTAGAGGGCATTGTCAGGAGCCAGGTCGCAGGCCTTCTGGTAGTATGAAGCGATATCCTGGATTGAGAGCTTTGGTAAGCCCATCGAGGCTTCCGCCATGCCGAAATATGCCTCTGCAATATCGCCCTCGTCCTTGACAAGCTTCTTGAGGGTATTGAAGGATTTCTGATATTCCCCGCCTGCCAACTGCATGTTGGCCTTGTCCAATGTCTTCTGAACCTCGTCAGATACCATGACCACAACTCCTGCTACCTCAAGATATTAATTCCAATAAAAACCTGACGGCCTGATTAACCCTTGAAATCCCTGTAGACGGGCTCGATCGCTTCCTCGGGAAGGGGGCAGTATTTCCTAAGCGTCTGTCGGAACCGGTCCCATTGAGAGTAGGAATGTGTACAGAAACTGTCAAGGAAGAACTCGTCCTCGTTGAGCTCCTTCAATATGAGCCGTATCTGGACCTGTGTGAGCCTGTGTTTCGTGATCCCGCGCCTGTGAAGGACCTCGGATTTTCTCTGGATCTCCTTGAGAAGGTTCACATAGAAACCCATTTTCCTGGCCCGCGCGCTTCCGGTGTACTTAATCTTCCCGCATTTTCTGCAGTAGCTCCGTTTTTGCGCAGGGGAATGGACCCGTTCCTTGATGTCGGGTTTTACCCATATCGAGTGGTCCTTGTGTGATTCCACATGCTCACACTGTCCGGTCCGTTCTTCTTCGCCCATCGGTTGGGGAATCCGGACCAGGCTTATAAGATTTCATACTGGATGTTCCACGGGGGCGACCGAAATATATTTCTAGGGCACCATTAATCCTTGGGCATGGCCGGTCTCTATCCGATCATGGAAAGGATGCTGACTAGGCTGAAACACGACAGGAGCTACCAGCTCAAATGGGCAATAGCCTTTTTCCTGATCGCTTCGCTCCTGTTCTCTCTCGGGGACGGGGTAGTGTTCTCCTTCGGATGGCTAGCGCTCGGGTTCATGGGCATACTCCTTTCATTCCGCCTCCTCGAGAAGTATTTCTTCATGGCCATCTGGCTGGGAGTGGTATATATCATGGTGTTCTGGGGGTCCATGATGGCCTTCAGATTGTCCGAGACTTCCGGCAACTGGTTCGTCCAGATCTTCGGGTACACCATACTCGTCGCCGCTTTCATTGCATGTCTGTTCCTGATCCTCTTCATAAAGGAGAGGAGGGACCTTATAGCCCTTGAAGGAGAGTACGTTCCCATCGGGTTGTGGTCGACCCTCGTATTGTTCGGATTCTACCTGCCGAGCATTTTCTCCATAGCCGGTTTCATCAGATGGGCAGAGGGTCCTTCGGGAAGCGGGATAGGCTATCTCATACTGTACCTGCTGGCGGAGCTGATCGTCATATCAAGCTTCATACTCATAACCTCCTTTCCAGAGGACAGATTCAGGGTCCCGTACCTTGAATCGCTTCCCGACGAGGGAGTCTTCAGGAACTTCATCAGGAACATAACGTTCAAGGAGTTCAAGGAATACATCAACAGCAAAAGCGAGATAGGGGATGTGGTCTGTCCGCAATGCGGGGAAGCCCTTTCCAAGGAGACCAGGAGATGTCCGACCTGCGACGCCCCGAGATACTTCTACTGGTGCGATACGTCGGAGGATTATTTCGTCAGGTGCCCCAACTGCCAGAACCTGACCCCCATCGGTATCCAGAGATGCATCCACTGCTCCGTCAAGATGTCCACGAAGATACGCTGCTCAAAGTGCAAGGACGTCCATACGGTTTCGGACTGGACCTGAACCGCTCAATTTGGCCTTTTCCCGAGTTCTGCATGGGCAGCGGCAAGCCTTGCTATGGGGACCCTGAAGGGCGAGCAGCTGACATAGTCAAGACCAACACGGGCGCAGAACCCGATGGATGAGGGTTCACCACCGTGCTCTCCGCATATGCCGACCTTCAGCTTCGGATTGACCGACCTCCCCCTGACCGTACCCATTTCCACAAGCTGTCCCACCCCGGTCTGGTCGAGGACCTTGAACGGATCGTGCTCCAGGATGCCTTTCTGCACGTATTCCGGCAGGAAGGAGCCCGAATCATCCCTTGAATAGCCGAAGGTCATCTGCGTGAGGTCGTTTGTACCGAAGGAGAAGAACTGCGCCACCTTGGCGATCTCATCAGCGGTCAGGGCAGCCCTCGGTATCTCGATCATGGTTCCCACAAGGTAATCGACATTTACCGATGTTCTTTCCATGACAGTCCTTGCCGTTTCGATTATTATCTCTTTTTGCAGCTCGAGTTCCTTCACAGATCCCACCAGGGGGACCATTATCTCGGGTTTGACGACAACACCTTCCCTGACAAGGGTCGTCGCGGCCTGGAATATGGCCTCCGCCTGCATCCTGGTGATCTCGGGATATGTGATTCCAAGCCTGCAGCCCCTGTGTCCGAGCATCGGATTGAACTCATCCAGGGATTCGGCCCTGGCCTTTACCTCCTCGATGGTGAGGCCAAGTTCGACCGCCATCTCGGATTGCGATTCGACATCATGCGGGAGGAACTCGTGCAGTGGGGGGTCCAGTAGTCTTATCGTGACCGGATATCCCTCCATTGCCCTGAATATCCCGATGAAATCATCCCTCTGCATCGGAAGGAGCTTGTCAAGGGCCTTCTGCCTGCCTTCAAGGTCCTTTGCCAGGATCATTTCCCTCATGGCCTTGATCCGGTCTCCCTCGAAGAACATGTGCTCGGTCCTGCAAAGGCCGATGCCCTCGGCACCGAACTCTCTTGCTCTCTTTGAATCTTCGGGCGTGTCGGCATTCGTCCTTACCCCGAGCTTCCTGATCTCATCAGCCCATGACATCAGCTCGGCGAAGTCCCCGCCGATCTTCGGAGGGATCGTCGGCAGTTTTCCGAGCATGACCTCGCCGGAGGTTCCGTCGAGGGATATCCAATCCCCTTCCTTGACAACGGTCTCCCCGATGGTCATCTTTCTCTTCTCGTAATCGATATGAAGTGATCCGCACCCGGACACGCAGCATTTTCCCATCCCCCTTGCCACGACCGCGGCATGGCTGGTCATGCCTCCTCTTGATGTAAGGATGCCCTGGGCGGATTTCATACCGCCTATGTCCTCGGGGGAGGTCTCCATCCTTACAAGGATGACCTTCTCACCCTTTTCGGACCACTCCTCCGCATCATCCGCATTGAAAACCACCTTTCCGGAAGCTGCACCCGGAGATGCAGGAAGCCCCTTGGCGATGGGATTCTTGTTCACACCTGGATCGAAGGCGGGGTGGAGAAGCTGGTCCAGCTGGTCCGGGTGTATCCTTGAGACAGCTGTCCTCCTGTCGATGAGTCCTTCGTCCACCATGTCCACTGCGATCTTAATGGCGGCTGCGGCGGTCCGCTTCCCGTTCCTTGTCTGAAGGAGCCACAGCTTTCCGCCCTGTATGGTGAACTCGATATCCTGCATGTCGTGGTAATGCTTTTCCAGATCCTTATAAACGCTGACAAGCTCGTTGTACTGGGAAGGCATGGTCTCTTCGAGAGAGGGGTAGCTTGAGATCCGCTCATCCTCGCCCATCTGGTTCCTTGCAGCCCATCTCCGGGAACCTTCGGTGGTGATCTGGAACGGGGTCCTTACCCCGGCGACCACATCCTCGCCCTGGGCGTTCGTCAGATATTCGCCGAAGAAGATGTTCTCGCCAGTTGCAGGGTCCCTGGTGAAGGCGACACCCGTGGCGCAGTCATCCCCCATGTTGCCGAAGACCATCGCCTGAACGTTGACGGCGGTCCCCCAATCGGAGGGGATGCCGTTGATCCTTCTGTATGTCTTTGCCCTCTCGTTCATCCAGGACCCGAACACTGCACCGATGGCCCCCCACAATTGTTCCCAGGGATCGTCGGGGAATTCCATCTTCAACCTGTCCTTGATGAGGTCCCTGAACCTTCCTGACAGTTCCTTGAGGTCCCCCGCCGACAGCTGCGTGTCGAGTTTGAATCCCCTGTCCTTCTTCATCCTCTCGAGTATTACCTCGAAAGGATCTTCCTCGTCCCTGCCTTCCGGTTTAAGGCCCAGGACAACATCACCGTACATCTGGACGAACCTTCTGTATGAATCCCAGGCAAATCTCTCGTCTCCGCTCTTTTCGATAAGTCCGCGGATGATATTCTCGTTGATCCCCAGGTTCAGGACGGTATCCATCATTCCCGGCATCGAAACCCTTGCCCCGGACCTGACGGAGAGAAGGAGGGGATTTTCCGGATCTCCGAAGTTCATCCCCATTTCGGCCTCTACAGCCTTGACCGCTTCCTTGACCTGCTCCTTCAAACCTTCGGGGAAACGGTTCCCGTCCCTGTAATAACTGTTGCAGGCCTCGGTTGAGATGATGAACCCTGGCGGAACTGGTATGCCCATCCTGGTCATCTCGGAAAGGTTGGCTCCCTTTCCACCAAGAAGGTTCTTCATTTCCTTGTTCCCTTCGCTGAAAAGATAAACGTATTTCGTGATGTCGGGCATTTACAGCCTCCCTGCGCCGTGAAAAGTGAGGAGGTATGAAAACCTTTTCCCGTTAAAAAATGGTATCGGGGTGAACCGACCTATCCCCTCTTTCTGACAAGACCCTCGGCGATCATTCTCATCGTCCTGGTCTTATCGAATTTCTTTGGGACCTTTATCCTTCCCTTTCCATCGACCCATCTGGACGGGAATGACCTGTCCATCTCCAGGACGGGAGACAGTCCAAGCTTTTTGGCGATCGAGAAGAGCTCCTCGGCATTGGGTCCTGGAACGGATAGGGATGCGGGCATCCGCCTTCCCCTGGACCTTGAAATGGTGGAATCAAAATATTCCGGCCAGATCAGGTACATGTCGTCCTTAGCCTTTGCCAAATAGGTGACCTCCTTCAGGAGGTGATGAGAATGGCATTTATAGTCCCGTGCTGGCCGGGCCTGGAAGTGACCTTGGCCTTGCCCTTGCCGGTGTCGATGATGGCTCCCTTGGTGATGATGTTCCTGCGGACGTAGTGGGGGTTCGCAGGGTTTTCGAGAACGGTCTTGATCTCGGTCTTGAGGGTCTTTTTGGATCTGGGATCGTATACATTGACCGTCGAGGAAGTAAGGGTCCTGAACTTCAGGTTTCCACCCCTGGTCCTTACATGTTTGTTCGTTTCCTTACCGACGACGGTGATCTGCTGTTCCCTGCCGATCTCGGCCTTTCTCTTCCCCTTTTGGGGTCTGTAACGGCCGCCGGTCGTCTTCCTCCTGGACTTTCCCTGCCAAAGAGCCATTTCTATCACCTGTTAGGATGCCGGCCAATATTTGCTATTATATAAAAACCTATCCCTCCTTCTAAAAAATACACCACCGCACCAGAATAATATATCCCGAAGGCGTTCATCCGGACCGTTGGTCCATCATGACGGAAATGCTCTACATGGGAAGCGTGAACGACTGCTACATCAAGGATTTCGAGGCTGTGGTCGAGGCTGTGGAAGATGATGATGAGAGAGCGGTGGTTCTTGACAGAACGGCTTTCTACCCCCTTGGGGGCGGTCAGCCCAATGACCTGGGAAGATTGATATGGAAGGGGGGAAGCTGCAAGGTCATCGGGGTGATCAAGAAGAACAAGGTAAGACACCTGATCGAAGGGGACCTTCCGGAGGTCGGGGCCGAGGTCCTTGGTGAGCTGGATTGGGACCTCAGGTACGCTCATATGAGGATGCATACCGCCCAGCATCTTGTTTCCGCGGTCATCTGGAACAGATTCAGGGCTGCCACGGTCGGGAACCAGATCCATGCGGATTACTCCCACATAGATTTCGAACCCGCTGATTTCGAGATGGATGAGCTGAAGGAAGTGGAAAGGGAGGTCAACGACCTGATAACCGCATCTGCGGAGGTTTTCGTGGATGAACTCCCGAGGAGCGAAATAGAGAGGAGGGTGGAGAACGAAAGGGTGGACCTTGCAAGACTTCCATCTTTCATCAAGGAACTGAGGACGGTCTTCATCGGCGACGAGGGAAAATTGGACATCTGTCCATGTGCGGGAACCCATGTCAGGAACCTTTCGGAGCTCAAGGGGATCGAGATCATCAAAAGGAAATCCAAGGGTGCTGGGAAGATCAGGGTGCAGTACAGATTACTCTGACCTGTGTCTCCAGAAGGGGACCGGACCACCAAATCCTGAAAGGGCGATCCCGGTTATCGATGCGGTGTTGTAATCAGTGGTTATTAGATGTTCCTTGGTGAGCCTGTCGAGGGATCCTATGTTGAGGTCCCTGAGGGTCTCCCTTATGCCGTCGGAAAGGTAGTTCACCATCTCGCTGTAGAGTTCTCCTATCTCTGCCCAGTCTATCGCCTCATCATGATCGTGCAGGTCAATATCATCATCCGGCGGGAGGTTCGATTTCGTCCTCAGGTAAGCCTTTAAAAAATCCAGGGTCAGGATATCCAGACAGATGATGTTCGCCCCGAGAGCGAACACCTTTACCAGGTCGGATGGGTCCATCGCCCTCACGGTCACCATCAGTTTCATCCCCTTATCCATGCTTTTAAAGGTCCCCATATGTCTCAAGGCCTGGGTCATGGATGAAAGCACGAACGAATTCGTACACCTGCCATCGGGATAAGGGCGGCAGTTCAATCCCAGCAGGTCCAGCCTGGTCACCAGGTAGAAATCGATATCTGCAATGATGTGACCCGGTTCCATGATGATCGCCTTTGGGGAGGGGGTCACTTCATCGAGAAGATCGATCAGCCTTATCAGGTCCTTTCCCTTCTCGACCTCCGGAAGCGATCTGGGAGAACCATTCACCTCGTCCATTACGTCGATCTCCATCAGGTCCGATGACCTGATGACTTCCAGATCGAACCCGTCCCTCTTCGGCCCGAAGTTCACGATCTTCAATGGATCGTGGACCTTGATAAGCTCCTTTATCTCATCCGGGGCTCCAGGGTAGATATTCACCGGAATGCCTGCCATCGCCTGTCCCAGGGCTATGCCGAGCTTGGCATTATCCGGAAGCGATGAAAGGAACTTTTTGGATACCAGGAAAGGAACGGGGAGGGAGATCTTTTGGTCCGAACCCTGTCTTCCTATGTCCACGCCGATCTCGATGCCGTCATCTACGGGCCCATGCAAAATGGAAGACCTGAAATGAATGGTATCGAGTATCCTGTCGCCCTCCTTTAGACAGGGGTCCACCCCCATCATCTCGAGGACCAGCTCGAGCTCATCGGGTGGAGGCCGTGCCGTCATAGTAGAACACCTGCCCTGTATTTCCTGATGGTGGAGGGTACCGCCGATATCCCGTAATGGTCGAAATATTTCGAGAGTTTCGTACTGTCCTTTGACGTGGTTTCCACTTTCTCCACATTCTCAAGACCTGATCCGATCTCACCACCGACGAATATCGTCCCTCCGGTGGAATCGGGACAGATCCCCCCCTTAACGTTCCCCGTGACGATTATGGTCCCATCAGCCATATGCGGCGCCAGGTCCCCGTCCACATTCCCGTCTATTATCAGGGTTCCGCCCTCCATGCCGATACCGGCCTGTGCCCCGCAGTTCCCTTTCACGACGACTATACCGTTCTGGATGCTTGCCCCCGTCCGTCGTCCGCAATTCCCGATTATGATTATCCCGCCCTTCAAAAGGGTGTCCCCGGCAAGATCGCCGCAGCTGCCGTCCATCAGCAGAATGGCGCCGTTGTTGAATGCTCCGAGAAGGTCCCCGGCCTGTCCGGAAATGTTGATCTCACATTCCATGTCAAGACCGACGGCTATGTTGTTATGGCCTGTCAGACCCGTGATCTTCACACGTTTCGACCGCTTCAGCTTGTCGGCAATTATCTGGTTGATGTCACTCGACGTCTGCTTCCTGTCCTTCCTGATCTCCTCGCTATCAACCGTCATGTTATTCCATCTGAAATCCAACCTCTCGTTCATAAAGCTACTCATTGGGAGTTACAGCTGCTCAATACGATTTAATAAAAAGAGAGATATCCCAAAAAGGAAGAGTGACATGGATGACCCCAAACTCCGTTATCGAAGGATTCGATGCCCTGAGATCAAAGGACCTGAGGGCTTCCCACAAGGTGTTCCGGTCCATTTCGGAATCCTCGGTGGACCACGAGGCCGCATATGAATCCCTCATAGGACTCTCGATCACCTACAGGGAGCTTGGAGAGCTCAACGAGGCCATAGAAACGGCCAAAAGGGCGGTCAATGCAAGGTCCAATCCCAAGATCGCACTTTTCGATCTGGGCAACTATTACGAGGAGATAGGCCAGCATGCCCTTGCCATTCAGAACTATGATCTATCCATCACCATCGATCCCAATTTCACGGAAGCGTACATAAACAGAGGTGTCGCATGGTATAATCTCGGAAAACTGGAACAGGCCAAGAGGGATTTCAAGAACGGTCTTGACAACGATCCCCGATCATCCCGTTCCATGACGAACATGGGTATCGTGAACCTTGATGAGGAGAAGTACGAGAAGGCGATCGACCTGTTCGACCGGGCACTGGAGGAGGAGCCCGAGAATATCCATGCGCTGTGCGGCAAGGGCCTTGCACTTTACAGCATGGACCGGTATGATGAATCCATAATCTGCTTCGACGCCGCCCTCTCGATTAACCCGGACTTCTATATTGCCAGCTATTACAAGGGATACATCCTCAAAAAACTGGACCTTCTGGAAGAAGCCGAGGAAGCGATGCAGGAGGCGATCAGCTCCAGGGAGAACTACGGGCTGGCATGGTTCGAACTCGGGGAGATCTACAGGTCCAAAAAAGACCTCAGAAAAGCCCTCGCTGCCTATGACCGCGCTATCAAGATACACGGCGAACAGTTCGAGGAGGCGCTCTTTCAGAAAGGTTCCATACTGATGAGGCAGGGAGACCTCAGAGGGGCTGTGGACAGCTTCAGGAAGATCTGCAAGAAAAATCCCTACATACCCCAGGTCTGGGTTGAGATGGGCATCGCCCTTTCCCAGATGAAGGACCGGAAGGACAAGGCCATATCGGCATTCAAGAACGCGATCTATCTCAAACCGTCCGACCCCGACGCGTCCTTCTATCTGTCGGACCTCTACCTGAGGGAGCGGCAGCCGAACAAAGCCCTCTCGGTCCTGACCAAAGCAGTGTCGCTCACACCCGATCCGAGGATCGGCTCCCTTCTTGCCAGGACCTTGGCCGGTATGAGGAAATACAAAGAGGCTATCGCCGCAGCCGATGATGTCATATCGAAGGACCCGGGGCAACCGGAGGCCTGGTTGATCATGGGGCGGGCCTACAAGGCCACCGGAAAGATCGAGGAATACAGGCAGTGCCTCAGGAAGTACCTCCATCTTGTCCCTGACGACATGAAGGTCAGGGAAGAGCTCGAAGCATCCGCCTGACCTCATTCCAGAACAATGTTCACCTTGTCCAGGACCGTACCGTCGATGTATTTTATCAGGCCGATGATCCTCTCCCCAGTTCTGGCCCTGATGTCCTTTCCTCCATTTCTGAGGACCATGCTCCTCAACTCTTCCAGATCCAGGACGGGGAGCCCGGCCTTGGTGCACCTGGAATGGATCTCCTCGTTCCGCTCCCTCGCTTCGGGCCTCACCTTCCCCGTATTCACGGCGAATCCTTTTTCCGTGACAACAACATCGATAAGCTCCCCGGGGGTGGTTAGCGTGGTGACGGTCTCCTTGATGATAGGATTCCCCTTCCTTTCAAGAGGTACGGTGACGAAGGTCAGCTGAGATCCGTATGCGACGTCCTGATGCCCTCCTATACCGTGAAGAAGATATCCATCGCTGTGGGTGTTGACGTTCACATTGAAATCCAGATCGACCTCGGTTGCCCCGAGGAACGCGGCCTGCTCGGGTTCGGTGATGGTGGCTCCAGAATGAATATTGGCATACTGGTCCACGGTTACCTCCATATGCATCCTATCTTCCTTCAGCGAGGTGATCGCTTCGAGATCGAAGGCCTGGCCCGTGAGCAATGTTTCCAATGTTCCATCGTGAAGCATCTGGACAAGGTATTTTGTGGTCCCCCCGCTGGCATAGGAAGCGACGAGACCTCTTTCCCTGAAGAGATCGCTGATGTATTTGGTCAGCGCAAGAGAGATGCCACCAGCCCCTGCCTGGAATGTGAAGCCGTTCTTGAACAGCCCTATCTCTTCCATGATGGCCATTGTAAGCTTGACGATCCTCAGATGGTCCTCCCTGTCGGTTATCTCCAGAGTCCCTGACAGTATCCCTCCGGGGTCACCTATGGAGTCGACCTTGACTATGTGGTCCACGTTCGTTCCTGGTATGGATATGGGCAGGCAGGGGAACGGTACCAGGTTGTCGGTGACCACCACGGTCTTCTCTGCGAACAGCGCGTCGGCAAAGGCGAATCCCATCGGTCCGAAGGCAGAAGGACCGTGCAGCCCGTTTGCATTTCCCAGCGGATCACAGCAGGATGCGCCGAGAAATGCTACATCTATCCTGACCTCTCCCTGTGAAAGGGCCCTGACCCTGCCAGAATGGCTTCTCAGAACGACTGGTTTCTCCAAATTCCCCAGCGATGCATACCGCCCGATGGGCCCGTTCATGGAACCCTCTATGGAGGTGATCGTACCGTCCTTGAGCGCTTCGATGATCGGCTCATGAACGGGAAAAAGGGCGGACGGATACAGTCTTAGGTCCTTGAGGCCTTTCTTTCTTATCCTCTCGAGAACCATGTTGAGGACCTTGTCGCCGTTCCTTAGATGATGGTGGAAGGAAATGGTCATTCCATCGGATAACCCGGTCCTTTCGATGGCCTCGTCAATGGATGAAAGCAGCTTTGTATCCCCGGGTCTTCTCCATCTGGTGACCCTTCCGATCTCCCTTCTCACAGGAGGTTTGATACCCAGATGTGTCGAGTACGGAACGAGTTCCATATCACCCATCCTGTCCGGAACGGTCCTTCCCTTCGAGTTGAGTACGAGCATTTGGATCCCCGCTCTGATGCTGGTCTGAGGCATAAGGGTATCCTGATTTAAGCCTATCTGGAAGCCTCGACGAAGAGGTTGGACAGCTCGACGAAGTCACAGGGTCCAAGGGTTTCGGGCCTCCTATCGGATATACCCCTGGATTCCAGGATCCCCAGCATTTCATCATCACTTATGTCAACGTCGATCGAATGGGGATTCAGGGAATTGCGAAGCATCTTCCTTCGGTTGATGAAGGCCACGGTCAATACCTTTCTGAGAACACTGTCATCGGAAGGTATGCACGAAGGCTCCCTGTTCGGTCTGAACCTCAGGACGATCCCATCCACCTTTGGCTGTGGAAAGAACTTGGTGCGGGAGACCTTGAAAAGTACCTCATGCTCCATCTTCAAAGAGAACATTGCGGAGATCTTCCCGTAGGTCTTGCTCCCCGGGCCTGCCACCAGTCTCTCGCCGAACTCCCTCTGGAACATTATGATCGCTTCGCTGAATCCTCTAGTCCCCTTTGACAGATCGATGGAATCAAGAAGTTCCCCCATCAGGGAAGAGGAAATGTTGTAAGGCAGATTGGAGACGATATAAGGGTTATCTCCAAGACCTCCTTCCCTTATCAACCTCACAGCATCCTGGTTCACGATCTCGATCCTGTCCTTTTCAACGTTTTCGAACCTGTTTTGGAGGTAATCGACCAGATCGGCGTCTATCTCGACGGCTTTGACCCTGAAGCCTGCCTGCAGGAGTTCGTTGGTAAGGATCCCGAGTCCCGGTCCGATCTCGACGACCCGGGACCCGTTCTCGATCCTGATGTTCTTTACTATCTGTTTGCATACGGAAACGTCCTTGAGGAAGTTCTGACCATGTCTTTTCAAGGGCCTCTTTGAAAAGGACCTGAGTTCGGAATTGATGTTGAAAGAGCTCTCCATCGAACCTTCTAGGAGGAAAAGATATAAGTACTATTCTACTCTCCACCATCAGGATGTCCATGCAGGTCGAGCTCATCAACAAAGGTAAGGATTCGCTGGAGATACAGATCCTGGGGGAAGGCGAGACCATGCTTATCCCTCTCAAGAACCAGCTTCTCTCGGATGAGGCCATCGAGTATGCCAATTACAACGTCAGGCACCCCAAGCTCGATACCCCGGTCTTCTACCTGCAGGTAAGGTCCGGGAAGCCCCAGAATGCCTTCAAGAAGGCCGCGAAAGCACTGTCGAATACCTACAAGGAGATGCTCGGCCAGTTCGAAAGGCAGAGCTGATCCTGATGACAGATTACCCACAACCGGGTGATGAAGAGAGGCAGATCGGACTTGAATGTTTTTTTACCGATACGCCAGGCACGGGGGGAGTTTTAAAAAGGTTCCCCGAGGATTTCATCGTCGAGGAACTTTCGGACCTCCCCTTGAAGGTGGACAATGGACCCTACACGATCGCAAGGATCAAGGTCACAAATTGGGAGACAAACAGGCTTATAAGGGCGATGTCAAAGAACCTTGGGGTCTCCCGTTACAAGATCAAGTTCGCGGGAACAAAGGATAAAAGGGCCATAACCACGCAGCTCTTCTCCTTCGGTCATCCAATGGACAAGGTCCTTTCCCTGAATTTGGCGGACTTTGAGATAGTCGATGCCTATACCTCAAATCGCGAGATAGAGCTCGGAAACCTTCTCGGGAACCATTTCAACATCAGGGTGAGAGAGGTCCAGCTTGATGAAACGGATGCCAGGGAAAGAATAGATGGATGCATCGGGCAGATGGTCTCCGAAGGCGGTTTCCCCAACTACTTCGGCATCCAGAGGTTCGGCGCCGTCCGCGCCATTACGCATCTGGTAGGCAAGCACATAGTCCACGGGGACCTTGAAAAAGCTGTCATGACCTATGTGGGCAACCCCCTGAAAGGGGAGAGCGAGGAAGTGTTCATGGCAAGGGAAAGGCTTCAAAAGGAGAGGGATTTCGAGGAAGCCGTCACCTACTATCCCAGCAAGTACATATTCGAGAGGTCGATGATACATCATCTGAAGAGGAAGCCTGATGACTGGGCCGGAGCCCTTGATATCCTTCCGGACAATCTCAAGATGATGTTCGTCCACGCATATCAGTCGTTCATATTCAACAAGATACTCTCGAAGAGGATCTCCTCAGGGCTGGCCCTTTCCGAACCAATGATCGGGGACCTGGTCCTCCCCATGAACAAAAAAGGACTTCCCGACCACCATGAACCGGTCGAGGTTACGAGTGACAATCTGGACCATCTGTCGGAGCTCGTGAGAAAGCGGAAAGGCTATATTTCGGGGGCCATAATCGGGATCGACGGACCGATCGCCGGGGGAGAGATGGGCGAAATAGAGAGAAGCATCATTGAAAAGGAGGGGGTCGAACTCGGGGATTTCGAGATCAGCGAGGTCTCGAGGGTATCATCCCGAGGTATGAGAAGAGAGATCCTGGCACCAGTATTCGACCTCAAATGGCGTCTCACTGAGGATGATGGCATCACACCCCAGTTCGATTTCTCACTCTTCAGGGGGACCTATGCAACCTCCTTCATGCGGGAGATCATGAAGGGCAATGTTCTGGATTACTGAAATGATGTGTTGGCTGTCATCAAAAGATTATTAAATGGATTAGCAATAGGGACCCACCCGAAACCTCCGGAGAGATGGCAGAGAGGCTATGCGGTCGACTGCAGATCGGCTCTACGGGAGTTCGAATCTCCCTCTCTCCACATTTTTTATTGTTCTGTAGCAGAGCGCAGCGATGATACAGGACCATATGATGGTAGGAGATCCGAACTCCGAAGGACCTTGAGATATCGATCCAATGATGTACGGGAGATATCTGAAGGCAAGCAAAATTTCTTATTTTGCGTTGGTTCGAATCTCCCTCTCTCCACATTTTTTTTGTTCTCATTTCCATCCGTACCCATTATGGTAGAATTTTTCTTTGAAAATATTGATAATAAGAATTATTCTTTTATTATTAAAAATTTATAAATGTTACTACATAATTATAAATATGTTATAACATATTCCCATGTCATGAGATCGTCCCTTGAGCGAACGAGATTGAGGAAGATCGGCAATGGACAGGGTGTTCTTTTATCAAGCTCCGTATGCAGATTGATGGGGATGAGCGTCGGCTCCTATTTCCGCATAGATATCGAAGGCGACAAACTGGTCCTCATTCCGGCGGAGGGTTCAGAATGACAGATGATCCCCCGGTGAACAAGGACAGAGCGGTCCTGTATGCAAGGGTCTCGACGGAGGACCAGGCAAAGGAAGGTTATTCGCTCGCTGCCCAGGAAGAAAGATTGAGGGCTTATTGCATGGCGAAAGAATGGAGGATCGTAAAGGTCTATATCGACGACGGATACTCCGGACGCAGCGACGACAGACCCGCTTACAAGAAAATGATGGAGGAAATGGAAGGGTGGGACATCCTCGTCGTCATGAAGATGGACAGGATCCATCGGAATTCCAAGAACTTCACCACCATGATGGAGATGCTGAAGCAGAACGGCAAGGAATTCACCTCCATGCAGGAATCCTTCGACACCACCACCGCAATGGGTCGTTTCGTCATGGACATAATACAGAGGATCGCTCAGCTCGAATCCGAGCAGATAGGAGAGAGGGTCTATGTCGGAATGATGCAGAAGGCGAAGGAAGGCTCGGGGCATCTTGGATTCAACATACCCTACGGATTCGATCTTGATGACGGGGAGATAACCATCGTACCGGGAGAGGCTGCAGCGATCAGGACCATGTACGAGATGTACCTCGCAGGCGGCTCACTGTCGGAGATCTGTCAGAGATTGGAAGAGGACGGGATCCTCACCAAGAAGGGTTTGAAGAATTGGGAGAAGAAGACCGTTTCCCGGATCCTCTCCAATCCCATGAACTGCGGTTACCTGCATTGGGAGGGGATCATATACAAGGGAGAGTTCGAAAGTATCATCGACCCCGAGAGGTTCAATAAAGTTCAGGGAGCGATGAAGAGAGGCGGATTCTTCTTCATTCTGAACGATGAGAAGGTTGATCGGATACCCGCCTAGCTGAAAATATCGATGTTCTTGATTTTTGATTCCAAAACCCCCCCATTTCCAGTGTAAAAATGCTATTCCATGAGAATATTATTTTTACTATCATTAATTTTATAATATTATTTTATATTTTTTCATAATAATATGACATATGTAGAACTATGTAAATAATCCATAAGGTATACTTCCACTGGAAAAAGACCTCTCTGAAGACCCCTGATCATGAAAATTGTAATAAATTGAAAAACCTTAAAGTGTCTTTCGGTAGGCCGAAGGACACTATAAATTACACAGGAATCATCAACGTGTCCCATCATATCAAGAATAATTCTTCTTAAAGGCATGATAATGGAATAATTCTGCCACAACACGGACAGTTTAAAAAATACATAGAAAATTTCTGAACTATATAATATTATCAGAGTCAATATCTTCTTA
The DNA here is from genome assembly GCA_049472235.1 of Thermoplasmatota archaeon. Classification (GTDB taxonomy): domain Archaea; phylum Thermoplasmatota; class Penumbrarchaeia; order Penumbrarchaeales; family Penumbrarchaeaceae; genus JAFGLL01. Next base: position 22,787 of record JBLIRI010000005.1, on the reverse strand, counting down.
CGTAGAATATACTGCATATATATTTAGAGATAAATATCTCTATTAAAATGTAAATTGTAACGCATTATTGAGAAAAATAGCAAAAGTAGAGTGACAAGAAGAAAAATTCTACCTATAATGAGAAACCATGGAATTTTCAGTCCACGGGCCAATAAGTTTATGGAAAGGTTCAATAATCTCCTCACATGGAGGAAAGCTCCCCCATCCCGGATACCATTCCCGTGGACGAAATGGGAAACCTCGATGTCGGCAAGGAGATGGAATTTCTCGAAGTCCTCGGATCGGCAGGTCTTGACACCGAGGGGATGAAGGACCTTCTTTTCACGGACATAGATGGATACAGACAGAAGAGGGAACAGCTGGTAGAGTTCTACAACAACGAGATACTACCGGACATCGACAGGGCAGGCATGGATATTGAGGCTCCCGAATTCGATGAGGACCTCCTGCTCTACGGAGCACCGATCTCGGAGGATCATTTCGTCACAGGTTCCGAGGACGATATCTCCCTTTCGGATAATATCGACGGGTCCGATCACGTTTCGGATGACGAGGACCTCCTGGACCTTTCCTCGGATGATGACAAGTTCAAGGGACCCGATACCGGCATCAAGCCCGGTCAGATGGAAGAAATGATCGAGGCTTCCCCCACGGCCGATGATGGCGTCCGGGATAGCGAAGGGATAGGACCTCACGGAGCTGGACGGAGGGACCACAGGTGGTTCTACTATGGGATCACGATATTCATAGCACTTACCCTGATCGGTGTCGGATCATACCTCTACCTTTCGAGGCCTACGGAAGAGAACGGCAGAACGGAAGAGTTGACCGCGGAGTTCAGGATATCGGATATGGACCCGATCGCGGGATCGGTCCTGAACCTTTCTGCAGAGTTCGATGACCCGGATGCGGCTTTCAAATGGGAGATCATTCCGGGGGACTACAGGATCGTTTCCGGGAGGTTGGTCGATCCATCAATAGAGGTATATTTCACAAAACCGGAAACCTACAGGATAGATCTGAGGGTGATCAAGAACGGCGAGGAGGTAAAGGAGAACAAGTTCCTAGGTGTCGGGAACAGGCAGATCGCCATAGAGAGGGAAAGATACGGGGATAATGCAAGATACGATGTTTTGGGCCACCTCACGATAGAGAATGTCGACGATATGATCGAGAAGAAGGACGTGTACGTATTTGAAACGCTGGACGTCGATTTCTGGACTGAGAAGGCCAATCCAATGACGATGTCCATATCGCAGGACATCGAGGACGGTAAGGACGGTCTGGGAGTCGAATATGCAAGGCTGGAAAGACGAACCGATGAGTTTCTGAGGTTCTCGGGAAGTGTCTCAATGAAAAGCGGTGAGAACCCCACCGTCACGGGACATACGACCATCAGCCAGCAGAACCATGTCGACCTTTTCAATCAAAGGACCTTTCGAACCTTCTCAGACACGACCACACATGTCTCGATACCATTGACCTCAGCCGTCCCCATTGATTATGACATGGAGGAGAGTATGATGCTCTACCCGTCCCTGGACAGGCAGAGCAGCGAGTTCAGGATCGAGGATATCAAGGAAGACCGGAACATCTCCATCGGCGAGGAAGGTATCGCCAGATGGGGGCCCTACGACCTAACGTGGTCGGCGACGGAAGTGGAGATCATTTTCGGAAGACCGAGCCTGATGGTCACATTTCTCATGGACCAGGCCACGAAAAGGGAGCTGGATATCGAGGAGTTCAGGATGGTCCACTGGATCTCAAGCGACATCCCGGCCTCGGTGCGTATGGTCCTGAACGCCACCACCAGGGACAATATCGACCACCCCACCACCATTGACCTTGAACAGGAAATGGTCGGATTCACCAGGGGAGACGAATTCGTCATATACGGATCTTCCCAGCACAGACACGAGACCCTGACGAGGGTTGATGAGGTATATCCGGGCCTTGAACAGGAGTTCAGCAGTGACTGGGATATGATCCCGGGTCTTGGAGGATTCGACAGCTCCATCCCTACGGGAATGGCACCGGTTCCTTCATTGGACCTGGTGCTGGAAAGCAGGGAATACGCTCTGTGGAGCAGCAACAAGGACGACCTGACGGTCTCCTACTCTAACTTCTCACGCTTCGGGGGAAGGGAGACCTGGGGCTTCAACATCGTCGAACCGGAAGAGGAATGGGGATGGAAGGCCAATGTCACCAACAACAATCAAACGGGTTTCCTGTCAAAGGTAACCCCGATCTCGATCTCAAGGTCCCAACTCGGTTTCGTCCTCTCGTTTTCCGGCGGGGAATACGCCTTGAAAGAGCTTCTTTACCAGCTGGACCGCGCCTCTATCGGAAAGATCTACGGAAAGGCGAAACCACTCGCCGAGGATGATATCAGGCTGAACCTCTATTCCATCTCGACAAGGGTAGACCACCCCTATCCAAGGGTTGGTCTGGTCGATCCAAGCCTCGGCGGGTCGATCCCTTATTGCATGGTGGTCGAATCCTTCGATGGCACACTGGAGGTTGGTCTTGATATGACCAACGGCCAGATCGCCTATGTGCAGACCCGTGGTCTGTTATGATAGGGTCAATTTCCATATATCGCAGAGGATCGAAGATAAATTCATTTCAACGGGAGGAGGTATTCCAATCCCTGCTGATGGCATGGCAAGATGTCAAATTATTGCTGATCCCCCCGCGAAACAGCACATCCCAAGATAAAATATAAATAAAGGGGGTCGATTTTGGTCGACCATGGCGCCACCGAAGAAAGGTAAAAAAGGTGAAGGCTTCCATTCGGCCGCGGGTCTTATCAGATATTTCGATGCCGAAGAGGAGACCGCTCTCAAGATAGACCCGAGATACGTGGTGGCTGCCGGAATAATTGCCGTGATAGTTATCGAGATCCTCAAGTGGCAGCTGCCTCTTTGATCAGGATCCTTTTCTTCTCAATCGACCTTTGACCAGGGGAGTATAAGCACGGGTGCATCGGTATTCGCCATTATCCTGTCCACTATCCAGCCGGCCACCCCCCTTCCTTCCGTCGCCCCCATTATGATAAGATCGACCTCATTGAACCTGGCCTGACCGATTATCGTGGAGGAGATCTCCCCAATTGCGGGAATGAGCTTGTGGGGGACCTTTTCCTCGGTCGCGACCTTGGAGAATATCTCGAGCGCCATGTCGCCCTCTCTGGATTCTCCCTGGTCCCTGATATGGACAACGACGATCTCCGCATTGAAACGTTTTGCGATCCGCACTATCCTCAATGCGTTCATCCTTGCAGGTTCGGGACCCGCTGTCGGCACCAAGATCTTCATAATAAACACCTCATATCTTCATGAAAGGATGGCATCAATGCTATCTTTAAGCTTCTGGAGAACGAATGGCTTCTCGAGGAAATCTATCACGCCGAGGTCCATGGCGGCCTTTTTCACGGTTGAATCGGCCGAGACGAAGACGATCTTCTGGTCCGGGTCCTTCTTCAATATCTCGACAGCGGTCTCCAGACCGTTCCTGACCGGCATTCTGTGGTCAAGGATTATCAGATCCGGTTTTTCGGACATGGATTCATAGGCCTTCAGTGCCTCATCTCCATTGGTGGCCGCTGCCACGATCTCGTAACCGAAGATCTCCATCATCTCTGAATAGAGGGATAGTAGTTCCTCCTCGTCTTCAACTACCATTATCCTTGCCATCGCTCATACCCCTGAGGTCTATGCGGTCTAGTGATAACTTGGTATTTAAACGATTTTCCGGCATTACCAATAAGTAGAATTTATCCGGGAAAAATATTGTTTTAATAATAGATATTTTTGAAAGAATAACACTATCTTCGAGCTCCCTGGCGAAACAAAGGATTAAATGACCTCGATACGATTTACCCGCAATGTACACCAATACCCCCGGGGAGCTTCTTGAAAGGTACGGATTCGCACCGGGCGATCTGGTAAGGCTGCAGGTGTCCTTTCCCTCTCAGCCCCATACCGGAAAAGAGCATCGATCTTCATTGGTGTGCCTGATCCTGGAGAAAGGCTCCCGTTCGAGAGATGAGAACCTGATCGTCAAATTATCGAACGGATACAATCTCAGTCTTGATGCACGGTGCATCGAGGGTGTGGACCTTATTGAACGGAGCGCGGACCGTCAAGGACCGGAAGGACTACAAGGCACTTCCGGACAAGGGGTGAAGATCGTTCTTGTCGGGACCGGGGGAACGATAGCCTCCATGGTCGACTATCGTACAGGTGGAGTGCACCCGGCAATGACACCAAAGGAGCTGTATGATGCGGTCCCGGATATCCCGGGGATCTGCGACCTGGAACTTGTCGTGGCATCATCCATCCTCTCGGAGGATGTGACCGTGGAGCACTGGGATGAATACACCAGGTATGTACAGGAGGCATTCTCGTCAGGAGCGAAGGGGGTGGTGATAGCCCATGGAACCGATACGCTTGCCAGCACATCGGCCGCCTTGTCCTTCACCCTTCAGGCCCCTCCCGGGCCGATCGTTCTCACCGGCTCCCAGAGGTCCTCCGACAGACCTTCGTCCGATTCAAGGCTGAACCTCAAGCACTCCCTGATCCTGGCCTCGAGTGATGTTCCTGGAGGAGTATACGTCCTCATGCACGCATCGATCAATGACGGGCCGAGCCTTATCCACCTGGGTACAAGGGTCAGGAAGATGCACTCGACCAGAAGGGACGCGTTCGTGTCGATAGATAGGCTTCCCGTCGGGGCGGTCATTGACGATTCCCTGAAAGTGCTCGATCTTCCAGGGAAGGCGGAGGGCGAATTCGAGGCCAGGCCCGGTTTCAACGACAGGGTGCTGTTGATCAGCTCACAGACAGGAGACCTCGGACCTGTCCTCGAGACCGTGGCTAAGGAATACAGCGGCCTGGTGATCGCGGGTTCAGGAATGGGCCATATCCACTCCAGATATCTTGACCGGATAAGGGACCTGACCGGACGGGGAATACCTGTGGTGATGACCACGGACTGCATAAGCGGGTCCACGGACCTGGACGTATATGCGACGGGAAGGGACCTGTTGGACGCTGGCGTCATCCCTGCAGGGGACATGCTCCCCCATGTTGCCCAGATAAAGACCATGTGGGTATTGAACGCCCTGAAGGATGTTCGACCATCACGGATGATCCCCGGGTTCAGGGAGCTTTTCCTCGGGAACATGGCGGGTGAGATATCAGATAGAAGGGTCATTGGTTCCTTCGGACAGGAATACCTGAAGACCCTCCGGGACCTGGGGGTGGAATGAACGGAGATAGACGACCTTGTATCCGTTGAAAGATTGGACCACGAGGCCCTGGGATTGAGGATAGGCCTCGAGATCCACAGGCAGCTCAAGGGTAGGAAGCTCTTTTGCGGATGCCAGGGGCAGCTCGAGGACCGGGAATTGATGAGGATAAGAAGAAAGCTGGGACTTTCCAGGTCCGAGAGGGGTGAACTGGACGCTGCCGCTTTGAAGGAAATGGAGAAGATGCACTGGATCGAATATTCCATTACAACCAATTCATGTCTGGTGGAGATCGATGAGGAGCCCCCCCACATGCCGGATGAAGGGACCGTTGAAGGAGCCTTGATGGTCTCCATGCTCCTTGGGTGCACCGTACCGAACGAGGTCCTCTTCATGAGGAAGATCGTTGTCGACGGATCGAACCCCTCCGGTTTCCAGAGGACCGCCATCGTGGGGATAGATGGCTCATGCACACTTCCGGACGGCTCCGTGATCGGCATCTCATCCGTATGTCTCGAGGAGGATGCGGCAAGGATCATCGGATCCGCCGACCCGGTCCCGACATACAGATTGGACAGGCTGGGCATCCCGGAAGTGGAGATATCAACGAGTCCTGATATCAGGTCCCCCTCCGCAGCCCGGGAATTCGCAGCTCATATCGGTGAGCTGCTCAGGTCAACACGCAGGGTCAGAAGAGGGCTCGGGACCATACGCCAGGACCTCAACGTATCGATAGACGGTGGAAGCAGGGTCGAGATCAAGCTGGTCCAGGACCTTGACGGCATCCCGGAACTTGTAACCAAGGAAGCGGTCAGGCAGATGCACCTCCTCGAGATCGCCAGGGACCTTGCTGGAACGGTCCGAAAGGAGGACCTGGAGCTGAACCTGGTCGATATCACCAAGATCTTCGAGAATACGGGTTCCAGGGTCCTTTCCACGGAGCTGAAGAAAGGAGGGGTCATACTCGGCCAGCCACTGGAGGCGATGGGAGGTTTCCTCGGAACACGGGAGAGACAGGCGTTCTTGAAAGGATCCCCCCTGAGGACCATCCGAAGGGATATCGACGATGTCAAGAGGCTTGGACCCGAACTTGCTTCCCATGCGAGGATAATGGCCGGAGTGAAGGGACTCTTCCATTCCGATGAACTTCCGGACTACGGAATATCGGAGGATGAGGTGAATTCGGTATATTCCATACTGGGTCTGGACAGTAGAAGGGACGCCTTCATACTGGTATGCGCACCACTGGAAACGGCGGAAAAAGCCCTGAAGGCCGCACATGCGAGGGCACTCCAGGCGTTCGAAGGAATACCCGGCGAGGTAAGGAAGCCCATCAAAGATGGGAGGACAGAATACCTGCGGCCTCTTCCGGGCGCGGCAAGGATGTATCCCGAGACCGATATCCCGCCGATCACGGTCGATCATGAGGAACTTGGGAGGATCATGAATGGGTTCCCCGAACCGAAGGAAGCCCTTTTCGAACGCCTGGCTGAAGAAACAGGTCTTCAGATGGAGATCATCTCCCAACTCTACAGACATGACCTGATGGATCGTTTCGAGGAACTTCTAGCCGCGGGGGCAGATCCAAGACCGCTATCACGGCTCCTTATCAACATTATCCCGGGCCTTCTGAAGGAGGGCGAGAACGGGGATATGGTATCCAATGGCTCCATATCGAAGGTGATCGGGGCCGTTGAAAGCGGGAAGGTCGCAAAGGAGGCAATGGATATGGTCATGGGTTCATTGATCGAAAAGATCAGAGAGGGGGAGAGCGAGGAAGGAACTCTGGACCGCATACTGGACAGCCATCGTTCCGAAGGTGACATAGAGCAGGAAGTGGGGAATTTCATCAGCGAGCTCGTCCTGCGAAAACGGGAATTCATAACCGAAAGGGGTGAAAGGTCCGTCGGTCCGCTGATGGGAGAGGTGATGAAGGTCTACCGGGGGAAGGTAGATGGAAAGCTGATATCCGAACTTCTCTCGAGGGAGATATCAAGAAGGGGGTGCGGCGATTGAAGGTCCTTTTGCAAACCTGCTGCGGCCCCTGCCTCACAGGTTCCAGGATACCCTTTGAGGAAGAAGGAATGGACGTCACCGGACTCTGGTTCAATCCCAACATCCACCCCTGGACCGAGTACGACAGAAGGCTTCAGACACTTCAGAGATATGTCTACCTGGAACCCATGGAAATGATCTATCTGGACGAATATCCCCTCTACAGCACTCTATTCGGAATGATCAACTCGGCCGCGGCAGTTGAGGAGTGGGCCGGTCCGGGGATGACGGCCCCCCAAAGAGCAGGACGCTGCGATTTCTGCTACCGCCTCAGACTCGGAAGGGCCGCAGAAGAAGCCAAAAGGAAGGATTATGACGGATATTCCACAACGCTTCTGATATCGAAGCATCAGGACCATGATATCATCAGAAGGATCGGGGAGGAGATCGGATCGGAGACCGGTATCGATTTCATCTACATGGACCTGAGGAAATACTGGAAGGAATCACTAAGGAGATCGAAGGGGAGAAGGATGTACCGACAACCCTATTGCGGCTGCATCTTCTCCGAACAGGAGCGGTACGCGGGCTCGGACGGTTTTCCCTGAGATCATATGAAAAATACCCTTATCCAGGGCCAGAAAATGGATATCAGGATCAATCCCAGCACCGAGAAGGAGGCGATGGCGGAGATCCTCCTGGCGGTGTTCTCAAGGTCCTCCTCCTTCCGGCCCTTCATGAACTTTTTCAGCAGCAGAACCGTTGCATCCCTGAAAACGAAGCCACCGTCCAGAGGTATCATGGGCAGTGCGTTGAAGAGGCCCAGAAGTATGTTGAGCCAAAAGATGTAGAACATGGTGTTCGCCAGGAACCAGAACGCCCCTTCAGGCATGAACGAAAGCGGCCCCTGCACCTCGTAAATGTCCGTGAGAGGGTCGTGGAAAGGCATGATCTTCGTCTCGAGCGGGAGCCTGAAAGTGATGTAAAGAACGTTGAAGAAACCCTCGGAAAAGCTGTCTGCGGAACTGATCGGATGGGCTATCTGGTCGATCAGCTGTTCGCTTCCCACACCTGCAAGGCCCATGTAGGACGAGGCAATGCCAATGTATCCTTTCCCCTTGAATTGCTCCAGGGGGACGTATTCATATTTGTTGTCAAGTTCGATGTTATAGGTCTGCAGGAACATGTTCTGGTATCCGTTGGGGGGCAGGAATTCGGTACCGTTCCCGCTGTCCGCCGCGGGGATGGGGTAGGGATAGGTCCCGTTGAGGATGATCTCCTTTCCGTCCGGAGTGTAATACGGGACCAGCACGGTAAGGTTCACGATCTGTCCTCTCACGGTCTCCTCCATCAGGTCATGGAAGACCTCGCTGTTGTAGAGGACCTGACCGTCCATAGAGACCAGGATCGAGCCTTCCTTCATCATGGCCTTTTCGGCCGGTGTGTCCTCTCCTACATTTGAGACCAGTATGCCTCCCAAGGCCGGAAACGTCATCCTGTCGCCATTGACCTTGATGGTCGAATTGACCCATGTGCCGGGATAGATGCCCTCTATGGAATAAAGGTCGGAGTAGGAATGTATCTCCGTCCCGTTCACTGTATAGATGGCCTTGGGATGCTCTTCAAGGGCAGTGTGGAAAGGGGAGGTGGTGGCTATATCCGTAATGATCATCGGATCATCCTCGGCTCCGAGAGATGCCATCATCCCCCAGGAGAAGAGCCCCAGAAAAAGAAAAGCGAGGAAGAAATTGATCATGGGCCCCGCAGTGAACATCCTCATCCTCGACCTTCTCGGACCCTTATTGACCTCCTCTTCGTCAGGTTCCATGAAGGCTCCGACGGGTATCAGGATGAAGAGAAGTCCGAGAGCCTTCACCTTGAAACCTTCGGCCTTTGCAATGATCCCGTGGCTGAGCTCGTGTGCAACTACGGCCACCACCAGGCCTATTAAGCCGTAGATGAATGGTACGTATGGATTGATACCCGGGAGGACCAGCACCTCCTTGGCACCGACCGGTCTCACGAGCGGGCTTGTCAGGGTTATGAAAGCCGATATGGCGAGCATCACATACATCAGCAGCATGCCCGAGAAGAACAGGATGAATCCGAAATTCGCAAGATTGGTCCAGAACTTTTTGGGGCTTGCCACCCTCTCTATGAGCCCGGTCCCTTTCTTGGTCCTCCACATCAATGCCAGGAACCAGATCCTGGACATGTTCAATTTTTCAAGGACCTTCCTCTGTTCGAGTATCAGAAGAATGAAGGTCCAGCAAAGAAGTGCGAGTATTATCGATAGCGGAGTGACAAGTCGTTCCCACATCTGACCGCCGCCCAAATGATGTGCTTGTATAAATCAGTAACCCGTTCGATATTGACGGTTCGAACTTACCTGTGCTGGCTCCATACCATGTCCGAGAGATTGTCGTAAACGGAACCTTCCTTCATGAACTCATCATCCTGCTCCATCTCGGGGAGTTCCTTGACAAGTTCCTTGATCTTCTCCGTGTTGAGGATCCAGTAATGGATCCGCCAGATCTTTCCCTTCTGGATCGTCGCCTCCTCCATCTCCGTTTTGAGCAGACCCAGACCTTCCAGCATGTAGAAGACGTCCCGGTCCTTGGGGGTCAATCTGTTATCGAGGATCCGCTCCTCGTACCCGAAGAAATCCATGACGAACTCTGCTATCTGCTCGACCCATTCCTGGTCCGTGCCTTCGACCTGGTCGAATAGTTTGGACAGTGCCGTCCTGAGGTTCTCTATTGTGACGAGCTCGTGCAAGACAAACATCCCCCAAATCGAGATGTCTTCCTATGGACCGGTTAACCCGCTGAATGCTTAATAAAGTTATGATGGATACAATATTTTTTAACTAAATGAGTATGTGAACGAGCCCTTTTTTCGATGACGGGTTTAATTGAACGGGAACACGGGTCCATTCCTACTGAAGTAATAGAACAAAGTTCGGTTATTTACAATGTAAACGGTTATATAGAGACATCTACATTGCCCCGCGTCCCCGATGGGGCAGTTTCACGTTAACAGGGCTGCTGGACATCCGTCCGCGGTCCGGTTATCGGTCGGAGGTAGCATAATGGCACCAGACGAAAAAACCGAGATATACCAGCCACCTACGAACGTAAAGGATATGGCGCATATCAAGAGTTTGGATGAATATAGGGAAATGTACAAGAGGTCCATCGAGGACCCGGAAGGGTTCTGGGGCGAGATAGCCGAGAACTTCCACTGGTTCAAGAAGTGGGACAAGGTCATGGAGTACGAGTTCAACACACCCTCCATTAAATGGTTCAAGGGTGGGAAGACCAACCTGTCGTACAACTGTCTCGACCGGAACCTCGAGAAGAGAGGCGATCAGGTGGCCCTGATCTGGGAAGGAAATTCACCGGATGAGGACCAGAAGCTCACCTACAGATACCTCTACCATGAGGTGAACAAGTTCGCAAATGTCCTGAAGGCGAATGGCGTGAAGAAAGGGGACAGGGTCTGCATGTACATGCAGATGATCCCCCAGCTTCCGATCGCCATGCTCGCCTGTGCAAGGATAGGAGCGATACATTCGATCGTCTTCGGAGCGTTCTCCCCGGATTCCCTCAAGGACAGGATCAACGATTCGGAGTGCAAGGTACTGATAACCCAGGACACCGCACTCAGGGGCAAGAAGAACGACATACCCATGAAGACCAACGCCGACAGGGCTCTCAAGAGCACCCCTTCCATCAAGACGGTTATCGTCGTCAAGAGGACGGGTGTCGAAGTGCCAATGAACGAGGGAAGGGACCTCTGGTGGCACGATGAGATGGAGGGAACCTCCGATGTCTGTCCCCCGGAGGAGATGGACGCCGAGGACCCGCTCTTCATCCTCTACACATCCGGTTCAACCGGAAAGCCCAAGGGTGTTCTCCATACAACCGGTGGATACATGGTGTATGCTTCCACCACCCACAAATATGTCTTCGACTACCACGATGGTGACATCTACTGGTGCACTGCGGACATCGGCTGGATCACCGGACACTCCTACATCGTGTACGGCCCGCTTCTCAATGGAGCCACCTCGGTCATGTTCGAGGGCGTTCCCAACTATCCCGATGCAAGCAGGTTCTGGCAGGTCGTGGACAAGTACAAGGTCAATCAGTTCTACACAGCACCCACCGCGATCAGGGCTCTGATGAAGGAAGGGGACGATCCGGTGAAGAAGACATCAAGGAGATCCCTCAGGATACTCGGGACCGTGGGAGAACCCATAAATCCCGAAGCCTGGAAATGGTACTTCAATGTCATCGGTGAGGGAAGATGCCCCATTGTCGACACATGGTGGCAGACCGAGACCGGCGGTATCCTGATCACGCCGCTTCCGGGCGTGACCCCGACAAAACCCGGATCGGCCACCCTGCCTTTCTTCGGCGTCCAGCCGGTAATAGTTGACAGCGAAGGGAAGGAGCAGAACGGTGTCGCCGAGGGACCCCTTCTGATAAAGGCCGCCTGGCCCGGCATCATGAGGACCGTCTACGGAGACCACAGGAGGTTCTTCGAGACCTACTTCTCCATGTTCAAGGGATACTACACCACCGGCGATGGTGCCAAGAGGGACAATGACGGGTATTACTGGATCACCGGAAGGATCGATGACGTCATCAACGTTTCCGGCCACAGGATGGGTACGGCGGAGGTCGAATCCGCCCTTGTGTCCCACCCCGCGGTCGCGGAAGCAGCCGTGGTCGGCTACCCGCACGAGATCAAGGGACAGGGCATCTATGCCTATGTCACCCTGAAAACGGGTCAGGAGTACACCGAAGGCCTCAAGAAAGAGCTTGTCAAGCACGTTCGCGAGGAGATCGGACCCATAGCCACACCCGACGTTATCCATTGGGCGCCTGGACTTCCAAAGACCAGGTCCGGAAAGATCATGAGAAGGATCCTCAGAAAGATCGCATCCAACGAGATGGACCAGATCGGAGATACCTCGACCCTTGCCGATCCGGTGGTCGTCGAGCACCTTATAGAGGAAAAGGGCAAGATGTAAAGTTCCTTCCTTTGAAGGAAAAAGGGACCCGTTCTGCGGGTCCCGATTTTTTTTCTATTTTCCCTGATCATCCAACGTAATTGATATTAGGAGAAATCGCATACAAGCAGTGTGGAAGGAACGGCCGTTGTGACGGGGGGCTCCGGCTTCCTCGGTAGGAAGGTCGCCAGCAGACTGATAGATTCCGGTTATACCGTTCATCAGATGGCGCTGCCCGACGAGCAGGTGGAAGGTGTTGGTTTCTTCAAGGGGGATATCACGGATCCCTCCGGATTCGAACTTCCGGAAACTGATATCGTGGTCCACTGTGCGGGGATCCTGGAATCCAGTCATCCTACGGACGAACTGATGTTCAGGGTCAATTACCAGGGTACTGTCAATGTGTACAAAAAGGCGCTTGAAGGCGGGATGAAGAAGTTCATAATGATCTCGACGGTATCCGCTATCGGCCCGCAGGGAACCGCAGATAGGGGAATGACGGAGGATACCGAGCCGAGACCTGATGATGCTTACGGACGCTCCAAATTGAAAGCAGAGGATTTTCTCCGGAAAGCGGGGGAGAAGGATGGCGTGGATGTGATCATACTGAGACCGACCGTTCTCTACGGAGAAGGTATGAACATCCACTCTTCGGGCATGAAGACATTTACCTCGATCAAGAAAGGGATCATGCCCATTGTGGGCGGAGGCAAGACCATATTCAACCTCCTGCACGTCGATAATCTCGTTGAAGCGGTCGTTCTTGCGGTAGAAAAAGGGAAAGGTGTGAGAACATACAATGTTAGCGAAGGTCCCTACACCCTGAAACATGTTGTAGACACCATTGAAAAGGAAATGGGCAAGAAGGGACACATACGCATGCCGAAGATCGCGCTCCATATCGCAGCCAGGTTCTTTCAGCTGGTCTCCCCGCTGATGAAGGGGCCTCCTCCGGTATCAATGGTCAAGTACAGGGGTTTGACCAGCAGCATATGGCATCTCGATGCTTCAAGGATCAGGAAAGAGCTCGGATACGAAACTGTGACATCCCTTGAAGAGGGAGTGCGAAGAACGATAGGGCATTACGGCTGGGCGGAGCCCGGAAAGGGAAATGGAAAAGGAGGCCCTTAAATGGCTTGGCTCTTCTATCTTGCCTGGCCATTCGTAAATCCGTTTTTCAGGATCGTTTTTGGCCTGTTCAGGCTTCCGGACCGCAGCAAACTCCCCAAAGGCGGTAGGATCTATGCGGTCAACCATTGCTCGAACGCGGAAGGTGTGGTATTGAACCTCTTCCATTATAGACCCGTCAGGTTCCTTGGAAAGAGCGAGCTCTTCCGACTTCCTCACCAGAGGATCGTCATGAAAGGGGTGGGGGCGATCCCTATAGTGAGAGGGGGGTCGGACCAGGAAGCTCTCCGATACGCCATCGACGCTCTGAAGAAAGGGGAATATATCGGGATCTTTCCGGAAGGGACCAGAGGGGACGGGATCCATCTGAACCCGCCCCATACCGGCGTTATAAGACTTGCCCTTCTGGCCGATGCCCCTATCATCCCCGTTGGAATATCGGGAGCAAAGAGGTCCTGGCCCAAGGGACGTTTTCTGCCGAAGCTCGGTCGACGTGTATGGGTGAAGATAGGTGATCCATGGTATGTTCCAAAGCCTCCAGCCGGCAGGGATTATACCTACGATGAACTGAAGGTCCTGGCCAACGAGCTCATGTATGACAGGATCGAACCTTTGATAGACCCCTCGAAGAACGAATGAGAGCTCATTCTCCGTAGAGCTTCCTTCTTTCCTCCTCCCTCTCCTCCTCGCTCCTGCCGTCCTTTTCTACATGAACACCCAGTGCCTTCTCCTCTTCTTCCGTCCTCAGCTCGTACTCGAGGTCATCGTCTGTCCTCTCCACGAAGTCCAGACGCGTCTCCTCATCCTTCCTGCCCTTGTATCGCCTGTAAACCAGGAACAATCCCAAAAGAAGAAGTACTATCAAGAAAGCGGAGATCATCAAGGGTGTGAAATAATCCGGTTCTGGACGTGTCAGATCATCGTCATCGTCCGGTTGAGGCCCCGGTTCGTTCTCTTTCACCTCCACGTAGACCGAAGTGCTGATATTGAATTCTCCGTCATCGACATAGAGCCTGATCCTGTGCTCTCCCAGGTTCTTCAGATAAACGTTGAGGACCACGCCGGTTCCCAGATAGCCGTCGATGTTCGATATCCAGGTGAACCTCAGGTTCTGAAAGGGGCCGGCCGAATCGTCCCTGGTGCCGGAAGCGTCAAGGAGCAGCGGGTTCCCGAGCTTGATCGAGGACCCGTTCACAGGAGCCTTGATGCCAGGCACAGGCGGCTGGTTGATCGTAACGGGTTCGGTAATTATTGTATAGACCAGGGAACTGCCCCAGTTCCCCACAAGGTCCTCGGCGCTGAAATGTACCAGGTTCGTCCCTGCCGGAAGCTCAAGAACGACATCGAATATTATCTCCACACCGGAGCCGGTAACATTGATCCCGGTCCAGTCCGACCAGCCGCTCCCGGTGTCCAGACGGTACTGTATTGTATCCGGGGCCACCCCGGAGCCAGGTCTATCGAAGACCTTCATTATCAGTGTGTTCGGGCCTTCATCCTGGACGATCTGGATATTGGGGGAGAGCAGTTCGAACTCCGGTCCGCTGCTGTCGATCCCGATATCCACGGTGGACGATTCGACCGAATTGCCCACAATGTCGCTGACCCTCCATTGGACCGATCCTCTCCATGAGGGATCGAGGTCGAAGGTGAATGTCGCCAGCACACTTGTCGGGGCTTCGATACCATGCTCCAGGACGGTCGTTTCGATACCTGCTCTCGTCCATTCCTGGAACGCATCCGAGCTTCGTTCCTTGAGACGGTACTCGATGGAGGAGATGTCGATGCCGGAGCTTGGTATGCCTCCGACCGCGGGATCCCTGATGCCCAGGGTCACCTTCGGGGCTGGATCGCCGTACCAGGGCATGAAAGCTGACAGGTTGAAGACAGGGTCCCTGTTGTCCATGTAACCGGTGATGGTCGCGGGTTCGGAGGAAAGCCCGACCCAATCCACAGCCGTCACGGTGGCCGTGAACTCGTCCTCCAGACCTATCCTGAAATCAGTACTGTTCGACGGATAGAGGAGTTCCGAGGGTGGGATGGGCACCATGACACCCTTGTCGTCAAGGTATCGAAGTGAAAAGGCGGATTCTGCGTTGAGCAGGTCGTCCGTCAGATAATAGTAATAGACCTCGATCGGCAGTATGTCGCCCTCGTTGAGGAAACGCTGAACCGAGTTCTGTGAGGTCTTGAGGTCAGACCAAGGTATGATGGTGTTCCCGTCCAGTACAAGCATAGCATTACCGTCGTCGGTCCCAGATACAGAAAACTGGTACATCCTCGAGGCAGGAACCCTGAACCACCCGTCCCACCTTATGCTGAAGGAATAGTACCATAGGAGGTCCGGTTCCGGTCCGAAGAGACCCCATGCTTTCTTGCTGAAATCCACGGGGCCATCGGTCCTCTCGAACATCAACTGCTGGAAGTCGGAACCGTTGAAGTAAGAGCCAAAGAGACCGCCTGCCCTGTATGATGTCACAGGCTCATCCCCGTCGATGGACACCATGAACGACCTGACCGACGATCCTCCGTCCAGCTCTGGACCTGCAGAGGAGCTCCAACCTATCGACCATTCCCGATCATCGTCAAAGATGGACCTTCTGCCCGCATCCGGTTCAAGGAACACACCCTCGACCGGCATCGGCGGGTCATCGTCCACCCTGAACTCGAATGCTGCCTCTCCAACCATCTTGACCTGGAAGGGGCTCCCCTGCCATGGAGGGGGCTCGAGAGCGGACCTCGTCCTTATGGTATAAATTACCCTGTTCGAGGATGGGACAGTATCCGTGAGCGTGGTAGAGGGGGAAGAGAGGAGCCGTTCATCGACCTTGGTCCCGTCTCTGTACAGTTCCACATACGCGATCCCGTAGGGTGCGATGATCTTTTCGGGTCTATCGTAGAGCATTTCCAGGTTCGAGAAGGAGACGATCGATGACCTCTTCAACCAGGGGTCCATGTTCTCGACCACCTCGCCATCCACCAAGATCCTTGCAGATCTGTCCAGAATGAGCTGGTTGACAACCCGGAACCTGTCGACGAACCTTCTTGTGGTCATTGCCCCCCCATCATCTACCACGACCAGATCGATATCGTACGGCCTGTCGATCCTGAGGTTCCATCCCGGTCTAACGGAAAGGGAGACCCTGCCGACGCTCCCGCTGTAGGTGAGGGAGGAGTTCTGCACATCAAGGGTGAGTGAACTCGCATCGGAGAGGAACTCATCATCTATCAGTCCAATGCGGCCGTCGAGAACTCCAGGTTCGAGGACAAGGTATGCACTCTTCACGCTCCTTGGATCGATGGAGTGCCTGAAGGTATAGTTGAAATATATCCTGCCGCCGCCTGGATTCAAGAGGTCGTCCTTGACGTCAGCACCGGAGAGAATCAGGTCCCCGAGGGATATGAACGAACCATTGAAAAGGTATACCTCTCCGCAGTCGACCCTGGTATCTCCGACGCCATCGGCTGCTGTTGCGCTCGCAAGCAATTCCTCCGCCCCGTCGTTGTTCACATCCCCTATTTCCACGAAATATCCCAGATTGTCGTTCTCCGTCGTCCCCCAGAATTCGAACCTGGTCTCAAGCGTTCTGAGATCGGCGATGGCCGATGGCGTGGTGAAAACCCTGCTGGTCTCGTATCCGGCAATGCATCCGACACTTACCTCATTCTCGTTCATCCTTCTGGAATATCCGATGACAAGCTCAATGCCACCGTCGCCATCGATGTCACCAACGGCAAACGATCGGCCGATCCCGTCCCCCGGATCGTCACCGGCGCCCTTCCTGTCCCCATAGATGATTATGTCACACGAGGACTCGGCATCCATGTACCGGGGGAAGGAGGACTTTGACCCCCCTTTGAAAACGAAAATCTGGCCCGCTGCGTTCCTCGCGTTCTGGGGGCCGTCCGCATCAGGACTCCCAACGAGAATGTCGTCAAACCCGTCCCCATCCACATCCTCAAGAAGAAGGCTCCAGCCGAACCTGTCATAGGATCCTGTTCCCCAGATCGTGGGATGGGCAAGATCGAATGAATCGAACTGTGAACCGGAACGCGCCCGGGAAATGTTGAGGTAGACGAATGCGATGCCGCATTCGTACTTGCCCGCAGTTGAATTCACCTGATAGGGCGCCCCGACGATGAGGTCGGCCCAGCCATCATCGTCGATATCCCCGAGGTCCATGGAATCCCCGAACCTGGAGTTAAGGTCCTGATCGTCGATTATGGTCATGTCCGAACCAAGTGTGAACTTGTCTCCCGTGCCCCAGAATATGACCACATGGTGCCATCCGGGACTCGAGAAGATCAGATCGTCCCTGCCGTTCCTGTCGATATCATCGACAAGGACCGTATCACCCGTGTCGTAGGTTGCCTCGGGCCAGGGAACGGGGGCCAGATGCCCCCCGATGATCATGAAATCCTCCGTTCTGGTGAACCCGTACGGATCGCCATTTGGTGCAAGCCGGCCCGGATCGTAAAGATCTATGACCGAAGGCCAGCCGCCGCTGCTCCCCCAGAGGATGAAGACCCTGCCGCAGGACGGATGCATCGAGACCCCCAGAACGAGGTCATCGATACCATCGCTGTTGAGGTCCCCCACGTCGATCGAGGATAGGAGCCTGGAGAACTCATGGCCTCCTCTGATGAGGATATCCGGCTCCACCTCGTCGAGATCGATACCGCCGGATGGGATCTCACTCGAACCAAGCCAGATGTAAAGATAACCGATGTTCTCATTCCCTTCTTCGGGATTTCCCGGCGCTTCCGAAGATGCAACGGCCATATCGGTGAGCCCGTCCATGTCAAGGTCCCCGGTCCACATGAACGTGCCAAGTTTTCCGCCCGGGCCC
The DNA here is from genome assembly GCA_049472235.1 of Thermoplasmatota archaeon. Classification (GTDB taxonomy): domain Archaea; phylum Thermoplasmatota; class Penumbrarchaeia; order Penumbrarchaeales; family Penumbrarchaeaceae; genus JAFGLL01. The sequence continues at coordinate 4,543 of JBLIRI010000005.1, read as the reverse complement.
GGGAATGCCTGGCCGAAGAGGGTCGTCGAGGCTTTTTCCGAAGCCAGTCCGCTCCCGTCCAACGAGTAGCTCCTTGAGGGGGTGTGGGTGTACAAGGTATCGATCTCATTGGAAGCATAAGGACCAGAGGGCACGTTCACCATGAGCAGTATCGTCATTAGTGCGAATGTTATCAAGGACAGGGGATTGTTGGTGTTCACTCCGGTCATGGTGTCCGCCCTCCTAGGATGTAAAACGAAATCTGGACAGGTGAGATTGTGATTATGGATATTTTAAATTCACTTACATTTGACCGTCATTGGAAGTCCTTTTCAATAGTACAACCCCTAGAACGAGGAATATGATCGAGGTCAGGAAAAGGCCGATGGACGATATCAGGAAGGCGGACCTCTCCATTACAAGCGATCTGTCCACTTTGTAATCGACCGTGAAGGTCCTTGCAGGTTCCTCGGGAAGGAACAAGATCTCGTAATCTCCGTCCTCCTCGATATGGACCGTTACCGATCCTTCCCTGTCAGTTACGAGCGGATCGGGGAGTGGGTCCTTGTAAAGCGCGGGAGACCTGTATTCGTTCGCCTGGTCATCTGTGAGGAGGTAGAGGCTTACATTGATATCGGAACTGTATTCGACCTCGAAGCTGTCCCCCTTCTGCAGTCCCTTCATCTGTATGCCGACCGGATTTGCCCAGTTTACCTCGATCGATCCTTCAAGATCGCTGAGAAGGACCGGGACCAGGATCACCATTATCGCTGCCAGGAACGATACGCAACCTGATACAAGCAGCACTTTAGGCAGCTTTCGGCCCATCATCTACCCTCCGGTCCTATGATATGATGCTTTGGACCCTTCAGGACCTTTCTCCTCGGGCGTTTGGGCTTTTTCGGCAGGGGCAGCGGCCTCTTGACTATCACCGCCTTCCTTATGGGTCTCTCGATAAGGTGAACCCTGGGTTTCTTCACCCGGATCTCCGACCAATTCCTGTCCGAAGACCTCAATGCGGCCTTGACCCTTGAACTGAATATCAGGATCTCCGGAAGAAGCTGATTGGCGGTATTGACGATGCCCTGGATATCGCTTGAAAAGGATCCCATTGCCTCCTCGTATACCTCGATGCCCTTCGGAGCGAGCTCCGGCCTTCTTCCAACCTTGTCGCTTATATTGACGATGTACTGGTCGTAGGAATACACCCATATCCTCTCGTCCCCTAGTATGAGCGCCTCCGGCAGCGCTATCTTCAAGGAGTCTATCTCGGGGGAGAAGGATGGCAGGTACCTTTTCTTTTTCATGTATCTTAAAAATGACTGCATTATCGCCTTTTCAAGGGACCAGTACTTCGACCTGTAGCCGTTGATCCTCGAAAGGAGGGCGAAAAGTTCGGCTTCCATCTCGGAAAGGTTGTTGATCCTGAAGATCCCGTTCATCTGAAGATGAGCAAGTTCGACGATGGGAGGGTCCCTCTTCAACGAGCTCAGCGTCTTCACGGTCCCGTTGAGAGCCTTTAGGACCATCCTCAGGGTCCTGGACCTGTCGGGTATTTGCTCTGCCATGGGTTTCCCGGCGGCTTCTAACTTCTTCTAGATTAAAAAACCATCGATGGACTGGACCATCTGCGATGGGGAACAACACTCATGAAAAGCCTGTTAGACCATCTATCCCTGCCAATTAGACCACATAATCATATTAGATTAATAAGCAGTCCAAATTTGACTGTCTTTATTCATTTCGAGGGTGTTGTATGTTTTTTTGTAACGTACGTTACGGGCGGGTTCATCCCATTAATACAGGAAACATATGGTTCCTATGGTAAATACCTCATCTTGAAATATTTTCTAAAAGTGAAAATTATACAGGGTTTATAAAATATTTTAACACCCATAATTTCCAATGGAAATTGTGGTCCAAGCATATAAAAGGAAAATGGGGCATTTAAGAAAACAATAAATAATCGGGTGGGTTACTGCCCCCGTAAGGGATGCTTCAACATCATGAATCATTATGATCCGGGATGATCGTTGGAAGTGTTGCCAAGGGGATAAGGTGAAAATTTGAGTAAGCTGGCCAGCGATATTTTTGACATTTTGGACATCGGGGGGCGCATCTTCCGCAACAGGGAAGTGCTTCGATACTCATACATCCCCGACACCCTCCCTCACCGTGAGCGGGAGATCCAGAATATCGCAAGGATACTCATCACCTCGCTGGAAGGACACACCCCATCGAATATCATGATTTACGGCATGACGGGGACCGGGAAGACCGTTGTATCCAAGCTGCTGATGAAGGCGCTTTCGGAAAAATCCGATATGATCAAAACAAGCGTCCAAAGGACCTTTTCCGATATAGATTCCGAATTCATTGGACCGGAGATAACCAGGACCTTCACGGCCGTATCGAATGTGGTTGATTTCGATGAGATATTCGGCAGGGAACTGACGCATATACTCCATAAACCAGTGAAATGTATCTACATAAATTGCCAGCAGATGGATACGCAGTATCGGGTCATCACACAGATCGCCAACAGGCTCGCTCCCTTTAACGAAGAGGACAGGCTCCCTGTATCGGGCCTGCCCATAGATGAAGTTCACAACAGGCTCCTTGAAAAATTGGATGCCGATGATTCCCTGGTAATAATCATCATGGATGAGATCGACAGGCTGGTGTACAAATCGGGGGACGATATCCTCTATACCCTGACGAGGATAAACGAGGACCTTCAGAGATCGAGGGTATCGATCATAGGGATCTCGAACAATCTGCATTTCCTTGATTATCTGGATTCCAGGGTGAGATCGTCTCTCGGAGCGGAAGAGCTTGTATTCAATCCCTACAACGCTAACCAGCTCCGCGACATACTGACCCACAGGTCCGAGGAGGCGTTCTATCCCGACGCCATGGACCTGGACGTCATCTCCCATTGCGCGGCCATAGCCGCACAGGAGAACGGAGATGCCAGAAAGGCCCTTGACCTTCTGCGTGTATCCGCCGAGCTTGCAGAGCGGGACCACTCTCCCCGGCTTTCGACCATCTATGTGAAACAGGCTCAGAAGAAGATCGAAATGGACAGGGTCTCGCAGGTGGTCCGGACCCTTCCTCTCCAGACCAAGCTCGTACTTTACTCCATTTTACAGCAGAAGATAAGCGGAAGGATGAAGACGACCACCAAGGAGGTCGTCGAGACCTATTCTTTCTATGCTTCGAAGCTCGAACTGACGGTTCTTGGAAGAAGACAGGTCGTCAATCTCATGAACGAGCTTGACAAGCTCGGATTGATACAGACCAAGGTCATTTCCTTCGGAAGGCACGGAAGGACCACGGTCGTGGAAGCCAACATACCCGGGACAGAGATAATCAACAATCTCCATAACGGGCTTCTCTCGAAACTTAAGGGCATCAAACCAAGGATGCTCTACTCGACCACATTCTGAGCCTGGACCCGGATACGACACCCAGGAGCGTGATCTTTTGCTTGTGATCATCACCGGACCTACGGCTTCCGGCAAGACCCGGATGGCCGAATCTATGGCAAGAAGGTTCGACTGCGAGATCGTCTCAGCGGATTCCAGGACGAGGTACGGCAATTTGAGGATCGGGACCGGGAGGAACGATCTTTCGAAGGATGTGCAGTATCATATCGTTGACGATCTGCGGCCCGGCGAGTTCTCCAGCTCCCACGATTGGTGCCAAAAAGCGAGGAGCGCCGTTTCATCGATCCGCGAGAAAGGGGCGCACCCCTTGATCTGCGGAGGATCTGTCCATCTGATACATGCATTCATGGGGGGCCTGGTAGGAACGCCTCCCCCGGATCCCGAACTTAGGACAGCTCTGAAACTCGCGGCGGCGAAGTTAGGGTCGGACCATCTTCATGGCCTACTCATGGCGCTCGATCCCGACGCCGGCTCCAGGGTTCACCCTCACAATTCCAGCAGGATCATAAGATACATCGAGAAAGCGATCGGAACGGAAAAAGCAGAGAGGGTCCCACCCTACGAAGGGCCGTACAAGCTCGTCTCGACCCACAGGGAGAGGGAGGAGTTGAACCGCTTGATCAGGTCGCGTGTGAGAAAGATGATCGACGACGGCTGGGTCGAAGAGGTAAGGATGCTCCTCGAAGATGGTCACCCTCCCGGCTCACCCATGTTCACCTCCACGGGATACGGTCATATCATTGACCATATCAAAGGCGTTAAGGGCATAGAGGAGACCGAGCGGTCCATAATCAGCGACACCATAGCCCTGTCGAGAAAGCAGATAAGATGGGCCAGGAAGCACGGGGCGGAGATATTTGACCTGAGCGGAACCGATGAGGAGGACGCGTATGTTGATGAACTCTCGACACTGCTTCAGCAGGAAGAATAGATCTTCTCGATCTCATCGTTGAACAGCTTCAGGATCACGGACCTTCTCACCTTCTGGGTCGGCGTCAGCTACGACGCGTTCGACAACCCGCTCGGCGGCTCGGACCAGAAGCACCTGCAGGTCGGCGCCACCTTCGACCTCGGCCCGTTCCGTATCAACGCCGGCTACGCCGACCAGAGCAACA
>JBLIRI010000049.1:0-16297 GCA_049472235.1 Thermoplasmatota archaeon | reverse complement strand
ACAATCCCGACACCGATGGTGACGGCCTCTGGGACAACGAGGAGCTGAGCCGTGGTCTGGATCCCAATGACTGGGACACCGACAACGACATGCTCATCGATGGTGTCGAGGCCGGCGGCTCGGACTCCACCGACGGCCATCTGATCGACTCCGACAACGACGGAACTTCTGGAGGGCCGGGGAACCCGGTCCCGATCCAGCCAAATCCGGGTCCGCCGATGCCCCCTCCGCCTGACACCGACGGCGACGGCCTCGATGACGAGTACGAGATGTCCATCGGGACCGATTACATGAACCCGGACACGGATGGCGATGGCCTCCTCGATCCCATGGAGCTCATCCTCGGGCAGGACCCCAACGACTGGGACACCGACAACGACATGCTCATCGACGGCGTGGAGATGGGATCCGGATACTCCACTGACGGCCATCTTGACGATACCGATAACGACGGCATCGCCTAGTCTCCATCTTTCGCCCACCGGGGCGGGGCCCAGGTCCCGCCCCACCCTTTTTATTTTTATCGCTATTAAGAAATATATATTTATTTTAATTATTTAACTATTTTATTAGATGTACGTCTTATTAGGCTTATATACTCATGTTGTCTATATTTTCTCTGCTTTCGCGTGGAGGTGAGAAGCATGAGGAGAATTACGTACATCATCGCGGTCTTCCTGGGACTGGCAGCGGTCGCGGGAATGGCAGCGGCATTGAACCCTTTGAAGGGAGACGACTGGAACCAGGACCCCGACGGTGACGGGCTCATCAACGTGGATGAGTTCATCGCCGGATCGGACCCCAACAATTACGACACTGACGGAGACGGCCTGCCGGATGGATGGGAGGTCCAGAATTCTCTGGATCCATCCGACCCGGCGGATGCAGTCATGGACAATGATTATTTCGGCGGGGAGGAATATTCGAGGTATTCCCAGGTCGATCCACCATACGATAATTTTGCGGAGTACTACAGGTTCGACCACATCGATCCGGAAACCGGTGATACGGTGTACCAGCATACTGATCCGAACAATCCGGACACCGATGGTGATGACATACCTGATCCCGATGATCTTGAACCTCTGATCAACTCCGAGGATGATGACGGTGACGGTTTCCCGCCGGGTGACGATTCCGGCGGAGAGGGTTCCGGACCCGCTCAGGGGGGCGACGGCGACGGTGACGGCAACATCGATGACGACGGCGACGGCATAACCGACACCGACGAGATGGCAATGGGAACCGATTTCAACAATCCCGACACCGACGGCGACGGTCTGTGGGACAACATGGAGCTGTCACTGGGCCTCGATCCCAACGATTGGGACACCGATAACGACATGCTCATAGACGGTGTCGAGATGGGTGGCTCTGATTCGACGGACGGCCACGTGACCGATACCGACAACGACGGGACCGCCGGTGATCCTGGTGTCCCCGTTCCGCCAAGACCACCTACGGACCCCCCGGAACCGGGCCCTCCGCCCAAGGACACCGACGGCGACGGCCTGTTGGACGAGTACGAGATGTCCATCGGGACCGATTACATGAACCCCGATACCGATGGCGACGGCCTCCTCGATCCCATGGAGCTCATCCTCGGGCAGGACCCCAACGACTGGGACACCGACAACGACATGCTCATAGACGGTGTGGAGGTGGGGAGCGGTTATTCCACCGACGGCCATCTGTCCGATACGGACAATGATGGTATAGAATGAGAGGAGAGTGGGATATTTCGCCCGGGGGCTCGCCTGCCAAGCGGGCCCCGCTATTAATTTTCCACAATATCAAGAACGACCACTTCGGAGGGGGCCCCGACCCTCATCGGAGGACCCCAGGACCCTGTTCCGATGCAGACGTAAAGATAAGAGTCCCCGAGCCTGTTCATGCCCCGGTCCCCGTCCTTGAAGATCATCTTTGTCACGAACCCGGCGGGCCACATCTGTCCTGAATGGGTATGTCCGGAAAGCATCAGGCCGACACCGAGCTCGGCGGCTTTCCTGAAATGGAGCGGCTGGTGGTTCACGAGAATGACCGGTCTATCCTCTGGAGCTCCGGAAGACAGCTCCTCTATCTTATGCCGGTAGGCCTCGTAGCTCTCGAATCCGGAGGGATCGTCGACCCCCATGAGGGTCACCCCCGTTCCTCTCTCAACCACCGATCTGTTGTCAAGAAGTTCGAAGCCCAGCTCCTTCAGGAATCCCTTCGATTCGGCAAAGCCGTGGTAGAACTCGTGGTTCCCGATCACTGCATACGAGGGGGCCAGGGATGCCAGTTTTTTCAGATGCACCGTCACATACCGAAGGAACCTGGGATTTGTATCCAGCAGGTCCCCGGCGGATACGATGATGTCGGGCCTCTCCCTCTCGATGATCCTGTTGATCCTGCCGAGCCTGTGCTTGGCCACGAGAAGCCCGACGTGGACATCGGAGATCAGAACGATCCTGAACCCCTTCCCCCTGTATCCCTTGAGAGGGACCTTGACCCTTTTTGTCAGCAGGAACCTTCCCTCGACGAGGCCCCATAAAACAGGTATGATAACGCCTCCCGCGACGAATACCCTGAGACCGATGAGATACCATTCTGTTCCGTGTACCAGCCCGAGGAGGGCTCCAAGAGCAAGGAGAGGCCCCCCAATGATGGTGGTGAGGAACATGTAGAAGAAGGCCCCCATCAAGGTCGAAGAGAGGATGTAGAGGGCCCTCATGAGCCTGGTATGGTAAACGAAAGCTACGAATTCCACCCCGAGAACGTAGAGCGACATCCCCATCACCGCCGCGAAAAACTGCCAGTGGATACCGGTATCGGGGGAGAAGATCAGGGAATACACAGCCGCTATCCCTGCCGAGGCAGTCAGGATGATGGTCGAAACCACCAGTAAAAATACGAGAGCCTGGTACAGCGGACGCTCCCGATCGGGTGAATGCGCTCTTGCAGCAGGGTCCTTTGCGGTCATGTAACGTCACGGGAAGGTTCAGCTGGTATTTGCCAGTTACACCGGAAATGTCAGAGGTGCAGCTCCCTCTTCCCGCTGGAGAGGAGCACGACCCTTGACGGGGGATTGCTTCCGACGATGCCGTAGCCCGTAAGATCCTTCATCCTTCCGGCAAAGCCCTGTATCTCTTCGAAGGAGGGCATATTGTCCATGGAAAGCCTTTCCCTGGAATAGCCAACGTACACGTACCCTTTGGGCTCGATGAAATCCACGTCCCCCTTCAGGTCCATGGCAGCGTATTCCTCCTCGTACCCCAGGTTCCAGCCCTTGACCAGTGTATGCCTTGCAACGGTCCTCGTGTCGAGAGATGGCAAAAGCTCCACGGTCTCCATGAGCTTCTTCCAGCCGTCCCTGATCTTGGGGAGGCAGAGCTTTTTGTAGATCTCCTCGCTGGGGGCGTCTATCGATACATACAGCTGGGTGGGAAGGGGGTCGAGGTCCCTCAGCGCATGGGGGAGCGTACCGTTGGTGACAAGAAAGGTCGTGAACCCCCTCCTCCTGTACTCCGCTATCAGCTCCCCGAGGTAGGGGTACATGGTGGGCTCCCCTGTCAGGGATATTGCGACCTGGTTGGGGTCCCTGGCCTCGTCCCACATCTTCGGGTCGCATCGGTCATCCCCTTTGAAACCCGAAACAAGCCTTTTCTGCGCTTCGATGGTCCCCTCGACTATCATCCTCGGGTCGTCCCATTCCTTTATAACATCGTCCTTTCCCTGGTACCGCCAGCAGTAGAGGCATAGATGGTTGCAGACGTTCGCCACCGGGGTCATCTGGAGGCACCTGTGGCTGTCTATGCCGAAAAACGACTGCTTGTAGCAGACCCTTCCGTTGATCAGGGACTCCCGGAGCCAGTGGCAGGTCTTCACGGCGGAGTGGTTTCCCACCACCGCGTATCCCTGCTTCTCGAACATCGCCCTGAGAGCATCGTCCATGTCCGGTCAAGGATGGGGCCGTGTAAAAAGTTTATCATCCTTATCCACAAGATTTAAGATGACACCGGTGAATGTTTTGTGTTGGCATGAAAAGAAAGTGGAAGGTTCTCGTCATAACGGCGGTCATAGCCCTGTTGCTGCTATCGATCCTGCTCCCTTCGGTCTACCTGTTCATCAGGTATGATAAGCCCGAGACGACCGTGGTCTCCCTTCGCGTCCTGGAGATCGATGAGAATGCCAGGGAGTTCAAGCTGGGTCTCACGATCCAGATATTCAATCCCAACAACCTGAAGATGAAGGTGACCCGTGTCGAAGGCAAGGTCCTCATCGATAAAGAGGAGGTCGCCCCGATATACAATACGACCGGAACCTCTGTTCCAGCCAAGGGCATCTCAGAAATTGAATTGGTGATCCTTGTTGACGATCCCTCTTTGAAGGTCCTGACCGGGGACGCCCTGACCATCGAGGGAAGGTCCTACGGCAAATATCTCTGGGTGAGTGGAAGCACCGAATTCTCGGAATCCATCGACCTTCCCGGGTCCGGGAACGGTATCGATAACGTTCCCCCGGTGGCCGTGATCGATGCACCTTTGACTGCTCTGGTGCTGGAAGAGGTAGAGTTCGACGGCAGCAATTCCCTGGACACGGACGGCTCGATCGCCCGGTACCAGTGGGACCTCGGGGACGGAAGAACGGCCGAGGGTGAGATCATCAACCACAGATATTCTACCCCTGGATTGTACATAGTTAAATTGACCGTGACAGATGACGACGGCGATCAGGATATAGCGAGGCACGAGATTACAGTAAGGATCAAGCTCTGAGATCAGAACAGACCGATGGCCTTTCCATCCTCCGTCACATCCATCTTGACGGCTGCGGGCTCCTTAGGGAGCCCCGGCATGGTGTTTATCTTCCCGGTCAAGGGTATGATGAACCCCGCTCCTGCTGACAGCCGGATCTCGGATATGGTTATCTTGAACTTGGTGGGGGCCCCCAGTAATTTGGGGTCGTCGGAAAGCGAGTACTGGGTCTTTGCCATGCATATGGGAAAATGACCGTATCCCATCTTCTCGTACTGCTCCATCTTCTTGGTCGCATCCACCGAGAAGACCACCTTGTTCGCCCCGTAGACGTTGTGGCATATGGATTTGATCTTCTCCTTGATGGGGATGTTGTCCGGATACAGCGTGTTGAAGCACCCCTTGCAGTCCCGGACGACCTCGACGAGCTTCTTTGCCACCTCCAGCGCCCCATCCCCTCCCCTGGCATGGTGGTCCGATATCGCGGTGGGAATGCCCATTGCCTCACAGGTCCGGAGTATCTCCTGCACCTCGTCGTCATGGTCCTTCTCGACCAGGTTTATTCCCACGACAACGGGAAGTCCGTAGGTCTGGACGATCTGAAGATGCCTGTTGAGGTTCGCCATCCCCCTCCTCACGGCAAGAACATCCGCCTCCTCCAGTTTGTCCCTGGGGACGCCCCCCTGCATCTTGAGCGACCTGGTCGTCACCACCATCACCACCGCGGATGGCCTGAGCCCCGTGACCCGGCAGAAGATGTCGAAGAACTTCTCGGCACCGAGGTCGGACCCGAAACCGGCCTCCGTCACGAAGAACTCGCTGAGGTGGAGGCCTATCTTCGTCGACAGGTATGATGACGTGCCGTGGGCGATGTTCGCGAAGGGACCTCCATGTATGAAGGCAGGGACGCCCTCAATGGTCTGGACCAGGTTCGGTCGGATGGCGTCCTTCAGGAGCATGGCCATCGCCCCTACCACGCCCAGGTCCCTGGCGAAGACGGGCTCCCCTGTCATCTTGTAGGCCACGATTATCCTCGACAGCCTCTCCTTGAGGTCTGCGAGAGAGGTGGAGAGGCACATTATGGCCATGACCTCGCTTGCGGCTGTGATGTCGAATGAATCCTCCTGGGGCATGCCGCTGCCGCTCCCTCCGAGCCCTATAACGGTATTTCGCAGCGACCTGTCGTTCATGTCCATGACCCTGTGCCAGACTATCTTCCTCGGATCGATGTTCAGCTCGTTGCCGTGGTGCATGTGGTTGTTCAATACTGCGGCAAGAAGGTTGTGGGCTGCGGTTATGGCATGCATGTCCCCGGTGAAATGGAGGTTGATGTCCTCCATGGGAAGCACCTGTGAATAGCCTCCTCCTGCGGCGCCCCCCTTTATCCCGAAGACGGGCCCCATCGATGGCTCCCTTATCCCGAGCATCGCCTTATGTCCCAGCTTGCACAGGGCCTGGGTGAGCCCGATGGTCATGGTTGTCTTTCCCTCGCCGGCAGGTGTGGGGCTCGTCGTGGTGACAAGTATCAGGTGCCCCTTCTGAAGCGCGGAGATCCTTTCAAGGGCCGAAAGCTCGACCTTTGCCTTGAAGGACCCCCAGGGAGTGTACTCCCCTTCCTTCAGACCGGCCTTCTCCGCTATCTCCTCTATCGGTCTGAGCTCCGCTTCCTGGGCTATATCTATATCGCTCTTCATGGTGGGGGTGAAAGCCTTTCTATGTGAATAATCTAACGAATTTCCATATAGACCAAACGACCTACCCGATGCCCCTCGATCACATCTTCACTGCCGGCTCGGTGCTGTTTATGTACTTCTCGGGGTCCTTGTCGAACATGTATCTGCATCCCGGGGCGCAGAAGTAATACTTCTTCCCCTTGTGTTCGCTCGTCCATTTGGCGGTCGCAGGGTCAACTTTCATTTTGCATACTGGATCCTCTTCCATATTATTTCCTCCTTCCTTCCTTCTTCGCTCCGGGAACGTATCCCCTGAGCATGAGCGAGAGGGTGACAACCGTAACGGAGCTCATTGCCATTGCTAGCCCGGCGAACTCCGGCCTCATGTTCACCCCGACAGGGTGGAGAACGCCTGCGGCAACCGGGATTAGGGCGGTGTTGTATGCGAATGCCCAGAAAAGGTTCTGTTTTATCCGCCCCATCACCTTCCGGCTGAGCTGGACGGAGGCAACGGCATCGGTCAGATCACTGTTGACGAGAACGATATCCCCGCTCTCCATGGCAACGTCCGTTCCGCTCCCCTGAGCGATCCCGACGTCCGCCTGGGCCAGTGCCGGTGCGTCGTTGATGCCGTCCCCCACGAATGCCACCGTCCGCCCCTCGGACTGGAGCTTTTTAACCTCCTCTGCTTTCTGACCGGGGAGCACGTTCGCGATGACCTTCTCGATACCGACCTGCTCGGCGACGGCCTTTGCAGTTCTCTCGTTGTCCCCCGTAATCATGATCGTTCGTATGCCCATCGAACGCAGTTCGGAGACCGCCTTCATGGAGGTTGGCCGCACCTTGTCTGATACCGAGATGACCCCGATGATCCTTCCATCGACCGAGGTCAGCAAGGTGGTCTTTCCCCTGGATTCCATCGCCTCGAGTTGCGCGGAGGTCTCTTTTGGTATCTCCATCCTCCGCTCCTCCATCAGCTTCCTGGTCCCGACGAGCACATCCCGTCCCCCGATCCTGCCGGAGATCCCTTTGCCGCCGATGGCCTGGAATCCCTCGATCTCCTGGAGCTTCAGGTCTTTCGCCCGGTCCAGGACCGCTGCTGCTATCGGATGCTCCGACCCCTTCTCGACGGAGGCAGTGAGGGAGAGGAGATCATTTTCCGTAACTCCGAACGGTACGACATCATCGACCACGGGCCTCCCTTCAGTGAGGGTGCCGGTCTTGTCGAATATGAACGTGTCGATGGCCTTCGATCTTTCCAGGGCGTCTCCGTTCTTTATGAGAATTCCCATCTCCGCCCCCCTGCCGATACCTACCGTAACCGCGGTCGGGGTGGCGAGCCCCAGAGCGCAGGGGCACGCTATCACCAGGATGGATATCAGGGCCGTCAGGGAGAAGATAAGTGTGTCACCAAGAATAAGGTACCAGACTATGAAAGAGAGGATAGCTATGGCAAGAACGACCGGTATGAAATAGGAGACCGCCTTGTCAGCGACCTTCTGGATCGCAGGTTTCGAACCCTGCGCCTCCTCGACGAGCCTGATGATCTGCGAGAGCATGGTCCCTTTCCCTACCTGCGTGGCCTCGACCTTGATCAGGCCGGTGCCGTTCACGGTCCCGCCGATGACGGACGCACCGACGGATTTGAACACGGGAATAGGCTCCCCCGTGATCATCGATTCATCAACGTGCCCCTCTCCGTTAACGACATAGCCGTCGACAGGGAAGTTCTCACCAGGCCGGACGATGACCAGGTCTGCGATCCGAACATCCTCGATGTCGACCTGGCTCTCGACCCCGTCCCTGACCACCGCAGCGGTCTTCGGCCTCAATCTCATTAACTTCTTGATCGCAAGGTTCGTCTTTCCCTTGGCCCTTGCCTCGAGGAACCTTCCAAGCGTGAGGAACCCGGCAAGCATCAGGACCGTGTCATAGAAGAGGAACTGACGGTCAAGCAGGATCTCGAAGGTTCCGAGAACGCTTGCGACGAAGGCCACGCCCATACCCATTCCGTACATCACATCCATGTTGAGGGTGCGGTGGCGGAGCGACCTGAAGGCGGCAAGGAATATGGGATAGCTTATGAGAAGGAAGATGGGTGTCGTGAAAACAAGCATTCCGTACGCCATGTCGAAGGGGAACATGATGCCGAGCTGCATCGCGATCATCAAGGTCAGGCCGACCCCCAGGCCAAGGATGAACCGCGCTATCCTCGCAGCCTGTTCTCTCTTGTAGCTCTCTTCCTCCGCTTTCTGCGTGTCCTCGTCATCCTTGCCAACATACTGGTATCCGAGGTCCTCTATGGCCTTTCTCATATCCTCCGTCGAAACAAGGCCCGGAACGTATTCGACCTTGGCCCGTTCCGTACCTAGGTTAACATGGACGCTGACAACGCCCTGGAGGCTGGAAAGGACCTCCTCTATGGCCTGAGCGCACATTGCACAGGTCATCCCGCCGATCTTTATGGACACACGCTCGTTGACGACCCCGTATCCGACCTCTTTGATGGCTTTTTCAAGACCGGCCATATTGGTCAGCCCGGGATCGAACCTGACGGTGGCGATCTCCCTTGCAAGGTCCACATCGGCCTCTTCCACCCCCTTCACGTCCTTCAAGGCGGAAGCTATCGCTGTAGAGCACATTGCGCATGTCATGCCCGTGACCTTGATATTTGCCGTGAGGTCCCGACCTTCCATAAATGTCCATCCTGCTGTCTGCACAAGAGGATATTAAACGGAAATTATAGTGTATTGTCCCTATATATTACAAAATGGTCCTATTTCTTCTTGATGGCGTCGAGGACCTCGTCGACATGTCCGTCCACCTTCACCTTCCTCCAGACCTTCCGCACCTTTCCTTCCGGGTCGAGCAGGAAGGTGGACCTTTCGACGCCCATGAACTCCTTTCCGTACATCTTCTTCGCTTTCCATACCCCGTACTGCTCGAGGACAAGGTGGTCCGGGTCGCTGAGGAGCGTGACCTTAAGATCGTGCTTTCCGATGAACTTCAGGTGGCTGACCTGATCGTCGGGACTCACACCGACGATCCTCGTGTTGAGCCTTGAGAAATCCTCGACGGCACAGGAGAAGTCCTTGGCTTCGGTGGTGCATCCGGGGGTGTCGTCCTTTGGATAGAAATAGAGCACGGTCCATTTGCCCATCAGGTCACCGGAGCAGACCTTCCTACCATCCTCGTCGTTCAGGCAGAACTTCGGGGCGCTCTCGCCTTCCTTCACATCTGTCTTGCCCATGTTCTCATCTCCTACGGGGGCATAGGAACGGTTTGATATTAATTGAAGCCCCCTAAACCTTCAGTGCCATCGTATGTCACTTTATGGGGGTCGGGGGAATGAAATCCTTCAGCCTGTTTATGTTCGGGTTCACCTTCCCCCATCTTATGAGGGAGAACGCCACATCGATGATCTCCGGGCGTTCCTCCAGATAGGCCTCGTATTCCAGTCTTATGGAATCGTAGTATTTCCGGGCGATCATCCAGTTGGGAGCGGCGAATATCACCAGCAGGTCGTACTTGCCGTTGAGGTAATAGGTATCCATGAGCCTGATGTTCAGCTCTCCGGGAGCGTTCGTCAGGTGCCTCCGGATCAGGAGGTGGGCCTGTTCGGAGGTCAGGGGTTTCAGTTTGATCAGGAGAAGGAAGGATTTCCAGTCTATCTCGTTCTCATCGACCACCGCGGTGTAGCCCCATACAGCCTCGCTCTCTTCGAGCTTCTTTTTTTCCCTCCAGACCTTCTGCCTGTAGGAACCGCAGGCCTTCGCTATCTCCTCAAGGCTCCTCGTGGGGTCCTTCAGCAGTTCGTTCAGGATGCGATGCCCTCGGAATTCCGTGGTTATGCGGGTAGCGTTCTTCTGGGCCAAACCGTTCACCACGGACGCTATTAATGCGCTGTTTATTAAACGTTCGTGAAAAAGAAGCCATATTCTGGGACATACCGTTCACGTGGTACCAAAGTGCTGATGAATGTCAAATGATAGCGATAAAAAACCTGAACTGTCTGAAAACATTTAAACAATAGAAGACCACTATCCGTCAATGTAGAGCCGGTGTTCTGGGGAAAATACAGGCATCCACCGGATAATAGGGTCAAGAGGGATAAGCATGCTTACAGAGATAACCAACCTTCAGAACCTTGAAGTGATAACAGATAAGGGCCTCTCGCTTGGTTATGTAGAGGATGTGATCGTGGACCTAGAGTCCGGGGAAGTGTACGAGCTCCTTGTTTCGGAGACGAACGAGGAACTGGTCGATGACGCAGCATCCGTGGGGGTCCCCTACAGGTGGATCCAGTCGATCTCCAGGGTGATACTTCTGAAGCATTTCCCGGGCAGGGTGAAGAGGAAGACCCATTTCGAGATGCCTGCTGTGGCAGCTGATGGAAAGAGGCGGAAGCTGAGGGTTGTCAGGAAGTCCCACGGGGACGGCGGGGTCGGCAGGCTCGGATGGAGATAGTCCCGGAAGGGGAACTGGTATTATGGCCATGAAGGACCTTACCGACCTGGAGATGAGGGTTTACCAGTATGTTCGAGACAATGATTTCGGCAACTACCCCTGGGTGACGAGGGATGCTGCCAGGGACCTCCGGATCTCCGAAGAGGACCTTTACCTTGCTCTCTCCGAACTGACAAAGAAGATAAGGGACAACATCTGGATATACTACGAGGACGGCTCCCTCAGGGTCGTTGCGGATTGATCTCATACCGCTTCGGAAAGAATGATGTTCACCGACATACCGGGTCTCTTACCCTCTGAATTATCGACCCATATCATTCCGCCGAACCTGTCGATGATCTTCTTGACAAGGTACAGTCCCAATCCATGGGATCCCTTGTCCGTGCTCCGGGGCCTGTCGAGAACCCTCTTGATCTCTTCCTCCTCCATTTTTCCGAGATCGTCGCTGATGACGATATGGACCGGCTCCGGGACGAGGTTCGACCTTGAGGGGTCCCGTTTTGCCGAGATGCTGATCTTCGCGCTTTTTCCGGCCCCCCGGTGTATTGTGTTATGAAGAACCCTCACCAGACCTTCTTCCAGAAGGTCGTCGGCGAGCACGTGAAGGTCGGGTATGTCCATGTCGACCTTCGGGCATCGCTCGCCCCATTCCTCCTGGGTCTTTCGGTATGCGCTTTCGAATACCGGGAGAAGGCCCACGGGATTCCTGTCCGGACCGGGTTTGGCCAGCGACATCACCTTGACATCCTTGATTATGGAGGAGCTCTTCCCCACCTCGTTGAGGGCCCTGGCGATGTACTTCTTTCTCTTGTCCTCTCCGATCCCCTCGATGTTGAGGAGCTCGAGATATCCCATGATCCCGGCATTGGTGTTGTGGATATCGTGTATCATAAGGTCGTTGTAGAGGGTGATCTCGTCCATTGCGTTCACGAGCTTCTCGCTCTGCTCCCTGAGCGATTCCTCGAGCCTCTTCATCTTGGTGATGTCCTGTCCTATCATGAGCACCATGTTCACGTTCCCGCTCCGGTCGAAGATTATGCTGTTCTCCAGCGAGATCGTCAGGGTGGCTCCGGAGTTCGACCTGGCCCTGGTCTCGTACTGGGTCCTGAATCCCGACCCTATCGACCATTGGAATACCTCGAGCTTCCCCGCCTGGTCCTCCTTGTCCACAAGATAATCGAACCAGGAGGTTCCTTTGACCTCTTCGAACGTATATCCGAGGACCCTCGAGGCCCCATTGTTGAACAGGACTATGTTCCCCTCCATGTTCAGGCCGATGATCACCGCATTGGCCGTTTCTATGATCTCCTGGCCGATACCCTTCCCATGTTTTTCCTTCTTCTTCTCGGCCTCCGAGACCTTCGGAAGCCAGAACTCCATGACCTGGTCCGGTCTGATCTTCGATGGAAGCGGAACTGCGGTGATGTCGAATTCCAGGGGCTCTTCGGAAGTCTTGACCTGAACGGTGAAGTTCACGGCTCTGCCCGAGGCAAGGCATTCCATGAGCTTCCCCTTTCGATCCTTTCCGGGTTTGGTTATCGGGTCCTTACCCTTCGAGGGGAGGACGATCCACTCGTCGGTGGAGCTGTTCTGGAAAACAGGTTCAAGGTCCCGGTTGAGTATCGTCACGGGTATGGGCAGCTCCTCGAGGACCTCGAAGCCGATCTCCTTTTTTACGGTCCTTGCCTTCTGCTCCTTCAATATCATCAGGAATCCCTTCTGGCCCGGCAGTGGATATTCCTCTATCATGAAGGACCCGTGGACCATCCTCCCGGCGGGGGGATTCAGAATGAGGTTAAGCTCCTTGACGTACTTCTTCTCGGACCTTATCAGGGAAAGGACGTCCGGGATGCTTGACGGCTCCAGGATATCGAAAACGAGGGTCCCGAGGACGTTCTCCCGCTTGAGGTCCAGCTGATCGGAGAGGATGGTGTTCAGGAACTCGATCTGCCCTTTGCTGTCTATCACCATCACTCCCATGGGAAACCTGTCCATGGTCATTCTTTCGCTGTCACCCATCTTGGCTTTACTGGCGGTCAAAGTTCCCTTCGGGCTCATATTTACCCTCCCCGTACCTGGCATTGAACCTGCAGTCAGGTTAACCCAAGGGTGGATATTTAAAATCTAGTGCACGGTTTCGCGCACATCCGGCAATAATGGCATTTCAGTTTCGCAGCCCCCCCGGGAAAGGGTTTTGTACCCCGGTCATCCTTACCGCGGCATGGGTGAAATCGGGTTGGAACAGGCCTTTCTCTCATGGACGGAGAAGTACAGGCCTGCAACCCTTGATGATCTTGTTGGCCACAACAAGGCTTCCGAACAGATGAGGTCATGGGCAAAGGGATGGAAGGGAGGCTCCGTTCCGAAACTGCGGGCACTGATACTCGAGGGTGAGCCGGGCGTTGGAAAGACGACCGCCGCCCTGGCAATGGCCAACGAGATGGGCTGGGGGGTCATAGAGCTGAACGCCTCCGATGCCCGGAACCTGGAATCCATCAGAAGGCTCGCGACCAGAGGCTCGATGTCCCATGATATCACCGATTCGGAGGGGTTCTCCCAGGGTTCGGACTTCAAGCAGAAGCTCATTCTGCTCGATGAGGCCGATAATCTTTACGAGAGGGGGGCCCAGCTGGAGGACGGATCGGACCTTTCGGACAAGGGGGGAAAACGGGCGATAGTGGAACTCGTGAGAATGACCAGGCAGCCTGTCGTCCTGATCGTGAACAACCTCTACGGATTGATAAGCGGATCTGGCGCATCTCTCTCCTTCACATGCGAGAAATTGAAGTTCAGAAGGCTTTCCCCCGCATCGGTGGTGAAAAGGCTGAGGCAGATCTGCGAGATGGAAGGCATCCAGTTCGACGACGAGGTCCTGACGGCGATCGCGGAAAGGTCCTCGGGTGACATGAGGTCGGCCGTGGGCGACCTTCAGATGGTCTGCACCGGCAAGACCAGGATAAACATGAAAGACCTCACAGTCCTTGGCATCAGGGACAACAAGGAGAACATTTTCAACACCATGGAGCTCGTCTTCAGAGCGGGATCAATCGCAGAAGCGAGAAAGGCCCTTATGGAAGTCGACGAGAACATTGACACCCTGGTTCTCTGGTTCGCTGAGAACCTCAACGTATCGATGTCCCATCCGGAGGATATCGACAGGGGCCTCCAGAGGCTCTCGAGGTCGGATGTGTACCTTGGCAGGGTCCAGAGGCGGCAGAACTACAAGCTGTGGAAGTATGCGAAGGACACTCTCGCGACGCTTTCCATCGCAAGGAGGTATCCCAACCGCAACAGGTCGAGGTTCCAGTTCCCGACCTACCTCAAATCCATGTCCAAGACCAAGGACAAGAGGGCAATGCTCAAGGAGGTCTCTCTGCTGCTCGGACGTTATACCCACACCTCCATCAGGACAATAAAGGAAGACCCCGTCCACCGGTTCAGGGTCCTGTCCAAGAGAGAGCCCGGTTTCTCGGCCAATCTCGTGGCCAACGTCATGATGAACAAGGAGCATCTGAAGATGCTCTCCGGGGACACCCTTAGTGAGAAGGAGCTCAAGGCTATCCTCGAGATGGCGGAGACATACAGGTCCGAGCGATCTGCCCCGAGGTCGCTGGAAGGCGGGGGTCTGCTCGCCTTCGACGGAGAAGAAGAGGAGGCTCCCGAACCGGAGAAGGAGGATGAGCAGACAGAGATCGGGGGTGAGAAGGAGACCGGACCGGAACCCGAGAACGGACCTCAGGAGGAAGAGGACAGATCCCCCAAGCAGACCTCTCTTTTCGAATTCTGATCAAACCTGATGAAATGCTGGAATGGAGCGGTATTCAATATCCAGTATCAGAGTTCCAGTTCCTCGGCGGTCTCCCTGCCGAGGTTGATGGCCACGGCTGTCTTCCTCTGGGGAGCGGGCCGATCCTTTCTCTTGAAGAGGGAGAACTCGCCGTCATCGGTCTCGACCCTCCTCTCCCTGTCCTCTTTCTTTTCCTGCTTCTTCGTCCTCTTGCGCTGCTTGTTCATCAACTTCCATTCCTTCTTCTTCTTGTGAACGCTGAGCTCCTGTGTCATGGCTGGAAGCTGTCTGAACCTCTTGCGCCATGTGCTCCTTCGCAATTTCACCAGCAGGACGATACCCACTATGGCAATGGCGACCAGCACAGCATAGATGAACGCGGCGGAGATAACGCTCTTCACGTTGTCCCAAGTCGAAACATGGGGTTTATGGACACGGAGTATCTTGGACATCGATATGTTGTTGGTTCCCGAGTAGTGGTAAGACATGGATACGAAAACCTCATAATTTGCCGGAGTGCTTTCCCTTTCCCAGATGATCTCCCTTGTACGGTTGAATGTGTTCATCTCGGACATCATCTGCTCGTTGGGGTGTATCACACCGTCGATCTTGAGTTCCGTGTAGAGCTTGATCCAGGGGACCATGAACGCATCCTTGTATTCCACCGTTATCATTTCCTTGTCCATGAACAGGTTGAGGATCTGCAGCGCGTTGGAACCGAAGGTGAAACCCGCATCGAGGTCGGTCGATCCGTATTTCATGATCGCCCCGCCATTGCATCTGGCCTGGATCATTAGCGCGAGGGGAGTTCCTGCCTCGATGGTGGTGTCGTTCCCGGACGGGAACCTTCCTACGGCCTCGATCCTGTTGTCGACGCCGTCATCGATCCTCTGGTTCATGGAGGAGAGCTGGAGAAGGATCTCGGTCCCGCGCATGATGTAGAACATGAAATCGGAGCTGACTGCGCCGGATTCGGCCTCCCTCGTTGCGTAAATGGTGATCCGCACCTCACCGCCGAGGTTGACGGTCTCCCTAAGGGGCTGGGTGGACCACATGCCCACGTCCCTCCAGTAAGTATGCCCGATCGGGAGAATGCTGTATCCGAAGAGTCCGTCCCTCACGAATCCGTTGGGAATGGAAATTGCCTGCCATTCCGAGGATTCAGGAGGTAGCGGGGTCATCTCCATCCCTTCCGAGAGGAACATCTTCATGTTGTTGAGCATCATGGGCTGTCCAGGATCCTGACCCTCCGCATCGTCCGTGGCGCCAATGAAGAAGATGGGTGTGAACGCAAGGATCGTGGCGAGGACGAACGTGGA
Source organism: Thermoplasmatota archaeon (assembly GCA_049472235.1). Taxonomy (GTDB): domain Archaea; phylum Thermoplasmatota; class Penumbrarchaeia; order Penumbrarchaeales; family Penumbrarchaeaceae; genus JAFGLL01. The sequence continues at coordinate 315 of JBLIRI010000049.1, read as the reverse complement.
TACCAGCAGACCATTTCTCATCGATCTTTCCTCCTGGGGTCGTATCTTCCGGAAGTAAGGATACTTGGTATATACAAATATCCGCGAGCGGGATATAAGTTTTGCCTAGGTTTTTATTGATCTTTGATTGGTACCATAATATATTAAACGGTTCTGGTGTAACCCTCAAACGTCCGTCCTGCCAAAATTCAAATAATCCTACCATCTAGCGGTCCCATGGTCCATGAGAACAGGAGGAGGTATATCGTCCTGCACGTTTCTTCCCCGGAGGGGGTCGGCAAGGGCCTTCTGATAAATCTGGTGAGGGGTCGGACC
>JBLIRI010000048.1:0-16436 GCA_049472235.1 Thermoplasmatota archaeon | reverse complement strand
TTCAGTAGCGGTAATGAGTCCGGTGGTGCGCGCGGTGTGGAGTCATCGGCGGTTCAAAAAATAGGGTATGCACAATCGCCATGAGCGGAGACATACAGCCCCTTCAATACCTCCCCTTTCGCCGGAAGGTGAGGGTGCCTCATCCTGCTCAGCGGCCACATGGACATTGTCTTCCTGTAAAATTCGAACTTCCCCGGGATGCTCTCCACCCTCTCCTCGAGTATGCCCCTGTTCGACCAGGTGGAGCAACCGGCCCCCTCTATCCGAAAGCTTGCCTGATGCCCGGATAGCTGTCCCCCTTTGAACGGATCGGAATACAGATCGTATGGACCGTTGACCTCCAGGCATTCCCTGTGTACATCTTCGGGGCTGGCTTCCTGAAACTTGCCCTGGACCTTGAACTTCTTGTAAACTGGCCATACCAGAAGGTCGTAGCCTCCGACCTCCACCCCCCTCACCAATGATCCAATTGCCAGCATCGCACGGTTATCGTTGATGCAGTAGAGATAGTGATACTCGGCCCCGTTCTCAAGAGCCCAGTCCTTTGCGGTCCACCCCAGCTTCTGGGCGATCCCCTGCCTCCGGTGTTTGGGGTGGACCCGGAGGTCGAAGAAGAAAGCTCCCTTCAAGGGCCTGCCCTGCAGGTCCATGTCCTTCAAGGCGACTCCCACAACGCCGACCATCTTCTTCCCCTTCCTCGCGACAAGGACCTGCCAATTGTCAAAGTGCTCCCCCCTTTTGTGAAAGGTCTCCCTGACGAAACTGAGTCGATAAGCATCCCCCTGGGGGCAGAGGGCCTCGAGTTCGAGGCATTCGTTGCTCATATCCTTGTGGTAGGGTTCGATCTCCAGATCAGTCCCCCCTTTCGACATGTCCGGCGATGAACCGATAAGCAAAGGACCGGTCCTCCCTCATCAGACGCTTCTCCAGTTCCGGCTCCCTCACCAGCGTTCCCTTCAGCCTTTCGGGAACCTTCTGGTCGGAGAGGAACAGCCTGATGCAGAACCTTCCGCCAGGGGCCGAGGACCGGACGACCGCGTCGAGAAGCCTCTCGAACCCCTTCTGGTCGAGGAAGGACGGTACATCGGATAGGGAAAAACTGTCGAAGGACCCCTCCTCCGCAGCCTCCATGTGATCGAGTATGTTGCCTGTCATTATCTCGATCCTGTCGAGCCGTTCCTTGATGGTCTCGAAATATTCCCGGTCGAGATACGGGGGCAGGTCGTATTCGCTCAACCTGGCCCGAAAGACAAGGGACATCATGAAGGAGTCCCTTGCGAGCTGGGTCTTAAGGTATACCATCATGCCCTCGAATACATACTCTCCGAGGCTCATCTCCTTCGAGACGAACTCGTAGAAACCGGGGTCCCCGAAGAAGGTTTGGGAGAAACCCGCGGAGCAGAGGAACCTGAAGGTGAGCCTCCACCACCATCTGTCCCATTTCCTCTCGACGAACTCGGCCTGCTCCTCGACGTTCTCGAATGAGAAGAGCTCCTTGAGAACCCTGCCTCTGAGTATATTAGAGATCAGGGCCAGTTTCCTGAAATGATGCTCCCATCTTCCCTGGTAGATGACCCCCTTGGCAAGAACGCCCCTGTTCGCGTCCCAGAACTCCCTTGAGGCGTCGGGGAGCTTCTTTCTGAGGTCTTCGTAGACGCTGATCCTCCGGCTGCTTCCGGTGAGCCCGAGGAAGGATGCGTATTCCTCGTAGGCGAGCTCCTTCATGGCCGCCATCTTCAGGCGGAGAAGATGGTTCTGGACGGGATTCAGGTCCATTGAGATGATCTTCCGGGGGCCTTCGGGAAGGAGATCGAGGGGCCTGTCCCCGCTTCCGGTGATGCACAGGACGGTATCATCGGGTCCGATTTCGAGCGAGGTCCACTCGCTTCGCCAGTCCTCGTTGCATGAGGCGTAGTTGAGCGTCCCCATGAAACTCTTCATTCCCATTCCATGACCTCTTCCTTGTTTCAATTCGGGCCCTGCCGGCCCCCTCTCTATGGAGTGGATGAACTGGCTGCAATATCTAATGTTCGTTTGGCCCCTGCCAAAATATGTATCTATCGGAGCCAGATATTGGTAATATCAGGGGGCCTCTCGGTTGGATCTGGAACCGGAATTGAATATGCGCACCGATCTTGTTGAGGGCGATCTCGAGAAGCTGATGACCCTCCACAGATCCATCTATACGTCCGAATTCGGCTTCGACAGAACTTACGTGGAGGAGATGTCCGGTCAGTTCAGGGAATTCTTCCTGAGAAAGGACCCCCGGGAAAGGCTTTGGATCGTCGATAGGGACGGCGAGGTCCTGGGGTCGATGGGGGTCCTGAGGCACTCGGACGATACAGCGGTCCTACGGTGGCTCCTGCTGCACCCGGATATCAGGGGCCGCGGCCTTGGGAAGAGGTTGATGAGCTTTGCATTGGATTTTTCCAGGGAGGTCGGATACAAGAAAGCCTTCCTCTGGACCCTGGACATCCTGAAACCGGCAGCTTCGATATATTGTTCTCTTGGTTTCGAACTCGTGGAAGAGGAGGGCCGGGAGAAATGGGGACATTTGTTCAAACACCAGAGGTATGAACTGATGTTTGTGTCATAAAAAAAAACACAACTTGATCCATTCCATCTATTCACCAACAGGTTCCAGTCATGACAAAAGATTTATGTGATTGAAAACAATCACACATCATGACAAAGATGGTATCCGTCCAAATACGGTTCCCGGCGGATGAGCTGAGAAGGATCGACAGTTATGTGGAAAAGGGAGAGTATTCTTCAAGATCGGATTTCATCCGGGATGCAGTCCGAAAGATGGAAATGATAAGGGCGCTGGAGAGCATGCGCAGGGTTCTGAATGAGAAAAATGTCACTTTCGAAGACCTCCTCGAGGGCGGGGATGAAATAAGAGCGATCCTTCTCAAGGAGATGTTCGGTGTTGAGAAGTGAAAGAATGACGAGAGACCTGAACCTTTAGGGTCAAAAGTATTATCGTTTGCCGATATAGTTCCTTTCAAGGTGAAAACATGTTAAGGAACATGGGAGCAATAGACAGGATCATAAGAGCCCTGGTCGGGCTCGCACTGGTTGTGATAGGGATATTCTCGGGATTATGGTGGCTCTACATCATCGCCGCCGTAATGCTCCTGACATCTGCGGTGGGTATCTGCCCGCTGTATCTACCCCTGAAGATAAAGACATTCACGAAGAAAGAGAAGGAGAGCATGGGCAAGGGATGCTGCTAGAGAACTCCCCGATCACTTGGCCTTGACGTCCCCGCTCCAGACGACCCTGTTCTCCTTGATATTCACGATGACAACGTCATATTTCCCACCTTTCTTGAGGGGGTTGAAATCGTTGCGGAGCCCTTCCTCGGTTAGGTATTTCGTATCGCCCACAATGGTCCTTCCAGAGTTGGTGGGGCCGGGATCGTCACTGGCATCAGGAACCTGTCCGGATGTTATATAACGATCCGGGACTGTGAAGACCATCTCACCCTCCAACGTGACCTTGTAATTTGCCCAATCTATCATTCGGTGTAACGGAGATACCATCAGGGCGGAGAATGTATGTCCTGTCAGCCTGCCGTTCGCGTCGACCTCGATCACTCCGTCAACGTCTATCTCCATATCGCATACGAATATCTCGGGTTTTCCTTCGGCCATATCCGAATATTTTATGGTCATCACATATACACTGCCGGCCAGTGAAACGGTTAAACCTATCATCAACAGCGTAGCAACGACCGGAGAGACCCCTCTATCATCTGCCCGAACCGGTATCATCATTCTCCCTCTTGGCGCAGGAGTGCATCGTATGATCAGTCCTCAGGAAAGGACTGCCAAACGATTTTCTAAGGGACGACGGAGTAATTAAGAATTTCTGGTACTTGAGGCCCCCGATCATTGGAAAGATGGTCCATCCACCCTCCGAAACATCTTAAATACCAAGCAGGTCGATGCTCTTTCCAGGAGGGGAACCGATAATGAAAAGGATGCAATCCGTCGTCTTTGTATCCATCCTGCTGATAATGACAATGCTGCCCGGAGCGGGAGGGGAAGAAGAAGGTTCTCTCGACCAGCCCCGCAGGGGGGCCTCTTACATCAATGAGGATGCTTCCACGATCACCATAGGCAACGATAACATCGAGATCGTTCTGAACAAGGATGTCAAATGCGGGATATCGAAGATCATCGACAAGGCCACAGGGATAGATCTTCGTGGAAACAAGGTCCCACCGCCCGTCCTTCTCATGCTGATGTACTCGAACGGGAGCGAGACGGATATCGTTCTTCAGTGGGATGCCCAGACCATGACGACGGACGGGATCTGCATACGGAATTCCGCCCAGCTGTATATCTACTACAACAACTTCCGGGGATCGAACCTGAATGCGACAGCGATCATCACACTGGAAGACGATGCGAGACTGGCGGATTTCACAATTCATGTTCGGAATGATGAGGACTTCCTGGTAAGGTCGGTATTCTTTCCCGTGATCTGGGGGCTCGGGGCCATAGGGGATTCCTCCGAAGATGACAGGCTCTTCTACCCCGGAGGGGACGGGATCATCGTAAAGGACCCCCTCAGGTTCAAGGACGGCCTCCACATGACCGACATCTATCCTTCAACGGCCTCCATGCAGGTCATGTGCCACTACGACCCTGACGAGACCGGCCTCTACTTCGCGGCATATGACGACAAGGGGAACCCCAAGAAGCCCTCCATGGACTTCATGGAATGGAGCTCCGAGAAGCACCTTGCGGCTTTCTTCGAGCACATGGTGCCTGAATCGCCCGGGAACGATTACGACATGGGGTACAACTGCAAGGTCGGCACCTTCCAGGGAGACTGGTACGACGCTGCGGAAATATATTCCGATTGGGCGCTGAACACCTCCTTCGTTTCGGGCGGGAAGGTCTTCCAGGGAAAGGACACCCCCGGATGGTTCTCCAATACCTCGGTGGTCTCGTCATCCAACCGCGACGGCGACTATGTTCACACTCCGCTATCGGAGATCGAGAAGATAACAAGGGAGTTCAACGAGCTCACCGGTGTGAACACGACCCATCTGATATTCGCATGGGCAAACAAAGGTGCATGGTGCGGGCCCTATTATTTTCCGCCCGCGGCGGGTGAGGAGAACTTCACAAGTTCCATGAACAACATCTCCGATGATGGCGGTCACCCGTTCCTGTACATATCCGGGAGCGTCTGGAGGATCACCAGAGGAGACATAGGCTACGAGGACTACGAGACCTTCAACGACATAGGAAAGCAGTGGGTCTCCATCGACCGCAACGGGAATCCCACCATCGACCAGGGGTACCTTGCAATCAACTGGACAAGCGCCAGGATGTGCCCGATGACCGAATTCTGGCAGAACATGGTGGTGAACAATCTCCTCGGATGCCTCGATCTTGGCGTCGATGTCGTTCAGATCGACGAGTTCCCCATCGGGTCAATTTATCCCTGCTACAACGCATCCCACGGGCATCCTCTCGGATACAGCAAGGATATCGCCGAGGCCTATCTGTCCATTCTGCGGGAAGCGAGGTCCCTGGGAAGAGCGGTGAACCCTGACCTCATCATGAGCATGGAGGAGCCCTGCGAATATTACATTCCCTACATGGACACCTACGTGAGCAGGGACAACGCCCCCGAGTTCCTCCTCTATCCCTTCGCCGTGGAGATCTTCGGCAACGAGGTGGAATTCGTTCCGTTCTTCTCACAGGTATACCATGAGTACATCACTGCCTTCGCCGAGCCCATACCAATGAACTACAATTATCCGGAGCTTTTCATCCCGCAGATGAAAAGGTCCCTTGCCAGGGCCTGCGTCTCGGGAGAGATAGTATCGGGGAGCGCTGCCGCAAAGGAGGAACTGAGGCCCGAGGTTCGAAACTTCTACAAGACCACGGTGCAGGCATCTGCGACTTATGCCAATGATTACCTTATCAAAGGGAAGCCTTTGAGACCCCCGGTCATAGATGTCCCCGACAGGGAGGTCGAGTGGTACTTCTATTCCAACCAGACCATAGGGAGGCCTTTCATGGAAAGGTCTGTTCTCAACAGCGCCTGGAAGGCGGATGACGGTGATATCGGTCACGTCTTCGTGAACTGGATAGATGCGGAGGTGGGGTTCGATGTCGAACTTCCGGCCTATGACCTGCACCAGGGAGAGTATTCGGTGTTGATCACAAGGAACGGTGTTCGGGAGGTCCTTCTGCGGAATACTATACTGCCCGTGAGCATCCATCTCGATATCGGTCCGGGCGAGGTTGTCCTTCTGGAGATAACGAAGGTTCCTGATCTTGTCATAAGAAGTGTTGGCATCCGGTTGCACAATGAAGGGGAGATGATGACCAATGACCTCTATACCATGGAATCCAGTATAGAGAACTTCGGTACGGGTCTCGCAGGAGAGTTCACCGTCGGCTTCTTCGTGAACGGCACCAAGGTGAGCTCCTGGTTGCTCGAACCGCTCGGCCCGGGAGGAGAGGCCGGCATCGTGTTCGAATGGAACACGACAGGCTATCTGGGGGAGTACAACATCACTCTGGTCGTTGACCCGTTCGACGATATCATTGAACTGGACGAGACCAACAATACCGCTTGGGGGCTCGTCAAGATCTTTGAAAGACCCAAGACCAACGTCAAGGTCGTGGTGACCGAGTTCGGGACAGATGAACCAATAGAGGATGCCACGGTCATCCTGACGATCGAGGGCTGGTCGGTCCGTTACAACGGCACCACCGACGACAGCGGGGAGGTCCTCTTTGCGAAGATCCAGCCGGGATTATACGAGATATCCTGCACCAGGGAAGGATACAAATGGTACGGTATGGAATTCGTCATCGGAGAGGGGGAATCCTTGACATTCAACATCACCCTTCAGCCGGAGCTCCACTACCACACCATAGATATCCACGTCCTCGACGGGGAGACGGGGGACCCGCTGTATGGAGCGAACGTGTCCCTGAGCCACCTCGAGAACGGAACCCTTGTTTCGTATTACATCACTGCTCCTGGTGGTCCAAAAGGATTCTCGAACATCACCCAGGGGCGGTATCTCATCAACGTGACGAGAGAGGGATATATCGGGGGGTCCCGGGAGATCGTCCTGAACGGGACGAACCTCACCCTGACGGAATATTTCCTCATAGATCCCGTCCCCCCGGAGTACGGCAGCCTCGAGGTCATCGTACTTGAGGACGATACGCTGACCCCAATTGAGAACGCCTATGTGACCGTCAATCCTTCCGAACTCTTCGGCCTTACGAACTCTACGGGAGTTTACCTTTTCCACGATGTGGCCCCCGGGAGCTACCTGATCAATGTCACCATGGAGGGCTACATTCCTCGGGAGCTTTCCATAGATGTCATCGCGGGACAGACCACTTCCGTAAAGGTATATCTGAAAAAGATCCCTGAGCCCCAAAAGAAGCTCGGAATAATTCGGGGGAACGTCACGAACGAGCAAGGGGGCCCGATATCCTATGCTGTCATCGAGTACGGTGACAGCGGTGAAAGCGTGATGGCCGGCACGAACGGATATTACGTCATCCGGGACCTGCAACCCGGCAATTACACTCTCGTCTTCACGTCCCCCGGGTACATTTCAACGACCGTTGAAGGGATTGTGGTGGAATACGGCAGCGACATCACCGTGAATTCCGTACTTGAAAAGGAGGAACCGGTCGACGACGACGCATCCGACGCTATCCGGTTCGGACAGGTGGTTGGGGGGATAGCTGCCATTATACTCATCCTCGTGATACTGTCGTTCATCTTCATTTTCATGAGGAAGAAGGGTGACGAAGGGATGCTTGAGGAGTGATTGAAATATCTTGTTCACGTTCCATTTGACCGTTGAAGTACAACAGACCCATTGGCAACATGTCCGCTCTCAAGATCGAGAGGAAGTGGAACAGGATGGACCCCAACGTCCCCTACGGGGTCTACCTGGACGGCGAGGAGATAGAGATGGTCCTTTGGGGGGGCGCCATCAAGCAGATGATCATCGAACCAGGCCGGCACAGACTGCAGTTCAGGTTCGTCCACATGTACACACCTTTCAGGTCCGAGGAGGTGGAGTTCGAGGTAGGGCCGTACGAGAGGATCTCCTTCGAGATAGGTTATGACATGGGAGGAATATGGCAGAAGGTCTTTCCGAGTTTGGGCTACTTCCGGTCCAGAAAGAAGTTCTACATCAAACAGGTGGGGATTGACAGGATGGAGCCGGATGATAGGGTCCACGAGATCCTGGGATAACCGGTACTGTTCTGCTCTTGTTTCACCAGTCTAGCTGAGAATGGTGATGTCAGCGAATATCCTGACCAGGTCCATCACCGTCGTCAAACCCATCAATCCTATAAGAAAGAGGACGCTTGCGATCGTGACCGGGAGCTGAAGCTTCCTTGTCCTGACACTGACCTTTTCGAGAAGGGCGAACAGTATCTTGCCTCCGTCAAGGGCAGGGATGGGCAGGAGATTGAAAAGTCCGAGGTTGGTGGACAGGAACACGGTGAACACCGTCAGCCTCATCAGCGAGCCGCCGACGAAGGAGCCCCCCTGGGTAACCATCCCCACCGCGCCGGACACCGCCGTCGGCTCCTTCAGGAGCATGCCAAGGGCAAGAACGACCCCCCACGTCATCGATCCCAGCTGCACCAGAGGTGAAACAAGAAGGTCCCCCTTCGGTCCGTTCTGGACGACGTTCACAAAAAGCAGGAGCAGATATGCTGCGATGAAGTTCGCCGCTGGGCCCCCCAGCGAGAACAGGATCCTCTTCCTGACCGGAATATCATAGAAATCCTCGACATCCTTCACCCTGGGGAGAACGTATCCCCCGAAGGGTATCATCGAGAGCCTGAACTCGACCCCTCTCCATCTCCTGGAGAGGAGCTTGGGTCCGAATCCAAGCGAGAACCTCTCGACGGGGACCCCGAGCTTCAAAGCGGTCAGAAAGTGCCCGAGCTCGTGTATGAATATGAGAAGGCCGAGGGCCAGGATGACCGAGACGTATCCCATACATCGGTCATGGAATGTTGATATTAATCCTTGTCGACATCTGGTCCAGGATTTTGCGAGGGAACATCGATAACTCCGGAAACCTTAAATAAAAAGGGAGAGCCAGACATGGTTCTCATTCTGTCAGAACCCTTCTAAAAGATGCCCCTTTTTTCTAAACGTAGGACAGACAAGGCGATGCCTCCAAGAGGAGGATATGAGAATGAAAAGGTACACCAAGACCGCATGCAGCGCTCTCCTGACCATGGCGATCATAACATCATCGCTGATAATGATAATGGGGGGCATAGATGCAAAGGACGATACAAGGGCATCCACTCTATACGTCGGTGCCGACCAGACATACAAGACGATCAAGGCTGCCGTGAACGCGGCCAGCAGCGGGGATACCATCCGGATATATGCCGGAATATATCACGAGCCGCTGACCATCTCGAAGTCGCTGACCTTCCAGGGGAACGGTTCCAAAACAACGATAGTGAACCAGACCACCAACGAGGTCACCTGGTGGATCACCGCAAGCGGTGTGACCATCAAGGATATCGGTTTCGAAGCCAACAGGTCCATCATGTCCTGGGCGATAAGGACCAACGGATTCAACACATCAGGCGGAAGTTTCATCACCATCCAGCGTTGCAGTTTCAAGGCTTCCCACCACGGATTGGATTTCTATTTGGGAGACGACAACAAGGTGCTGGATTCGGTACTCGAGGACACCCAGATACATTTTGGTTACTCCGACAGCAACACCGTTAAGAACACAACGATCTTCGGCGGTATAATTCAGCTTGACAACTCCAACGATGATCTGATCGAGGACTGCAGGTTGACAGGTTCCGATGTCGATCCCGTCGCAAATATCCAGGTCGTCGGAGAGAACAACATGGTCAAGGGCTGCCTTGTCTACGACACTGGGAGCGATGCCATACGTATGAATGGGAACAACAACATCATCATAGGCAATACCCTGGTGAACAACGAATGGGGGGCTATCTCCCTCTATTCATCGGAGGGGAACCTGATCTCCAACAACACCATCAAGTCCAGCGGAGGCTACGGCCTGCAAATGATCGGGTCCAAGAACAACACCGTCAGATACAACAATTTCATCGATGGCGATGACTACGCGATCTACATGGCGCGATCGGCCTGGGCAACAAGGGATAACGAGATCGCATTCAACAACTTCATGAACAACGGCGGGCTCGATAAACAGGCATACGACTACTACTACAACCTGAACACATGGAACACAGCCACAGGCGGCAACTACTGGTCGGACCATGCGAACAACGATCTCAATGACGACAAGTTCGCGGACCAGGCCTACTTCCTGGACGGCGAGGGTGGAGCAAAGGACCGAATGCCATTCGCCAGCAAGCTCATCTTCCCGAACCCTCCCATGATCCTGACAAAAGATGTGACCACTGCCTACACTGATCAGAACTACTCCGTTGGCTACAACGTCTTCGACTGGGACACCCCTGCTTCCAAGTTGAAATGGACCTTCAAGACCAACGCCTCCTGGCTGACCTTCACGAGCTCATGGGTCCTGAAGGGTCTCCCCAAGGTTTCGACCTCCTCCTACTGGGTCAACCTTTCGGTCTCGGACGGAGCGCAGATGGACTTCACCAACTTCACCCTGCAGGTCATCAACAACAACATCGCCCCGAGGATCACGACCGCCAACGTGCCGGTCTGCCACGAGGACCAGCTCTACTTCGTCGATTACGATGCCGATGACACAGATGACCTTGTATGGAGCCTGATGACCGATGCCGCCTTCCTTTCCTTGGACGCTGACGAAGGGATCCTTTCAGGAAGACCGGCGAACGATGATGTCGGCCTCTACACTGTGATAATAACGGTCATGGACGAGTGGTCAAGCGACAGCAGCGAATTCACTCTCGAGGTCATCAACACCAACGATCCCCCGGTAATTACGACAGAGGACGTCCTCTCCGTGAAAGAAGGGGATACCTACCGCGTCCAGTACGCAGCCTTTGACATGGACCCCACGAGCGACGCCCTTGCATGGAACCTGCTCACCAACTGTCAGTTCCTTTCCATGGACCGCAACACCGGCATTCTCACCGGCACACCCGGGGAATCGGACGCCGGGACCTACATGGTCAACGTGACCGTTGTTGACGGCAAGGGCGGGTTCGACACCCATGTGTTCGACCTGGAGGTCGTCCGGGTGAACAATGCCCCAAGCTCGATCCAGGCGAACTGGATAGTTTACATGGACGAGGACGGGACCGACTCCTCGCTGAACGCCGGATCCATGTTCTCGGATATCGACGGCGACACACTTTCCTTCATGATCACCGGCGGTGAACACGTTTCCTTCGAGGTCTCGGACGGCGGCGTCATAACCCTCGAACCCTCCCCGGACTGGTTCGGGACAGAGGTCCTGACGATCTCGGCAACCGATGGTGAGGAGACCACCATCTCGACGATAACGGTCGAGGTCAGGAACATCAACGACCCCCCTGCCGATGCCGTGATCGATAAGGGTTCGGCGGAGTTCAGGGAGGACGGCCCGCAGCGTGTTTCGGCCTCCGCTTTCGACGCGGACAACGGAGACGCCCTGACCTACGAGTGGTTCGTGGAGGGAATGGGCCTGGTGGGTGTCGGCGAGTTCATCGATCTCGATCTCCCGGCAGGCACCTACACCCTGACCCTGAGGGTCACAGACAGGTCCGGCGAGTTCACCGAGACCTCGATGCAGATAGTGGTGCTCCCGGTCTCTGATATTGTCCCTCATGTTGAACCATCCCCGACCGGCACCTCGATCGCTCCATACCTCCTTGCGGCATCGGTCCTCCTCCTCGGAGGGGCCATCGCTCTTTCCTTCTTCATCCTGAGAAGAAGGAACCAGAAGCAGGAGGATGCAGGGCAGGGGGTCAAAGCATGGAACCAGGTATTCCATTTTAATGATGGTCCTACCCCCACAAAAGGCAAGGTCCCGGGTCCGACAGCTACAACAAGTCTGCATCGCCTTGCAGCGGAACGGGACCTTGCCCCAAACACGGGAGGCGAGGTGAACGGCGGGAAGCTGAGGGGGCCGGAACATACGACTGCGGAGAGAGGCTATCGATCCCTTCAGGAGGAGGAGGAATACCTCTCAGACCTCGTGGAAGAGGCCCTGGACCCGGAAAGGGAGAGGCTCTCGAGCGCGGACCTTCTGGACCGTCTGGAGGTCGCGCATACCGGGGGCAGGATCCCCAGGAAGGACTTTGCGGAGATAAAACGAAGACTGAACAATATTGATAAATAGGAAAAAACAAACATATTGCCATGAAACAAAAGGAGGTGCTGGAGATGGATGAGAATGGGTCGCTTGGGCATCCCACCCGCAGAATGCTCTACAAGTTCATCCTGGACAATCCCGGCACCTCCTTCCAATTTCTCCGCAATGTCCTCAGGCTGCCGGATGGGACCCTCAGGTACCATCTGCAGCATCTCCAGAGGTCCAACAGGATCATCAAGGAGAAGAACGGGAAGGAGCTCTGCTATTACTCGGCCTTCCATCGGGACCATCCCGAATGCCATCTCGGTGTGGAGCTGAACCCCAAACAGAGGCTTCTCCTGGACCTTATCCGGGAAGAACCCGGAGCCGGCAGGAAGGAACTGATGTCCCGGTCCAGGCTGTCCCGCAGGGAGCTTAACTACTCCCTGAGGCGGCTTCGGGACCTGAGATTGATATGGAGGACCAGCACAGCGAAAGGGGAGGGATACGAAGTGATATCCAAGGACACGTTCAAGGACGAGATGTTCAAGATCCTGGTCGACCGCCTCCTGAGCGGGGAACTGACAATCGAGAGGGTCCGCACCCTCAGGGACAGGTTGGAGCGGATGTGATCATCCTTCTTCCGCTCATGGACCATCATTACATATCTGAACCAAACAAGTTAATATATGTCTGATGGGAAAAGGTATCCGTTATCACGAGGTCTATGTATGAGGACCTTTGTACCGAGAGAGGCTCAATTCGCGACCGTTGCAGCGGTCCTTTCAATCCTTCTCAGCGCACTATCCATTTTGCCCGCCTCTTCCGGGGCTGCCGGCCCCCCTTCCAGGTCGCTTTCCAATTCAGGTGTGATCCTCATAGAGGATGCCGCCTCCACTGTGATATACGGCAGGGAGGTCTATCCCCAGGGGGACGTGATCGGTTCCTATGTCTGGAGCGGGGACATCAACGGTGACGGTGTCGACGATATCGGTTTCTCCTCCACGGTCGACGGCGAGAACCGGGGGGTCAACTTCATCCACGGTCAGAAGGGAAGCCTTCCGGAGTTCATAGACCTGTCCGCCCCCGGCTCCGTTTCGTTCTCCGTCAACTATCCCGCAAGGCAGATCGAAATGGGGGACGCGGACCACGATGGCATCAAGGACCTGATGCTGGCTGCTCAGCTGGTCGGAAGATATTATCGGGGCACCAGTTCGGGCTTCGATATTGCGAATCCGGGTGTATTGAAGAGCGGGATAAAGCAGGAAACCTGGGAGTACCCGTACAACGACTTCATGTGGGCCGGCGACATCGACGGGGATTCCCTTGACGACCTCGTCCTTGGAACATTCGGGTGCGGGGGCTTCCTCGCAGCCGGGATATACCAGCCGGACGAGCTGAACATCTACTGGAGCAGTAGCGGGAACCGAACGAGGCTCACCGCCGACAAATGGGACGATTTCACCACCTCCCTGGACGTCGGGGACATCGACGGCGACGGCAGGCTGGACATGATCGTCGGGGTCCCCAGGGGCGATCCGGACCCGGACCAGTCCAGGCAGTACGGTGCGGTCTGCATCTACTTCAATATCACCAGGTTCGACAACGTCAGCCTGGCGAACCCGTACCTGGCGGCCGACTCCATGATCTACGGGAGCGACCAGTACGACCAGTTCGGATGGAACGTCATGCTCCGGGATATCAACGGGGACGGACGGGACGACATCCTTGCCGGAGCTCCTAACTCCGGAGGCATTCAGAACCTGAAACCGGATTGCGGGGAGATAATGATCTTCCACGGCAAGGACAACAGGTCCTTCCCGGACCTCCTCGACGCCGAGAACGATGCCGATGTCATCATAATAGGAGCGACCGGAAGCTCCAGCGATCCGGAATATATCGGGGACAAGATAGGAAGGACGTACCAGCTGTCCGACATGGACGGGAACGGCTACCTTGAGATCCTCATCTCCACACCCTTCCGCCTCCTGTCCCCCCTTGACAGCATCCCCAGGGAAAGCGCCGGATCCTTGAGCATGTACGAACTGGACAAGATCATCCCAAAGGCGGGAAAGATCGTCACCCTCAGCTACCCCTCCAAGAGCTTCACCCTCGAGGGAAGGGACTGGGGGGACACCCTCGGGTGGCAGGTCAGGGTCGGAGACGTCAACGGGGACCACTTCGACGACCTCCTCGTAGGGGTCCCGGCTGCGGACGGGTACAACAACATCCGCCGCAACTGCGGCGAGCTTTACATCATCAACGGCGAGGGTACCCGGTTGAAGGACCACCGCATCTCCGGACCGGGCTCATCGCCCCCGAAGATATTCACGATGGGGGGGGCAGTTGATATCAACCTCTCCTTCGAGAGCACCAACGGCTACCGGCATGTAAAGGGAGGCAGGCTGACGCTTGGATCGGGCGCAGATGCGGTATCCCTGGTCTTCGATGGCGGCACCTTTCGAAAGGAGAGGGACCGGTACGATTCCGTTCTCCTCGATCGCGAAGGATGTAGTTTCGGCGGCAGCGGGCGGAACGGGTGGCTCAATTTCAGGATGGAGCTCCGGTGGCATTTCCCCTTCGAAGGCCGCATCGACCTCAGGTTCGAACTGACGGACATCGAGGACGTCAACGTCACCAGGTTCTACCCCTCCTCGGCCGTCATCTGCAAGGACGTGCGCCTGACGGACAATGTGAAGGTCTTTTCGGACGGGGGCGAGCTCATGACCAGGGGCTCCTACCTGCCCCCCGGGACCGGGGCAACGATACAGGGCTCTGCCGCAGTCTACAGGGACGATCCCCTGAGAACGGTGCCTTACGGCACACTGTGGATAAACCATTTCGAAGGTCTGTTCTACTCCGACGATGTCGTATATTCAAAGGACTGGTCCGTGGACCTCACAACCCCCGGGGAGGGGGAGCAGGACCACTCCCTGGCGCCCTGGGTGGACCCGGGAACCTATCCCGAAAGCCTCCCCTCGAAATATCTTCCTGACATGGGCGCCCCAGTTGTTTACAGGGTCCGGGTCGACGGTTCCGCCCCCTTTTCACCGACCGGCCTGAAGGCGTTTTCCATGGAGGGCAATCCCGGTAATATCAGCCAGACGGGGGAGTTCCTCCTGACCTGGGACGATCGGAGCTTCATCGACGGGGACCGGGGTCTCTCGGGGATCAGGGAATACTGGGTCAGCGTTGACGAGGGAGTTCCGGTCCTTTCCCTGGAAAGCGGGGGTCTCGTGGGGACCTACTACAGCGACCTCGATTCGTACCGTAGGGAGAAGGAGGTCGTCGACGAAAGGCTCCATTTCACGGTCAACGATTGGGGCCCCTTCGGTCCTGATCCCAACCTCATGCTCCCGTACGATTACTCCGTGAGATGGTGGGGCTGGCTCGATATGGGGAAGGCGACCAACCAGTTCTTCAAACTGGTGGGTTCCGGCGACGCCAGGATGTTCCTTGGAGGGGAACGCCTCATCGACTGGACCCCGATCGACAAGGGCATCGTTATCGGAGGATTGGATTTCACCGAGGGGGAAAGACCCCGGCTGGAGATCGTTCTGAGGCACGGGGCGGGGGATTCGTACTTCTCGTTCCTGTACCAGGACGATACGGGGGGCTTCTCACCAGTTCCATCCGAGTACCTGCTCCACCCGTCCAACTCCCGCTCCGTCAGGATCAGGTCCTCCCAGGGAACAGCAAGGGTAACGGCTGTGGACTGGGTCGGTCTTTCCTCCGAACCTGCCGAGCTCTCACTGTTCAGGGACGATACAGGTCCCGCTTTCGATGTTTCGGGGGTCCCCCGGTGGGTGAACACCCCCGCCCCCAGGTTCGATGTTGCCGTCTGGGACGCGAACGAAGGTTCGTCCCCCGTTTCGGGCCTTGACCCGGCCACGATAATGTTCCGGACCGAGGAGGAGAACGGACCGCTCGCCGACTGGATGAAACCCTTGAGGGTCAAGGAGGCCGAGAATGAACCAGGCAAGTATATCGCGACCGTGGAGCTGACCCTGGACCGGGACTGGAACGGGGAGGTCCAGCTCACGGCTTCGGACCTCGAGGGGAACATCGGCCCTGCCATTGATGATGGTGGCTCGAGAAGAGCTCCTTTGCTGCGACAAGAAAGTCTAAGCCCCTCCTGCTCCCCCGTCAAGCAACAGGGCAATCCAGGCCTGAT
>JBLIRI010000047.1:0-16437 GCA_049472235.1 Thermoplasmatota archaeon | reverse complement strand
AGACAAGGATGGGGGGGGTGGATGGTTTCTACCGAAACTACGGCGTGGAGACCGTCATCATGGAGGTGAACAGGGAAGGCTACTTCTTCTACCAGAAGGAGCTGACCGTCGAACCCACCAGGGCCGATATCGTCCATGACATCCTCATGGACCCCCTGCCTGACCACAAGGCATGGCTGAACGGGACGCTGGTCGATGAGGAGGGTCAGCCGATCCCCGGCGAGCTCAATATCACCGATATGGACCATCCCGGCTCCGCGGGATACGACCTCGTCATCGACGGAACGGGGGCATTCAGCATAGAGCTGTGGCCCAGCACCTACAGGCTCAGGTTCTTCAACGAGACCCTCGAGGGCAGCATGGACTTAGTCCTGACCGGGGACGGTATAGAAGGAGTCGAGCTCAAGCTCATACCATTGTCGGAGATAGCCGGAAAGGTCTTTGACTGGCAGGGCTCCCCGATCGAGGGGATCAACGTCACATTGGTCCTGGAGCCTGAAGAATCCCTTGTGGACTGGTGCATCTCGGAGCCGGACGGCGGGTTCTCCTTCGAGGTCCCGGCGGGGACCTACAGCATATCGATCGCAATGTCCGACCTCTATTCCGATTACCGGGTCAACGACATCACCGTCAACGGCTGGGACGACTGGTACAACTCCCTCTATCTCAACAACAGGACCCTGGGGGACGTATCGGGAACAGTTCTCGGCTCCGACGGACCCTATGCCTTGGGAATACCCGGTGTCAGGGTCTCCCTGATGTCCGGGGAGACCGAGGCCTATCATGCGACCACGGACGGACTGGGCCGGTTCGAGATGACGCTGGTCAATTACGGCATATACGATCTGGTGGCATCCCCGCCCGCCTCCCTGATGCCGGTGGAGGACCTCCGGTCGGGATACCTCCCCAACATGACCGTGAACTTCACCATTGAGGGCCCCATGACCCTCGTGGACCCGGTCCTTGCCTACATCGAGCACACGCCCCCCGGATACGTGAACATAACGTACCACTCACCCAACGGGACGGACATCTTCCTCAACGAACCCATCGTCGTCTCGTTCTCCGAGGTGATGAACAGGAGCGCGGTCCAGGACTCGATCATGATATCTCCCGGGATAACGGGAGCTACATATCACTGGGATGAATGGGGATATACCCTGACAGTGCTCCATGATGACCTTGCCCCCGATACTACCTACGCGGTCACAGTGGGACTTTCTGCGGTGTCCTTCGACGGGTGGCCTCTCTGGGATGGACCCTTCTCCTGGGAGTTCACCACCGGCGAGACCATCGATCCCTGGACGATCTACACGGCGGATGTCGTTCTCACCGGAATGAACCTCTCCGTCCAGGTTACGGCCCCGGCGAACCAGCCCATCTATCTGGGGATCACCGGTCTGGACTATTTCAAGCTCGCGGAGGATACTCCCGGCAACTATTCCCTGGACCTTGACGAGACCAATTTCGAGCACGAGACCACATACGGATATTTCTTCACCGACAGACTGAACGGCTTCGATAGGATTCCCGGACTTGCAGGCACATTCACCACGCCCAAGGCTCCAGTCGTCACACCCGTATGGAAGCTGACCGAAGCGTCGGTGACAGTGCTGGTCGCGGGCGACTGGAAGGTCAGGGCCAAAGGGACCGCGAACATATCGGTCTACATCGTCATCGAGGGTGTGGGCTCGTTCGAACTGCAGGAGAGCCCCGCTGGAACCTACGCGCTGAACGTGCTGTCGGAGAACTTCTCCAGAGGGGAAACGTACAGCTATCACTTCTCCGACAGGGAGGGCGGCCCCGACCTCGCACCGGAGTTCTCGGGGACCGCGAAGGACCCGAGGGGGCCGACCACTGTTGACGAGGACGAGACCCCGTGGACGCTGATATGTTTGATAACCTTCGTGATACTCCTTGTGATCGTCGGCATCGTGATAGCTGCCATCGTCCTTGCCGTCAGAAGAAAGGGGGCCGAGGAGGACTGGGGCGAGGAGTGATCCTCACCTGCTGGCATCGTAAAGGGACTGGCAGCGCGCCGCGTCCACGGGGAGGTCCAGGTCCCTGTAAATGTGATATGCCTCAGCATACCTCCCGCCGGCTTCCAGCTCCCTTGCATGCTGGTATCTGGACATTCCATGAAGGGGCGGTAAGGTGACCCCCTCCGGGACACTCTGGACCGTTCCCGGCGGAGGTCCAGGGACATCAACGGGGGTCGATGCGGGCTGGACCTTCAATCTGTCCTCGTCCTCGTACATCCCGAAGAAATGGGAGATGACGAGGACCACCCCGAACAGCATCAGCAACCCGCCCCCCATCCCGATCATCATGAACAGGGAGCAGGTCGAGGCCAGGAGCGGGTTGGAGCTCGTGCCCAGGATCTCGAACCTGATGTCATCCTTCTCGACCCCCGGGGTCAGTATCCTCAGGCGGACCTCGTAATATCCGATCAGTGTGCTGGACAGTTCCAGGTTCCGGTTGAAGGGCGTGGAATCAGTGTGGTTCTTCACCACCCACCCGTCCGGGTCGCGGATAATGAGGGTGAAGTTGAACTCGATTTCCGTGCGGGAGAGCACCCTGGCCCTGGATACGGAGCTCAGTGTGTCGTGGTATATCTGTCCTGCATATTCGTTGCTGTCCATCTCGGAGAGGTCCCCCTCGTCCATCACGACACCGGTGTCGGTGCTGACGGAGAGGAGGAGCCCAAGGATGACGGAAAGTACGAAAATTGCCGATCCGACAGATGCCATCACCAGGCCGGCCGTCAATCTCCCCTGACCCATATCAGATCCCGGGGTGATTGTCTCCAGGGGGATTTGTTTCTTCCTGTCGGGGGTCTTCTTCCGATCCTTTTCGCCTCATCAGGACGAGGGCCGCGGCCAGAGCGGCGATCAAAATTAGGACGATAGAAACGACAATTACGATGACAAGGGTCGTGCCGCTGCTCCCTTCCTTGTCGGACGCGTCGCCGTCATCATCATACTGGTCGGAGGTCCCGTTGAGGGGCGGGACCAGCAGTTCGAAGTTGAGCTGGGCCCAGTCGCCTGCCCTGTCGGTGACCTTCATGGTGATGAGATGATGGCCTGGCTGAAGGAGGAATTCGACCTCGGCCCCGCTGCCCAGTTTCCCGGTGATGTTCGAGAACCAGTCAACCGTCAGTCGATCATCGATATCGGGGTCCGATGCCCAGCCGATCAATCTGAACATCTTTCCATTCCCGGTCAGATCCTCGCTTTCGATACGATATCCTGGATCCGTGGGAGGGTCATTGATGTTGTCGACGACGATCTTGAGGGTATCCGATATCCTCTCCTCCCCGTCCGATGCATTGACCAGGATCGTGCACTGACCCGCCCAGTCCTTTGTCGGCTCGATGAGGATGGTCTTGTTATCATTGGCCTCTGCCCGGACCTCCGGGGGGGCCATGACGCTGAAGGAAAGCTCGTCGCCATCGATATCGGCGAACCAGCCGGAAATGTCGAAGTATGCGGTTGTATCCTCGTCCATGAAAAATGTGGAGGGCGACCAGGCGATGTGCGGTGGATCGTTCGTATTGAACACTTCAAGGACCAGGCCGACGCTGTCCTCCCCGCCGTTCCCGTCCTCGACCTTCACCACCATGTGATGAGAGCCTGCATGCTCCTGAAGGGGAGTTCCGGATAGATTTCCGGTCCTGCTGTCGATCTCCAGGAACCTGGCGTCCGTCATTAGAGACCATGTCAGCCTGTCCTCCGTCGGATCAGCATCCTTGGCCCTGATGATGAACCACCAGTCCGCGTCCTCGTATGCGGTCGGGAGCATCGAGGTGCTGATCACGGGAGCGTCATTGGTGTTGACGACCCTGATGAGAACATCCCTGCTGGCGGTATCGGTCCCGTCGCTCACGGTGAATGTGATGAGGTGGTCTCCCACATCATCGTTCCCGGGTCTGAACGAGAACGCGCCCGTTTCCGAATGCAGTGAGTATTCTCCCGAACCCGGGGTTGACATGGAGTATCTTAGAACGTCATCCGGTTCGATGACGTCGTAGGCATTGACCTTGAAACCCAGGAGTGCATCCTCTTTGCAGGTCATTATGTCCCCTTTTACCTCGGGAACAGGCTCCTCATAGGTCCACTCACCAGGCTCAAGTAGCACCGGGGGGTCGTTGACGGATGATACCTTGACCTCCACCATGGTCCCTATGGCCCCTCCCCTTGTATCCCTTGACTCGATGAGCAGCTGCCGGCTCCCGTGCCAGTTCTTCGCGAACGAGACCGCGAAGGTCCCGTTGTCCATCAGCGATATCAAGGCCTCCCTGTACTCGAGGGGGGAGCCCTTGCTCACTTTTTTATACTCCAGTCCGTCGAAGACGTAGTATTCGAGGCGGTCCCCCTGTTCGATGTTGGGATCGTAGAAGATCCCGCTTGACGGCCTCTCGTTCCCGTCAAGATCGATGTAGCCAGCATCCTGGTCCTCATGCATCTCGTATTCCATCATGAAGTTCAGGATGACCGGGGGGTCGTTCACATGGTCGAAGGTATTGAAATCGAAGGAGAATTGGTGCTCCCCCTCGGTCCTCAGTTCATCAAGAAGTGATGAGTATGTTTCCACATAGACCGTTTCCGCATCCATATCGAACGTCAGCAGCCGGAAGAAGCCCTCTCCCCCCCTTGAGTTCATCTGGAAGTTCGCCATCATCTGGTAGACAGGGTTGCCGTTGATACCTTTACTGACAAGCCACCCCCACTCGTACAGGATATGTCCCGAGAAGACGCACATGATGTTCCGGTGGTTCCTTACGAACTTCTGCCAGATCTCCTCGCCGTTGTTGGCCCCGTCCGGACTGTTGGCCACTCCGTAGTTGCCCCCGAGCGTGGTCATCCTCTGGTCGGCCACCATGTAGTTGTGAGTGACCACCAGGACAAATCTGTCCGGATTCGCCTCCACTATGTCGTTGGCCCAGTCGAGGACGGCATCCCTCGGAGCGAACTCCAGGGCAACGACCATCCAGTCCCTCCCGCCGGCGCTGAAGAAATGGTATGTGTTCTCCTGGTGCCCTTTCTCGAAGGCGCCCCCCCACGAGGTCCAGTTCTCGATGGGTTCGGATGGGAAGTAGTCGTTGAGGTATGTGTCCCGGTTGGCGGTGTATCCGTTGGGGCCCAGGTCGTGGTTTCCGGGATTCAGTGTGTAGGGTACGCTCCCGTTGAGGACATACATTGCCTTTGAGGCGTTGCGCCACTGCGGGTGGTTGTTGTTGTTGGTGATGTCCCCTTCGTGAAGAACGAACTTGATGTTGTATTCGTCCCTGTGCTCCGCCACCCACTGCGTCATGTTGATGAACGTGCCGGGGTAGTACATCGGGTATATCTGGGTATCAGGGAAGACGGCTATGGAGAAGGTCGTGTCCCTATCAATTACCCTGTTCTCCGGTTTGGCTGCCTCGTCTCCCGCGAGGATCACGGCCCCTGACAGCGCGAGCATCATGACGATCGCCAGGGAAAGGTTGGACCTGTGCCTCATTCGGATACCCGTTCTACATGGGGTCGGGGGGGATAAAAACATTCCCTGTCTTGTTCGATATCACCTTGGTTTCCCCTATTCCCCCCATCCGATGCCGGTTTCCCGGGAGTATGAAACGAGCTCCTTGATCCTGTCCTCGAAATCGGGGTGCGTCGAAAGCAGCTCGGAAAGGAATCCCTCGTCGTCATCGAGATCGAGTTTGCCGGCAACCGCCCTCGACATCGACCCTTTGTCAATATTCTTCCTCCCCGTCTTGAGCTTGATCATGCAGGATACCGCGGAGTTGATGCTCCTGCAGCCGTGGAGGCCCGCCCTGTCGGCGGAATGCTCCATCGACCTCGACATCCGTCCGTTGAGGAATATCAGCCTGTAGATCATCAGCGGGATATAGGCAAGGAGAGGGACCCTGAAGATGCTGGAATCGAACATGGTCCTTATGGCGAAATGGTAGAGCTTCACGTGACCGAACTCATGACCGATCACGAAACGCAGCTCTTTCCTGTCCATCACGCTCATGAGCCCCCCCTGGAGAACGACCACGGGAGTGACGATGCCCCTGGTGTAAGCGTTCACCTCCGGTGCTCCGTCCAGATAGACCTCCGGCATTTTCATTCCGAGCCTTTCCGATACCTCATTGCATAGCGAGGCGAGCCCGGGCGTCCCCTCCTCCCCGACACGGGTGCATACCTCCCGCAGATGGCTGTTGGCCACTGCCACCATGAACAGGACAACGATGACCCCGACGATACCCCAGAAGCAGCAGACCCCCCACGTGAGGGTCCCAAGGACCAGGAATATGATCACACCGAGCGTTATCGCAATCATGAGGTCGAACCATTCTCCCGGGTACCTCAGGCTCGCATTGGAGACCATGGCGACCAGAAGGCCTATCGGTGTAATAAATCACATGGACCATGGCTCCTAAGGTCCCGGCCGCCCTTCTCTCTTCGATGGGGCGGTCGGCCCCGCCTGCATTGGAAAATGGCCGTCAATCCCCCATCTCCCTGTCCAGCTTCTGCCGGAGCAGGAGGAAGGTCTCCCTGTCGATCTCCTCGTCCAGGTATTTTTCCAGTATTATCATCATCATCTCCGCGGCGAGCTTGTCCCTTGAGATGTGTTCGTAGCAGGGGTCCCCGCCGTCCTCCGTCTTCCAAATAGCCCGTCGCTGTCTCAGCTTCTTCAGTCCGTAGTTCACCTCATCGCGGGTGAATCCCGTAAGCCGGATGAGCTCCTTTCTGGATATCCCCGGATTGTCCTTGATGACCGCCAGGAGGCGCCTGTGCTTCGATCCCAGCCCTTCCCTTTCCCGCCCTGTCTCGAAAGGTTCGCCCCCATCCGAAAAATAGCAGTTCATGTTCCCCTTCCGCATCCTGCTGACCTTTTCCTCTCCCTCGAGGTAATCGAGGTGATATCTCAGCGTTCCCCTGTTCAGCCTGAATACCTTCAGCAGTCTGCTGAAGGTCACCCCTGGGTTCTCCGATATGAAGAGGTGAAGCTTTTCCCTCGTATCGCTTCTGGTCCCCCTCTCTCTCTTCATCTGCTACCCCTCGTTAGACCCGGAGGTCCTCGCTCACGTCCCCCCTCCTTCCATGTTGGAAT
Source organism: Thermoplasmatota archaeon (assembly GCA_049472235.1). Taxonomy (GTDB): domain Archaea; phylum Thermoplasmatota; class Penumbrarchaeia; order Penumbrarchaeales; family Penumbrarchaeaceae; genus JAFGLL01. The sequence continues at coordinate 9,336 of JBLIRI010000047.1, read as the reverse complement.
CTATGAGGTCGCTAAGCTCCTCGAAGCTCCGGCGGTCCATCTCGCCTTCCTCGAACTTCCTCCTGAGCTTCAGGTGCATCTTACCTCTGTCCATCGTGAACCGGCTGGTCTTCTTCCAGGAAAGGGCCTCCCTCTCTATCTCACGGTATTCCTCCTCGATGGAGAGTTGGGGCCCCGCAGGAACTGGGCCCCGTTTTTCTGTCTCCTCCTTTCCGAGTAGATCATACGTTCTCCTCTCTTCCGGCAGGTAACCTCTTATCACGGATACCGGCATCTCCCTCCTGAACTCCGGACCGGCATCGGTCGCTCTAACGGCGGCAGCCACCCCTCTATCCTTCGGAGGTGCCGCCCTCTTGCGACCCGGTCCCGTTCGGGGTCTCTTCCCTTTGCCTCTCATGTAGAACCCCCAGACCGCCGCAGCGATCAGTATGCCAATTACGGCAGAGGCGGCCAGGATGCCGTAATACACCATGCCGGGGCCGTCGGACCTTTGGGGGGCTGGTCCGACATCGATCGGTCTGGATATGACATACCATTCTCCCGACAGGGCCGCCGCCCTCAGCTCGATATCATATGTCCCTTCTTCAAGGTCCAATGTGATGGATGGCCCGCTCCCCCGGTAGCTGCCGTCAACGGTCCATCTGTACTCCTGGAATTCCTCACCCCCGTCCGTCAGGTCCATCGCCTCGAGGCTGACCCTGCCGGCGGTGAGGTTCTCCCAACCCCCTATGTCTATGACCCCGTAACCGGGTCTCTCGACAGGCCCGCCCGGTGTCACTCTCACCAGCAGGGTGAAGCTCTGCCTGTCCAAATACAAACCGTCCGAGACCGTGATCGTGAGGTATGCTGTCCCAACGTCACTTTCATCAGGCGTGCCGGAGAGCAGGTCCCCGTTCATTTCGAGCCATGCGGAATCCGTGACCAGGGTCCAGTTCAGCAGGTCCTCGGGCGTGTCCCTGTCCGTATGGCCGATCCGCTGAGCGTATGGTTCACCAGCGACAGCGTCGATGAGGACCGTCTGAGTGATATGAGGGCCGTATAGGGCGGCCGGTCCCGGCTGGATCCCCTGTCCGAAATAATGGGGGGTCATCCTGCTTGCTCTCGGATATCTATCATTTCCGGAAGCGCTCCCCGAGGGCTGATAAGGGACATCCACTATCCCGTCACGGTCCGAATCGGGTGTTGTCCAATCGCTCCAGTGGTTCCCGACAGGTCCGTTGTTCCACCCGCTCCCGGTCCCGTTGTCCGTTGCCTGGCTCGATCCCCACTTCCCGTTATTGACCAGGTCGTTCCCGAAGATCAGGCTCGGGCCGCATCCCTCATCTATCTCGATGGCTCTTTTGGAGTTGTTCATGATGAGGTTCCCGGTGATCACTGCCGTTGAGGGAGAATCGCCATATCCGAGCCTGATGCCTGCCAGGGAGTTCCCGCCAATGGTGCAGTTCTCGACCTTCTGGGGGGTGTCGCTTGAGATCCACACCCCGTCCCGGGAGTTGCCCGCGGCGTAGCAGTTCACCAGGCTGTTCTTATCGTGGCCCCCGTCGATCCGGAAACCCGTGTGTCCGTTCTCCGAGGCCGTTGAGAAACGTACGTATTCCCTGCCGGAATCCCGGACCTCCCACCCGTTGACCCCGTTCCCCTCGGCCCTGCAGTAGAAGAACTCGTTATCCGAAGAGAGGAGGAACCCGAAACCGTTGTATCCGTTGTCGTTGCAGATGAGATTGTCGAACGAGTTCCGGCTGGATCCCGACAGGAAGATCCCATGGCGCTCGTTCCCGGCCGATATGGAATCATGCACCCAGTTGTAGGAGGAATCCTTCATGTATATCCCGAAATAATTGTCATGGAAGTAGCAGCCGAAGACCTCATTGCGGTCGGACCTGATCGCGATCCCCGCGGCAGAGGCCTCCTCACCCGACCATCCGTCGGGAAGTCCCCCCGTGATGTTCAATCCGGATACAACGCATCCCTCCGCATCAATGACCATGGCGGTCGATCCCCCGCCATCTATGATGGTGGTGTTCATGTCCGTTCCGTGGATCTCGACGGTCCTGTCCAGAACCAGGTTCTCATTGTAAACTCCGGGGTGGACCACTATCCTGTCGCCCGGGGAGGCCGCTGAAAGGGCAGACCGGATGGTCGAATAGGTGAATCCCGGACCCACATCCAGGTCATTCCCATCGGCCCGGCCCCCCTCTGCAGTGGATACGGGCCCAGGCGAAAGGAGCAGGAGTAAGGAGACAGCGGCCGCTGACAGGATGAAAAGGAATTCTCTCTTGGGTCCGTCCCCGCCTGGCATGAACTTCTCTCCCTGGTGTGTGCACATCATTGTTTTTGTGGTAGAAACGGTTTGTCACCGTACCCTTTTCACGGCTGGGTCGGTCCGGATATTTATGGATTATCTCCACTTTGGACCATTGACCGCCGGGGATTCTGTGTGCCTTGGCAAGGGGTCATATGCCCCCCGAAAACCGAAATCGAAGATAGCCGGAATGCACATGTGCAGGTGTTGTCAGAAGAACGTACCACAATTGTTATAAATGGTTGAAATAAGTATATTTTCCATGGACAAACCCTATGTGATCCGGTTCTCCGAGGAGGAAACGAACGCCCAGGAAACTCCGGAGGAACAGGTCATGGTCGATAGGGTGGTTTCCTACTTCTCCCGCCCGGACCCGGAGGGTCATAAGAGATGGTGGAAGAAAAGGAAGAAGACAGTGGAAGATGACAAGGCGGACTATTACTACGTCTGATTTCCTTACCATCCCATCCTTTCGATCTCGGCCTCCATTTCGGCTATGATCTCTTCCAGTGTCGGTTTCTTCTTGTGAGATGTCGTCGTATCGATCCTGCTGGCTTCCAGGGAAGTTATCCTCTGGAGGTCCAGGTGGACCTTGGCCCTGTCATCGACCTTGCTGACCGGTATCTCGGATATGACCGCCTTCAACTTTGACCGGAGGTCATCCTTTCCCATTCTCCTCATCTTTCTGCCTTCGGCTGAAGGGTTCCTAATGCTGGCTCCCTGCATCGTGCATCCCGTACGGTCTATTGCGCCCATCAGTATAAAAACCTATCAGTGGCCAGTGGGTATATTTCCTGTGGAATGTTCGATGGTCGATGAACGATTCATTATTTCTACATCCTGTCCATAGACCATCAAGGTGTCCGAAAATGCCGGAGATGACTGAGATCGACCTCAACGATTTCGTTGACTATCATCGGACCTTCCTTTCCCATGCAGGGGGGGACGAGGGGATGTCCGTCAGGTACTACCTGACAGACAGCGGGTCCCTTCATGCGAAGGTCCATTTCGGACCCCGCTCCATGGGGCCCCCCGGACATGCCCACGGGGGGGCGATGGCGGCGGTTCTCGACGAGGCCATGGGGGTCGCCTGCTTCTTCAGGATGATCCCGGTGGTCACGATGTCCCTCCACCTCCAGTTCTTCAAGATGCTCCCCCTCGGGACCGAGGCGCATATAGAGACCACCGTGCACGAGGGGGACGGAAAGGACATAACTGTCATAGGGCGCCTGTACGACCCCGATACCGGGAAGGATTTCACAGTGGCCAACGGGACCTACCGAAAACTCGACCTGTCGAGGTTCGGCTCATCGGGCCTGAACATCCTGTCGAGGCTGGAGTGATCTTCACTACTCTTCTTCCCGCGACAGGGCCTCCATGAGGGGGTCGCCCTCGAACTCCTCGTCGTATTCTTCCTCTTCCCGGCGTCCTTTCACGAGGACCAGTATCGCGCCGACCAGGATGCCCACGAGGAGGAGCGCGGTTATGGCTATGATGATGTAGAGGTCGCTCCCCCCCTCCTTCACGTCGTCATCAGCATCGTCATCGTCGTCATCATCGGGCCCGGGTCCTTGTCTTTCCACGACATCAACAGCGATGCTCCTGGTCTCTTTCGATCCCCATCTGTCCTCCACCGTGATCCTGACATTGAACGATCAGGCTTCAAGGAAGACATGTGAAAACTCCTCACCGTGCATCCATTCGCCCGTTACGCTCCCGTCACCCCAGTCATAGGTATAGGTCAGAGCGTCTCCGTCGGGGTCGACGGCTTCGGTCACGTTGAAAACTATGCTTTCATTGACATAAAAAGGCCCCTCTGCGTCGATGGCGAGCCCGTCAGGGGCCCTGTTGACGTTCAGGACCGTCAAATGGAAGTTAAGCGTCCTGTAAGTGCCCCATCCCGTGTTCCCTTTCCATCCCAGCACTGCTGTGAAAAGGTCGATCTCCTCGGCAACATCGATCCCAACGACGATCGCCGTCGTCCCCGATATGGAGATGATGTCGTGCGGATCGTCAAGCTCGATGATCGAGGACTGGGTGGCGTTCTCAAATATGAAGTATATGGTCCATTCCTCTCTCTCGAAGATGGTCATGTTGATATGGTCCCCCTCGCGGTAAATGAGGACATTCTTGCCATCGAGGGATATCCCGGTGAGCGAGGTCTCCGACTGGACGGAGATGTTAATGGTCAGTTGAAACCGCTGAACGGCGGAGTCGTTGTCATCCATGATGGTCAGATTCGTGGCTATGAGGCTGACATCATCGTATGCCGTCAACATCAGGGTCCCGTTGATCAGAGTGAGCCCGTTGCCCGGCTCCTCAAGTCCGAGGAGGACATCATCACCGTCAACGTCCGACCATTCGATCTCGCCGATGAAGGGCTCTCCATACTCGAGGTGGAAGGTGAAACCGTTCTCGCCGGGAGTGTGCCTGGTGCCGTTGACGACTATGGCCTCCAACACCGGATCGTCGTTGACGGGGAGTACCTGGAGAACCATATCGAATTCGAAGACCTCCGTATCGTCCTCCGTTTCCCATACCCCGTCCTTTCCCGGCCCCCGGCAATGTCCAGAGAAGTTCAATTCCCCGGACCAGTTCTCCCCGATGTCCCCGTTAAGATCGAAGGAGACCATTCCATTTTCGACCGCAGCTTGCCATTCGTAGCTTCTCGGACCTGCCACAGAATATTCCAGGCCATGTCCGTCCGGGTCCCAGATGTACTCTTTGAGGTCCAGAACATTTTCCGCAGGTTCATCCTCGTATGCCCGGACGATCGGGATGGTCCCGTTCATCTGAATGGGCTCGTCCGGCTCCGTGACCTTGATCCCCTCGAGGTCCCAGTAACCCCAAAGCTCGTTATTCGAGGCTGTGATCTCCTGCAGTTCGTCCTCGGGGTCTATCCTTATCACAACCTCTCCGATCCAGGGCTCCTTCCAGACGGTGAGGTCCACATCAATGATGGAAGGCATCAATCCCGACGGGGCATCGATACTGACCCCCAGAGCCCCACCGATGTGCCTCAGCCCCCCGTCCAGGTCCTCGTAGAGAAGGATATCGAAGTCCTCCGCGGCCTCGGACCCTATATTGTGGACCTTCACGGTGACGGTCCCATTCTCCTTGTCAACAATGACCTCATCCTCTTCATCGAACGCAGGGTCGGGCATCAGCGGTCTGAGACCCGAGCCAGCCTGAAGCTGCTCGATGGTCACGATGTATTCTTTTCCTCCGGGCAGCTCGAAGGGGACCTTCTGCCCCCTGGTGAGGAAGGTGAAGTTGACGAACTGGTCGCTCCTCTCCCGGATGCCGTCGCTGTTCTCATCCGGTCCTCCGACCAGCCTGTAAATTCCGCCGATCTCCAGCGCCCACGGGACGACCGCGGCATCCCTGCCCCCCTCGTAGAAGCCGTAGAGCGAGATGTTCGCGGTCCTCGAGTTCGCGTCGCGGACCATGGCCGCAAAGTCCCTCTCCAGTCCCGAGTACGTGAACTGGGGGGCAAGCAGGGCTCCCCCTATGCTCCCCCCCGTGAAGATCAGAAAGGGATTGGCGACCCCGATGAACAGCGCCCTGTCCGTGGCCGAGGCCTCGGTCGTCATCAGAGGGTAGCATTTCCTGATGTACTGATATCCGATCTCGCAGCTGTCCACCACAGTGTGCGGCCTCCACAGGGTGGAGCTCGGCCCCCCTCCCGGGAGACCGTACCTGTCCAGGATGCTCTGGTAGGTCGACACCGCACCGCTTCCCAGTATGCTTCCGGCCCACTCCCTGCTCCCCGCATCCGGCCTCGGCGCCGGGTTGTCCAGATAGTCCTGGGCGATCTGCGCTTCGAGCCTGAGGGGCTCGAGGAACGTCAGGTTCCTCGTGGCATCGAAGGCGGTCTCGAGAAGCGTTACGATATAGGACTTGTAGCTCTGCGGAGCCCAGTCGTAGTTCACAGAGCCTGCCGGATGTGCGGCCGTATACCAGTTGGGTGAGGCATGGCCTCCTATCTCCCCGTCGGGCCATCCGATACCGGCAGGTATTACTCCCTCGGGCTTGCCTTTCTCGGTCGAGAGTGCCGCCCGGACCCAGGAATCGGCCCAGTCCACGATCAGCTTCTGGACCTCGGGGTCGTTTGAGTACCACCAGGCCCAAAGAGCGGGAAGGACGGCCCTGAAGTTGATCCAGGAATCTTCCGCCTGCCCTCCGGTCCCGACCCTGGTGGCTGACAGGTAGTTGGACCTGAACTGGTACCATCCCTTCTCGTTCTCCCCCATCCAGAGGTCCCTCATGAGGACCGCGGTCTTCGTCGAGAACTCGATCCATTTGGGATTGCCGAAATCGACCGCCACCATCATCGGAAGCGAGTCCCCTGTCAGTTCCGCAGTGTGCTCGACATCGGCGAACGCCTCCGAATATCCGAGCGTCATGTTCACCTGCCCGCTCTCGAGCATTCCTGTGACGAAGCGGCCGGCGCCTTCAAGGGACTTGTCGTCGGCGCCCTCCGAGATCAGGGCGTCGAAGCCGAACAGCCCTATCATCTCGACATCATCGGTCCAGCCCCCTCCAAGATACCCGTTCTCCTGCATTCTGTTGTCGACCCACCAGTCGGTGACGTCATACAACCATCCAAGCTCCTCGTGCATCAGCAAGGCCCAGGGGGGCGCTTCGCCGAAACCCTCGTTGTAGTGATGGAGCGTCCAGTTGTCATAGACGCCGGTGGTGGAGATCACGGGTGTTGGTATCTCCCATGTGGGCGGGTCCTCCCTGGTCGTATCCAGATACATCCTGATGTAGGGGTTTCCCGGGTCCAGGTGCCTGAGGCCTTCCATCATCTCCAGTGCCGTCCCGGAGGCCGAGGTCCATCTGTGGGGGTCGAGGTTCATCAGGCATCTTGCCGCCCAGAGGCGCATCTTGGGGTGGAGGGGGGAATCAGGAGGTATCATGTTCAGGAGGACGAAGGCCTTTCCCGCCTCGAAAAAGTGGTTCTTGGGATTCTCCTGGTCATAAAGTATCCTCTCGAACTCGAAATTCAAACCGCGGTTCGCCATATCAACCTGCTTCAGGAGCTCGACCTGTGCCATATCCCCGCGGATCTCCGGAATGTTCCTGAGATCATCCCCGGCCCTTTTGAGGATCTCGATCTCACGGTCGAGGGGGAGGGCTCCCGCAAGTATCAGGCCCAGCTGCCCCCTGGCGAGCTTGTTCCTGCCCGCGAGCTCCCGCTCCATGGACAGCTTCCAGTGCTCGAAGGCGCCCTCCAGGTTCCCCGAGTTCAGTCCCGTGATCGCATTTAGGACCTGTGTGTCGGTGATATCGTCGTCAGCATCGAACCTCTCCTCGATCCGGTCTATGGGAAAGTCCGGGAAAGGATAGATCTCCATGCCCAGGACCGAAGCGTTGGTGAAGGGGCCTCCGATGTACCTCCACGGACCGGTCCCCGCGGAGTACTTCTTGGTACCGGTGGACATCCAGACGCTGTAGGAATATGCCGGGTCCTTTGCAAGCTCCCGGGCAAGCAGGTCCCTGTACCTGCCGTCATTTCCGGTGACGTTGATGACCATGCGTCCCTGCGTGACCTCCACCTTCAGGTAGAAGGGGACGGCCATTCCGTAGTTCATGTACGTGAGCTCCGGATTGCGGGGGTCCGGGGAGAAGGGGAAGTACATCGACCTGTGGACAGTGTGGAAAGCGTCGGCCCCCTGGAGAAGCCATCGGTCGTTGACCGAGACGTTCATCGAATAGACGCCCTTCTCGAGGTCCCCGAGCCAGATGACAAGCCTGTAGGTGCCGTTGGGCATGTCGACCCTGAAGGAGACCTTCTCCCCGGACCTCAGGCCGTCGGTGGTCAGATCGTTGCCGTACTCTCCGTAGACCCAGCTCCTCTGAAGGACATTTGGATTGACCTCGACGAGCATCCTCGGGGTCACCTGGAACTCGCTTGCATCCTCAAGGAGGCCGAAGCCTCTCCTGGAGGTGTAGGTCGTGGAGGAAGTGACCCCCTGGAAGAGCTCCTTCACCGGGGACCCCATCGATCCGAAATCGAAATTGAACGAAGGCAGCTCCTCGGCGGCAGCGGCATTACCGTCAGCAGGTCCGGGGGCCGAAGCCCACATGCCTGTCATGGCAAGGATGGTTATCATGAAAATTGCGACGGGATTTGATGAACGCATCTGAATATCCCCCGATAATCATCTGATGGGAGTGTATTTATAATTGAGCCCCAGAAGTATCTCCGGGTCCACATCCTGGTACATGTCTGGGCGAACAAATGGAAATACTGGCTTGCCCATATGGTACTGCGATAGAATGTCGCCGAAGAGGAAGGCTCTCGATCTGGAGAGGACCCGCAAGGCACTGGAAGATGACCTTGAAGCCTTAAGGAGAAATGAGAAAATGCGGAAATTGAGCATCGAGCGGAATTCGCTGCTCGAAAGGACCGAAAAGCTGACCATCGAGGAAGGATCGCTCACCTCCCAGAGCCTGGAGTACGTGGAATCCGTCATGGACGATTACAGGAACGATCTTCAGGACCTCGAGAACTCGATAAAGGAGTACCGGCTCTACCTCAGGAAGCTGAGGGAGAAGGAAAAATTCGGCCTCTGATCGCATGTTAACCTTAACGGGTTCAGAGAAATGTGTAAGAAAAAATTCACGTAATGATCCTTTGGAATTACCATTATTCCCCATCATTTTTCCTTGTACAATAACATTTAAATAATAATCCAAAAAACCCCCCAACTTACTTTTATACCCCTGATAGGAATATTTGTCCGGAGTGATCCTCATGCGGAGAGGCAGCACCTACCTCACACTGGTCCTACTGGTAATGCCATCGCTGGTCCTGATCTTTTCTTCTGTTCAAGGGGATGTTTTCATTTCCACATCGGATATCATCATCGATGGTGACCTTGAACTATCTTCATCCCCCTTCGTTTCATCAGGGGACGGTTCGGCATCGAATCCGTACGTGATATCCAACATCGCCATGGCCTCGGGCTCCGTCAAGATCACCAATACGACGAAGCACTGCGTGCTTGAGAACATCACATTTTCAT
>JBLIRI010000046.1:0-16614 GCA_049472235.1 Thermoplasmatota archaeon | reverse complement strand
CTAATGCAAAGCATATATATAAATAGAAGAGTTTGTTGGAAAAAACCGGCACCCCTAACAATTTAAATAAAAGTGTACGATAGTTGTTCTCCAGAGTGGGGTAGGAAGGGGGATTGGATGTGTGGACATCCGGTCCCCGCATTTTTTATTTCTTTTGGCTTATTCTGGCTGTTTTGGAAAACGATTAAACATTAGTAATCGATAGGCCGTTCGTCCCGAAGATGACCTCATCACGGGTCCGTGTTCCCTGTGGTAGGTCCTTCCATGTCCGGAGGCAGGTAAATGAAAGCGATCGTTCTTGCGGGTGGTTCCGGTGAAAGGTTCTGGCCGATGTCTACTCCGGAGACCCCCAAGCAGTTCCTGAAGCTGTTCGGGGACCTGACCCTGATCGAGGAAACATGCCACCGCCTCCTTCAGAGGTTCGATCCGGGAGATATCCTGATCATCACATCTGCGGACCATGTCGAAAGGACCAAGGAGCTTGTCCCGGACCTGCCCGGGGAGAACATAATAGGGGAGCCATTAAGACGGAACACAGCTCCGGCATGTGCTCTGGGCGCACTTCTGAGCGGAACCGATGAGATCGACCTTGTGGTTCCGGCGGACCATCATATCCCGGACCCGGAACCCTTCTGGGAGGCCTTCGATAGATGCGTTTCCTCCATCCCGAGGACAGATGGCCTCTATACCTTCGGTATCAGGCCAACGAGACCGGATACCGGTTACGGCTATATCGAGGCTGGGGATGAACTGGGGAATGGACTGTTCAGCGTATCCAGGTTCACGGAGAAGCCTGACCTTCGGACCGCGAAGGATTTCCTAGAGGGCGGCGCCCATCTCTGGAATTCGGGGATGTTCGTATGGAAGGCTTCCACCTTCCTCTCCGAGCTTCAGAAATGCTCCGAAGAGATATTCGACGTTCTGGTGAAGATCGATCCGAGGGATCCCGCAGCTCTTGCTGAGGCTTATTCCAGGCTGCCGGCGAAGAGCGTGGACTACGCAGTGATGGAGCGATCGTCAAGGGTCTTAATGGTAGAGGCGGACTTCGCCTGGTCCGATGTTGGCAACTGGTCATCAATCGTGGAGCTCGAGGGGTATTGCAGAGGTTCGGACGAATTCATTCTCAGGGATTCCAAAAATATCTTCATCCGCTCCACCACCGGGAGACCCGTAGGTATCATCGGATTGGAAGGCGTGGTGGTAATCGATACGAAGAACGGACTTCTCGTCTGCTCCGAAGAGAAGGTACAGGAGGTCAGAGAGGTCACAAAGGCCATCAAGGAGAGGGAGAGATCATAGTTTCGGGGCGAAAGGCGCCTTCATCAGGTGCTCGGAGGAGAGGTCCCTCGTATCGATCCTGTCCATTTCCAGACCGTCCCTGACGATCCTTATCAGGTTGAAGGAGGGCCCGGTCCTTCCCATGAGCCTTCTTGTACATGCCGTTCCGGCAGTTACGAAATGAGTATCCTGGATCCTCCATACCCAGGGAAGATGCCTGTGGCCGGAGAGGACCAGGTCGACCCCGGTCTCGACGCATATCTTGAGGACGTCCCCCGCATCCGTAAGGATGTTGCGCTCCCTCCCGGTCCCCGGGACGGGGACTATATGGTGGTGCATCAGGAGGATGGTCGCCCTGTCCACCCCAAGCCTCTCCCTGATCAGCTTGTAGTCATGCCTTCCGACCTGCCCTTCATCAATGTCCGGCTCCGAGGAATCCAGGCCGAGCACCGCCACCATATCGTTCTCGAAGAAGGGCTTCCTCGTTCCGAAGATCTCCTCGAATACCTCGTAACCCTTGTTCTTGGCATCGTGGTTCCCTGGAACCACCATTTTCCGTGGTTCGATCCTGTTGACAAGCTCCATGGCAAGGTCGAACTCGTGAGGGTGGCCGTCCATTGTCAGGTCTCCGGTGATCACCACGAGATCGATGTCGCTGCCATTTATCCATTCCACGGTCCTCTCCCCCCATTCCGGGACATAGTACTGGGAGGAGACATGGAGGTCCGAGATGTGGGCGATCCTCATTCAATTGCCTCCCTTGGGGATTAGGTACCCGATATTAATGATTTGACCGCTGATAATCATAACATATAGGTTTAATAATGATGAGAGTGTCGTAAACGGCAAGGGGTCGGATATGGAGCTGTTCTTCATACTCACGGTGTCGATCGTTCTCGCGATAGATGCTTTCGTCGTATCCGTATCCTGCGGTATGTCGCACACCAGGATCGACTGGCGTTTCTGCCTGAAGGCCTCGCTGTTCTTCGGAGCTGCACAGGCCCTTTTCTTCGGGACGGGTTTCTTCTTCGGATATGTGATAGAATCCTTCATCTCCGAAGCTGCACACTGGCTTGCCTTTCTCTTGCTGGCCGGCATCGGCCTAAAGATGGTCTGGGATTCCATCAAGGGATGGAAGAAACCCAGGGAATGCAGGGTCATCAGCAACAGGCTTCTGGTGATGATGTCGGTGGCAACCTCCATCGATGCCCTAGCGGTCGGGATAACCTTTCCTCTTCTTGACATGCCCGTCATGGTTTCTATCGCCATAGTCGGGGTCGTGACCTTCGTCCTATCCTTCATGGGCGTGCTGATAGGTGACGGCCTGAAGGGGAAGTTCGACAAGGTCGCGGAGCTCCTTGCGGGACTTGTCCTGATAGGTCTGGGGATCAAGGTACTGGTGGACAATCTTCTCTGATAGAAGGGACCTTGGCTATCGCTCATCCCTTCCGGTCCTTCTCCGGACCTTGTCCACCGCATCTTTGACCCGGTCCTTTAAAAGGAATCCGAAAAGCGCAAGGATGACGAGCACCAGGAACAGGACGATATAGGTCCACGGATCGTAGATGAAACCCGGGACCCTGAAGCTGTTGTCGGTCTCTTCCCGGTCGAGATAGATGTTCCCTGCATAACCGGTCCGGTCCGGCGAGAGTTCGAGGGATACCACCCTGTTCTTGAAGCCGTCCTTTGAGACATGGATGGTCCTTGCCCCCATCCGGGCGGTGATGTTGAAGCTTCCGTCGTTGTCTGTCAGGGCGGTCCTCCCCGAATCCAGGACGATCCTTGCATTCGCCAGCGGTTTGCCGCCGTCATCGTATACCCTTCCGGTTACAACGACCTGGTCCGTTATGGAGAATGTCCATGAGAAGAACTCCAGAGGGTTCCCCGCAAGGTCGTATCCGGAGACGGAGACCTGATAACTGAGGCCGAACCCGAGCTTGCTGTCAGGTATCCATGAGTAGTTCGTTCCAGCATGCCACAGGTCGCCGGTGAGGTTCCCCACGGAGACCCTCATCGATCCGGGTTCCATCTCCTCGGAGAAGTTGATCCATATCTTCTCGGGCCTCTGCACCCCTGCCCCGAAGGGGCCGTAACCGGCGACAGCGGGCCGCAGTCTGTCCATTCTGAAGACCACTGTCCTGACCCGGACATTCTCGGCCCTGTCGATCGCCGCAACATCGAAGCGGTGGGTTCCGTGGGATACGGATTCGTACTCCATCTGCATCCGGGTGGTGGTAAGCCACCTGCCCTCATCCATTCTGTACAAGAAATGGGACAGTCCCGAACCCGTGTCATCCGCTTCCCACTCCACAAGGACCCTGGAGGGGCCGAACAGCTCGTTGGGGTACGGATCGATGATCTCAAGTTCAGGCACCGTCCAGTCGATGAAGATCGTTCTGTTGACGATGGTTTCAAGCATCCCGCGGTCGACCGCCTTCACGCTGATGGTGTGGGATCCTTCGCTCAGACCGAGCAGGGAGGTGCGGGTCTCGAGCCCGACCGATCTCCAGTTCCCGTCATCCAGGCGGACAAGATACTCCGCGATCCCGGACCCTTCATCGTTTCCCAGCCATGAGACCTCGACCATCGAGCTGTTGGTATAGGAGCCGTCCTGCGGTTCCTGGACCAGAACCACGGGTCTGTTGGGATCGACGGTGATGTTAACACGGGCGCTTCCCTCGTTCCCGCCCAGGTCGACGGCGATGACCTCGATGGTATACTCGCCCTGTCTCATACCGGTCTTGTTGTAGTAGGTCGGTCCGCTCTTGTAGGTGGTCCCGTACCCGTTCAGTTTGACCTCGTAGGATATTATAGACGTTTCGAAGTCCACCCCTTCCCAGGTTATGTTCACGTAGTCCTCGGTCAGGTATTGACCTTCAAGGGGGTCGTTGATCCATACCCTAGGGCTTTCAAGGTCGACGGTGATGTTCACCATGTCGTAACCTCGATTACCGGCGGGGTCCGTGCCTCTCACCTGTATGGTATGTCCGCCGCTCATGACGTCCGCGAACTGGTGGTCCTCGAGCCTGCCCTTGTCGATCCATGGATCCTGATCCATTCTGACCTCGTAATTCGAGATCTCCGAGGTGACATCGCGTCCGCTCCATGTGACCGATATCAGACCGGATGAGAAAATGATCCCTTCACCGGGGGTATGTATGTTCACTACGGGTAGGTCCCCGTCCGGCCTTACCGTTACATCGTTGCTGGGATCGCTCTCCCCCAGGCTGTTAACAGCCGTGACGTAGTACTGGTAGTCCTTCCCGTTCACCACTTCCCTGTCCACGAAGTCTGTGGAAGGGGCATCCACCTGGTACCGGACCGTGGGCTGGCCCATCTCGGTCTTGTAGAGGAAATAGTGAGTGACAGAGAAGGCTCCTATGGACGGCTCGCTCCAATCCAGCGTTACCATCCCGTTTCCGGGTGTACCCTTCAGGTCCTCGGGTTCGGAGGTTACCGGAAAAGGGTCCGATCCACGGGAGCTTTCCGGCACCGCCAATAGGATGGATATCAAGATAATGAGATGCACCGCTCCTATCCTGCTCTTCTTGCCGAACATTTCCGGATATGTATCGGACGGTTACTTTTTAAACATTGCAGACGCTTAAGTCACCGTCCATGTCCTGCAATACCCCCATCATCTGCGTGGATCTCCAGAACGATTTCGCTTCCGAGGGAGGCGGATGCTACCAGAAAAGACCGTCCGTGGACTTTCTTCTGGAAAATTTGTTTCCGTACCTGAAGAGCACGGGGTCGATGGTGGCGGAGATCATCTCCGACTACAGGCAGCCCAGACCAGGGGACGATAGGGACTGCTGCAGGCCGGGGGAATGGGGATACGAAAGTCTGCTGCCTGAAGATCTGCGGAAGGGCGTCCCGTGGGTCAAATGCATGAACTCCCCCATATGGACGAGGCCGGGGATCGGTGATCCGTCAGCCACCCCCGGTGAGCCGTTCCAGGACCCGGGACGGTTCGGGGACTGGTTGGACGGGCATGTTGGAAAAAGGGAGGACGTTTGCTCCGTTGTGATCGTCGGCCTTACGGCGGACTGCTGCGTGCTTTCCGTCGTTCAGGAATTGAGGTGGAGGGGATTCGATGTCCTGGTCCTGTCGGAGGGAACCGATGTAAGGTCCGGGGACCCCTTGGAGAAGAAGAGGTTCCTTTCCTCCCCACCGTTCACATTCTGGGGAAGGTCGATCACCTTCCCGGAGCTGAAAGGATGGTTTTGATGATGCTCAATCCCAGGACATCACTTCGTCATCATCATCCTCTTCGAGGACCATTTCCGCCCCGCCGGTGTCTGGCCGCCTTCTCTTGACCATCACAGCCACCGCTATGACAACGAGCAGGCCGACACCGGCGACGCCGGCCACGATGAAGATCAGGAGGTTAGCGGGATCGCCCGAGCCCCCATCCTTTCCTGAGGTCGGAAAGCTCTTGTCATCCCCCGGGTCCGTGCCCTTCTGATATTCGAGCAGGTTGCTGAAGCCGTCCCCGTCCGCGTCCCCTCCGGAATCATCAACGCCCACGGACAGACCGTGGTTGTATTCCCAGAGGTCGTCCATGCCGTCCATGTCGCAGTCGCTGCCAGCGGAGGGTATGTTCTCTTCATCGTCGTCGCATGATGTATCGTCATCGTCCCCTGCGTCATCGTCATCATCGGGGCCGATATCATCATCGTCCCCTGTGTCATCGGTCGGGACGTATTCGATGATGGAGCAATCGTGCCTATCCGACGTTCCGATGTTCCCGTTGATGTCCGTGGCTTCCATCCGGAAATAGACCGTCCCGTAGGCCTCGATCGGTACCTGGAAGGTGGCGGAGAAGCCGTCGGGTCCCTCGACCATCGCCAGGGTCGTCTTGTCGTTGGTCCCCCCGAGCCACCATTCGATCTCAGCTTTCTCCACCTCGATGTTATCAAGTATCATGGCAGTGACGGTGAGGTTGGCCCCCGCATCCACCTCATCGGGGACCACGACACCTCCGAAGGTCGGGGCATCGTTGTCGATCACGGTGATGGTACTTTCCCCGGAGATCCTGGTGTTATCGTAGGGGTCCCGGGCCTGGAACCAGTAGGTTATGGGTTCGATGGAGCTCTCCGGTGCGAATATCCCTGCTGTCCAGTTGGAGCCGTCCGGCTGGACCTCCATTTCCACCGGTTCCTCCATCGTCGACACGAAGAGGACAACGGTTTCCACCCGGATATTGTCACGGACGGAGACCGCCATGTTCGCCTGCTCACCGGTCGTGGCGCTCTCAGGCGACCAGTCCTTCAGGAAGACCGGAGCGTCATTGTCCGCGACCTGTACCGGAAGGTCCGTTGTATGGTTCCAGTTCCCGGACGTATCGACCGCATGGAAGATGTAGTAGACCGGGTCGAGATCGTCCGATGGAAGTTCGATCGAGTATTCCCAGGAACCCTCTGATTCTGTCATGGGCATGGTGTCGTGTTCCGGATAGTTCCCTCTCCAGTATTCCACAAAGACGCCCTCGATCCCTATGTTGTCCTCGACCTGTATCCTGAACCCGTACTCGTCGGATGTGGTCGCGCTGGTATCTGTATGGTCCTCCATGAATACCGGTGCGTCATTGTCCGTTATCTCGATGCTTCCCTGCAGGGAGTCGTTGAGATTTCCGGTGGTGTCATACACGATCGAGGTGTATTCCAGGGTGCCGATCCTGTCGGCAGGAACTGACCAGGCTCCGGTCCAGAGGCCGCCTGATCTCGTCATCTCAACATCGACCGTTTCGTCCGAGCCTTCCCACCTGGCACTTAGCAGGAGTTCCTCCACCTCGATGTTGTCGCCCGCGGAGATATTGAATTTGATGATCTCGCCCGTCGTCCCCATCATGGAAGAGGTATCCTCGAGGAACCACGGATCATCGTTGTCGTTGACATATACCCGATCCCACAGGGTCTCGTTCCAGTTGCCGGAATTATCCCTCCCCCTTATCCTGTAGACCAGGTCGTCGGTCGAATTGTAGGGGGCCGTGATGTCAGTTATCCAGCTGTCCCCGATCTCGACCATGGGGTAGGTCGTCGTATCGTTGAGGTCCTGGGGATCCGTTCTGAGGTCTAGGAGAACGGTCTGGATCCCGGATTCGTCCGATACGGTGCAGTTGAACTCGTATTCGTCTCCTGTCGTGGCGTTTCCCATCGAGTTCATCAGCATGGTCGGCGGTTTGATATCTATGGATACATTGCCGCTGAAGGGCAGGAAATTGTATCCCGTAACGGTCACGTTGACAACGTCATAGTTCCAGGTCGAGAAGTTGAAGTAAGCCCTTCCACCGGCCCCCGTAACATTGTAATCATAATAACCTGACTGCTGGAGGCATACGAGTGCGTCCTTGACCGGGGATCCGGTCTCGTTCCTTACCGTGATATGGAAGTCAGGATAGGTCCGGCCGATGTTGAATGGCAGGGTGATATTGAAGTTCGAGGGCTCGGCGGTCCTCACGTGCATCTCGGGATCGCCCATCATGTTCAGCGCCATCTGAAGCCATCTGTAGGAGTTGTCCGAGCCAGACCACCCCACCATGGAGTCCTTGGCCAGTGCGAAATGTGCGCCCATATTGGTATTGCCGTTGGTGAAGAGTTGGGTCGCCATCTCCCGCATGTAGACCTCGGACGTTCCGTAGCCAGGCGAATAGGGGGCATACCATCCGTACCTGCTGTTGCCGATGAATACCACCGACCCCCCGTCGGCCTCCATGACATGAAGCTCGCCTATACAGTCATTGACGCTGAAGCGGTTGGCGATGCACCCGAGTGAGTTCATGACACCGATCTTGTATCCGCCGTTGTAGCTCTGGATGTTCGAGTTGTACATGTAGCCGTTGCTGGAGGTTCCAACGCTCATCACGTTGTAGTTGGAGTGGCCGGAATGCCATGCATATGACAGACCCTTGTCCACCTGCCCCATGAAGTTGGGCCGGTTGAGGTTCCCGAAGACCCCCTGGGCGCTGTCGTAGAGAGATGTAGCGTTCACGTTCGAGGGAAGCAGTGTGGTCCTGATGATGTCCATCCCGAGCGAGGAGTTGGTGTTGGCATCGAGGTACTCCCCCGCCAGGGTCATGTTGTCGAGGTAGCCCGTGAGGGGGTCGATCTCGTACTTCAGGGTCTTCGTAACGAAGGTGTCCATCTCTGATGATGTCTGGGCAGGCGCCCTGCCCACGATGACATCGGGTCTCAGATCGACGTTGTCCGAGACCTCCCCGTAGGTGGAGTCGCTGTCCGCATTGAACGTTCCGTCCAGGTCCGAACAGTAGAGGTCCGCCGCGCAGTCTGTCTCGGTGTAGCTCCCGGTCTTCACGTATGTGGACCTGTATGGCACAACGGAGATATCACCGCCGAGGAGAACGTATTCGGTCTCCCACATGGCAACAGCATCGATGATGAAGTTCCGGACCTTCTCCTGGTTGTCGGTCCCGTTGTAATTGGCCGTTATGAAGGACATCTCGACGATCCTCGCGGGGACCCCTTTCTGCTGTTTCCAGTCGCTGATCCTGGTGAGGTGGCTTCCGACCTTGGAGGTGTCGGTGATGATGACGTACTGCACGTCGTCATTCTGGAGCGGCGAGTTTGTCGGAGATGTAAAGGGTCTTGCCATGAAACGGTCGAGGTCACCGGGGTTCTCGAGGCTCTTTTGGAGGTAGCTCCCGAAAACGGAGGACGGCCGGTGGATATAGTTCGTCCTCTCCGCCCCGGCCGGTCTCATGAACCTTATCTCGCCCTCAACGCTCTGGTAGACCTCGAGAACTCCGTCCGCCCTCGGGACCACTGGCTGGAAGGCGATCTCCTGTATGAGATGACCTCTGACATATCCGGACCCGAGGAGCCTCACGGGTCCATCGAGGAGGATGGTGGACCCCCGCAGGGGGACGTCCTGCGGGTCCCCGATCGGGACCTGCTCGGGAACGCCGAGCAGCGGCCCGATACCTGGAAGCCCGATGTGGCTTTCGGACAGGACATCGATCTCGATGTCGACAGCATTGGGATCCAGAACGAACGACCTGAGCGAAACAGGAACGAGGGGCTCTCCGGGTACGCCTGAGATGCCGAAGCCATCCTTTCTGATACCGACGAAACCGTCGATGTCGTAGAACTCGACCCCCGTCGGATCGAACTCGAGCCTGAAGGTTACACTGTCCGGTACAAATTCCGGTCCGTTCATTTCATCAGCCTGGATCCCCGTGACAGATGCTGAAAGTGAGATGAACGAAGAAAGTACCAGCATCAACAGTGTAAGAACAGGCGCGCCCCTCAGTATGCTCAAACGAAATCCTCCATGGTGGAAGTCCAGTCAGCGAATAATCTGGTCCAGCTAAATATGTTTGCCGGTCCTTTATATGATTATCTAGGATATTACCGAATTAATGGAAACATGCGGGATATGAAGGTGTGTCCTTCAGATCTTCTTCCTGTTGTCGATGACCCTCTTTGCCTTGCCCTGGGTCCTTGGGATCGTTCCCGGCTCAAGTAGTTCGATCCTCGCCCTCAGGGTGAGGGAGGCCTGGAGGGCGTCGCTCACCTTCTGCGCCAGAGCCTTAAGATCGACCTTTCCCCAGTGTTCCGGGGCGACCTCGACCTGGACGTGGAGGTTGTCGAGCTTGGCTGTCTCGAGTACGATCTGGAACTGCTCTCCGAGCTCCGGTATCCCGACCAGAATATCCTCGATCTGGGACGGGAACACGTTGACCCCGCCCACGATCAGCATGTCGTCCGACCTTCCCTTGATCCTCATGATCCTGGGATGGGATCGTCCGCAGGAGCATTTCTCCCAGTTGATGACCGCAAGGTCCTTGGTCCTGTACCTGAGAAGAGGCATGGCCTCCCTCGAGAGCATTGTGAACACTATCTCGCCCTTTTCTCCGGGCGGGAGGACCTTGCCCGTATCGGGGTCGATGGTTTCGACATAGAACTCATCCGCCCAGATATGGAGACCGTTCTGCTCCGGACATTCCACGGCCACGCCGGGTCCGTAAAGCTCCGACATTCCGTATAGGTCCTGCGCCTTGATGTTGAGGCTTTTTTCGATGTGCTTCCTGGTCTCGTCGGACCAGGGCTCCGCACCGAACATACCGATCTTGATGCTGAGCTCCGACGGGTCCACTCCCTCTTCCTTCAGGGCCTCGATGAGATAGAGCGCGTAGGAAGGGGTGCAGCAGAGGACGGTGCTCTTCATGTCCTTCATCATGCTGATCTGCCTTTTGGTGTTCCCCGTCGCGGTGGGTATGACCAGGGTCCCGAGCCTTTCGGCGCCCATGTGAAATCCGAGCCCGCCGGTGAAGAGCCCGTATCCATAGGCGTTCTGGACGATATCTTTGGGAGAAACCCCGGCGCATGAATAACATCTCGCCATCAGGTTGGACCAGGTATCGAGGTCCTTTTCCGTATAGGAGACCACCGTCGGGATGCCCGTGGTCCCCGAGGACGCGTGAAGGCGGTGGACCTTCTCGATGGGTACGGCAAGTATCCCGTAGGGATAGTGGTCCCTCAGGTCGTTCTTTACCGTGAATGGTATCCTGCTGATGTCATCCATGGTCTGGATATCCTCGGGCTTCAAACCTATCTCGTCGAACTTCCTTCGATAGAATTCAACGTTCTCGTACGCATGCTTGACCTGCGCTTTCATCCGAACGAGCTGGTGTTCTCTGATCTCTTCCGTGGTCATGAACTGTTCCTTTTCCTGAAACAAGATCGCTCCCCCTGCATGTTTATCAAGTTGTCACGGACCAACCATGTCACCCGGGGAAGGGGGAACTCCAGTTGGGACGGACTGCACAGGTTAACGGAGAAAGGTTAAATTAGCTTTTTGCAGAACAGGGACGGTCTCCCTGCCGTGGAAATGTTTTTAATGGGAATCATCCTACACCGAACAGGGCCGGTGAACGCCGCCGGACCTGCAGCGACCATTTACATCGAATTTCCAATGTATGATCGTATTAGGGGTGTTCACCGATGTCATATGTTCTAAGATGGGGCAACAGGACATGGTTATACGGGGCAGCTTTGGGCCTGGGGATCGGGATGGCCGTACTTCTGATCTTCTGGCAGATGCTGGGCCAGTACGCATTCTGGAACTATTATTCTCCCATGCTCGGATATTATGTCCTGATATCGATATGCCAGAGCCATTACTTCAGGAGGCAGCCGGTCCCGGACATGGGGGGGCTGTTCAGGCAGTTCGTTTCGATCTTCGGGGCCGTGGTGATATTCTTCGTCAACCAGGCCATAATGCTCTACATATTCGGGGTTCCGGAGGTGGCGCACCCCGTGCTTGAGCACGGGGGCATCGTGATGGCCGGTCATTTCAGCTTCATCGTGTTCGGTTTCTTCATCTACGGTTTCGATGATTTCATGTTCAAGGGGAAGCTTGTCGGCTGGATGAAGAACGACCTTTTGAAGGCCGTTTTCTGGTATTTCTTCATCTGGTTCGTCTGGGCCTTCCTTTTCTACGGGTATATCGGCAAGGGTTATTCCGGCGAGAAGTTCAGCAGCGCAGACCTGGACCATCTCCTTGCCATCAGCCAGTGGGTCATAATCATGTCCCTGCTGTATGCACTTGTCTTCAGGGATTGGCTCCCGGAGCTTCAGAAGAAGCTCAGGATGAGCAACGATCTCGTCTATGGGACCTTCCTTTTCGTTGCGGCTGTCGTGATCGGAGGTGCTATCGCATATCTTTGCTATGCCGCCGTTCCTCACATAGCTCCCTGGGAGGAGGCGCTCTCCAGCGGTGAGAAATGGCACAGGGTGCTTTACATGGGGACATATCCGCTGACCCCTGCGATACTTCTCGGAACCTATTCCACGANCTTCGCCGGAACGCGGTCTCCAGGGAAACGGGTGGTCAAGAGGGTCCTGGTCCTTATACCGGTGATAGTCCTGCTTTACTATTTCTTCCACCTCGTCATAGCCCAGCCAGAGCTCATACCGAACTGGATCTCCCCCGGTACGTTCAACGAGGGAATGGGCATATTCCATCGTGAGGGAGGCTGGTATCACCAGCTTGATCTCTACTTCAACTTCACCGTTTCCATCATTCCGCTGACCCATCACTGGTTCTGCGGCAAATGGGGCTTCATGAAGAAGGTCGAGGATTGAACGGGCCCAAGACACCGGACCTATCCATTGGCCGGAGACGTTGCGGATAGTAACAGTAAAGTCCTTGCTTCCCGGGAATACCTCCCTTCGTCATCACAAAAATGCCGGTACGGGGAACGCAGGAAACATTTAAGGGTCAAAATCTGTACAATCAATTGATTTAATGGGCTCGATTTCGTAATTAGACGCATATAGTTGGAGAATAACGCTCATAATATCGTATTTGGACCTATGCCTTTATATTTGGTTATTGTATTTCACCGGTCGGTGGTCTGAACATGGCCCGAAGGGGAATTCGCGAATACGATGCAAAAAGGATCTTTTACAGAATGATGCCCCAGTACACGGGGGAGAAGGTCAAGTTCGATATCATGCCCATAATCGTGGGCCCCGACACCGATATCGACAAGCTTCCGGAGGAGAACCCCTGGCTCGAGAACATGAGACTTGTGGTGAAACCGGACCAGCTCTTCGGAAAGAGAGGCAAATCGGGATTGGTCCTCCTGGATGCTTCCTTCGAGGAGGCCGCAAACTTCATCCGGCAGAAAATGGGAAAGAGCGCCAAAATAGGGCAGGTCAAGGGAAAGCTCACCCATTTCCTGGTGGAGCCGTTCATCCCGCACGACAAGGAATATTACATTGCGGTCAAGATGGAAGCGGACGGGGACCACATCTACTTCTCCACCCAGGGCGGGGTTGATATCGAATCCGTATGGGACACCGTCCGGGAGGCAGTCATCACCCCTCTGGAGGAAAAAGAGTTCGATCCGGAGCCGCTCCTGAAGGAAATAGGCGATGATGAGAGGAAACTGGTCGCGCCGTTCCTGAAGGGAATATATCAGTTCTTCGTGAACCACGACTTCGTCTACTTCGAGATAAATCCTTTCACCATAGTCGATAAGAAGATCAAGGTCCTCGACATGGTCGCCAAGGTGGATGATACTGCGGGATTCCAGAACGTCGGTGTATGGGACTTCGGCGAGTTCCCGGAGCCCTTCGGCAAGGACCCGACCCCTGAAGAAGCATATATCAAATCTCTGGACGAGAAGACCGGGGCTTCGCTCAAGCTGACCATCCTCAATCCCGAGGGAAGGGTATGGACGATGGTGGCTGGCGGAGGTGCTTCGGTCGTCTATGCCGATACCATCGTCGACATGGGCTTCAGCAAGGAGCTTTCCAATTACGGCGAGTATTCGGGAGACCCTTCAACCGAGCTTACCTATCTCTATGCAAAGACGATCCTCTCCCTGATGACGAGGTCCAAGCACAAAACGGGCAAGGACAAGATCCTGATCATCGGAGGGGGCATCGCGAACTTCACAGATGTTGCCAACACCTTCACGGGCATCATTCAGGCCCTCAGGGAGTATGCCGACCAGATGAAGGAGGTCGGAGTGAGGATATATGTCAGGAGGGGCGGGCCGAATTACAAGGCCGGTCTCGACAAGATGAGGGAGGTCGGGGCAGAGATCGGCATCCCCATCAAGGTCTACGGGCCCGAGGTCCACATGACCTCGATCATTCCCATGGCCCTGAAGGATGAAGGAAAGGGGGTGAACTGATGGAACCATATCTGCTCTTCTCGAGGGATTCAAAGGGAATAGTCTACAACATGCAGGAAAGGGCTGTCCAGAGGATGCTGGACTTCGACTATCTCTCCGGCAGGGAAAAACCTTCGGTGGCTGCCATCGTAAATCCCGGCAACTCGGGAACCCACAAGGCCCACTGGGGCAGGGGTGAGATCCTCATACCGATATATCCAGATATCAAGACAGCAACATCAAATCATTCCGACATTGACAATGTGGTGAACTTCGCGTCCTTCAGGTCCGCTTACCAGAGCACCAGGGAGGCGCTTCTTGACAAGCAGATACGCGTTGTCACGGTGATCGCGGAGGGCGTCCCGGAAAGGAAATCCAGGGAACTCGCCCACCTCTCCAAAAAGCTTGGCAAGATAATAATCGGCCCTGCGACCGTAGGCGGGATAGGAGCAGGCGCCTTCAAGATCGGGAACACCGGCGGAACCCTCGAGAACATCAAGGAGCAGAAGCTCTATCGGAGAGGGTCCGTTGGCCTCGTGACCAAGTCCGGAGGTCTGCTGAACGAGATGTTCAACATAATATCCCACAATACCGACGGGGTCTTCGAAGGTGTCGCCATCGGAGGCGACAAGTATCCCGGATCGAGCCTCATAGACCATCTGATGAGATACGAGGCGAATCCCAAGATCAAGATGATGGTGGCCCTGGGAGAGCTTGGAGGCGACGAGGAATACAAGGTCGTGGAGGCCGTCAACAAGGGATTGCTCACGAAGCCAATAGTCTTCTGGGTGATGGGGACATGCTCGAAGATGTTCCCAACCGGTGTCCAGTTCGGTCATGCCGGGGCAAAGGCAGGGGCCGAGATGGAGACCGCGGACGCAAAGAACAAGGCACTGAAGAAAGCCGGTGTGATAGTCCCGAGCTCCTTCGATACTCTCGGGGACGAGATCGCAAGGACCTTCATCAAGCTCAAGGACGAGGGAAAGATCACCCCCATCGAGGAACCCAAGAACGTTCCCACGATACCGATGGACTATGCGGATGCTCTGAAGAAGGGAGCCATAAGGAAACCCACATCGTTCATTTCTACAGTTGCGGACGACCGCGGGGACGAGGTGAACTACGGCGGATATCCGATATCGGAGATCATCCATTCCGGAGGAAAGCTCGGAGATGTGATCTCGCTTCTATGGTTCGGAAGAAGGTTCCCGCAGTGGGCGACCGATTTCATGGAAATGGCCCTGATGATCGTTGCCGACCATGGTCCTGCCGTTTCCGGGGCGCACAATGCGATCATTGCATCGAGGGCGGGCAAGGACCTGATATCCTGCCTCTGCTCGGGTCTCCTGACAATCGGACCAAGGTTCGGGGGCGCTATCGACGACTGTGCCAAGTTCATGAGCGAGGCAATGGGCCGGGGCGTCTCTCCGAGGGATTTCGTATCCGAGATGAAGGTTAAGAACGTAAAGATCCCGGGGATCGGACACAGGGTGAAGTCCCTCGAGAACCCTGATGGCAGGGTCACCCTACTGATCGAATATGCAAGGAACAAATTCCCCAAGACCGATCTTCTGGACTATGCCCTTGGAGTCCAGGCCGTCACCACCCAGAAGAAGTCGAACCTGATACTGAACGTCGACGGGACCATAGGTGTCCTCATGGTCGACATGCTGAGAGGTGTCGGTTACTTCAACGACAAAGAGGTGACGACCATCGTGAATCTGGGATACCTCAACGGCTTCTTCGTCCTCGGCCGGTCCATCGGTCTCATCGGACATGCACTGGACCAGAAGAAGCTCAACCAGAGACTCTATCGGCATCCGTGGGAGGACATCCTCTACATGGTCGAAAGGAAAGAATAGAGATCCTATCTGTTCGGGGGGCTCTTTTCGGGGCCCCTCTCCTTTTTTTTCGGACCTAATTATTTATCCTTTCATTGATTAGACCGTACCATGGGAGAGAAAGCCTGCCTCTCGTCGGACCTTGGTAATTTTTTCAGTCCAAGGTCCGTTGCGATCATAGGGGCATCCTCGAACCCGGCCAAACTCGGATACAAGCTTGTCCATAACATCCGGACGGGTGGGTTCAAGGGTGAAATTTATCCCGTGAACATAAGAGGAGACGAGGTTGACGGCATCCCCTCAGTTAGGTCCCTCGGGGAGATCGAGGCAGATGTTGACCTGGCAATGATAAGCCTTCCATCGGGAATGGTCAAGGAAGCCCTGGGGGAGATCGGGAGAAAGGGGATTCCTTTTGCGATCATCGTGTCGGCAGGTTTCCGGGAGAGCGGCGACCTCGAGGGAGAATTGGAGCTTGTCGGGATCGCGAGGAGGTACGGGGTCCGCATCCTTGGTCCCAACGTATTCGGCATCATCTACACTCCAGCAAGACTCAATGCCCAGTTCGGTCCCGGGGACGTGATGAGCGGCAAGGTCGCGATAATCACCCAATCCGGGGCGCTAGGAGCCGCTCTCATGGGAAAGGTGTTCGAGGAGGGAATCGGAGTATCCGGCGTGGTGTCGACCGGGAACAAGGCCGATATCAGCGACGAGGAGCTCCTGGAGTTCGGGCAGACTCCAGATACGAATCGCTTGGTCGCGCCCTCCCGTCGCCAAGCGTGTGCCGTCCGGATGGAAGGCCAGGGTGAATACCTCCTCCTGGTGTTCCTTCTGCTCGGCGATCAGCGT
>JBLIRI010000045.1:0-16677 GCA_049472235.1 Thermoplasmatota archaeon | reverse complement strand
CAACGATGTCGGGTTCTGGACCCTATACCCGTTCCATCTCCATCCCGACGGATTCGGTGGATACGCTTTACTATCTCTTCAAAGCCGCCGACGGCGATGGGAACTGGGCATCAACCTCGGAGAGGTCTGTATCGATAAGTGATGACGATCCCCCTATCTGGGGTGCCGATTCGACACCAGTGACCGCCACAACGGGCGATCCCTTCACGTTCGTTATCCAGATATCCGATAATATCGGGGTCCAGAGTATCACGGTGGAGTACTGGTTCGGTTCCGGAACCCATAACAATATCTCGATGACAGGGTCCGGACCCTACCAGTATCAGATAACGATCCCATCAGGATCGACCTCGACGCTGCATTATATTTTCCATGCGTCGGACCAGGCGGCGAACTGGGTCGCCACATCGGTCAAGAATGTATCCGTTTCGGACAATGATGCTCCCGTGTTCGGATCGGATACGTCCCCAACCTCGGCGACCACCGGTGACCCTTACGTATTTTCCATATCTGTAAGCGATAACATCGCCCTTCAGGCGGTCACCGTCGAGTACTGGTTCGGTTCAGGCACCCATGTCAACACATCCATGTCGGGCACTGGACCGTACAGCTACCAGATATCTGTACCCGGCAGTTCCACCGATACCCTTCATTACATCTTCCATGCCGGCGATACCGGCGGGATCTGGTCCTCCACCCTGCAAAAGGACGTAACTGTCTCGGATAACGACTTACCGGTCCTGTCAGGGGACAACACCCCCTCCAGGGTGATCACCGGTGGTACCTTGACATTCTCCATCAACGTGAGCGACAACATCCAGGTGCTGGAGGTCAGGGTGGAGTACTGGTTCGGAAGCGGGTCGCACACGAACGTTTCGATGTCGGGGTCCGGGCCCTATACCTGCAATATATCGATCCCGTCCGGTTCCATCTCGACCCTTTATTACATCTTCGCTGCAAGGGATACGGCTGGAAATTGGGCAAGCACAACGACCTCCGCAGTATCCGTCAGCGACGGGGTTCCTCCGGTCTTCGGGACCGATTCGACCCCGTCGACCGGAACCACGGGCGACCCTCTGACATTCACGGTATCGGTTACGGACAATGTTGCGGTCCAGACCGTAACCGTGGAATACTGGTTCGGGACGGGCTCCCATACCAACGTAACGATGTCGGGATCGGGCCCCTACTCTTATCAGATCACGGTTCCCTCGGGATCAACCTCCACGCTTCATTATCTTTTCCACGGTTCCGACACTTCCGGGAACTGGGCCCACACATCCGAGAGTACAGTGGCGATAAGCGATAATGACCCTCCAGCACTTGCCACCGATCAGTCCCCGTCAACAGCCACCACAGGTGATCCCTACACGATATCCGTCACGGTCTCGGACAATATTGGTGTTGGTTCGGTGGCGGTGGAGTACTGGTTCGGGACGGGCTCCCATACCAACGTATCGATGTCGGGATCGGGCCCCTACTCTTATCAGATCACGGTTCCCTCGGGATCGACCTCCACGCTCCACTATGTCATAAGAGGAGGAGATACCTCCGGGAACTGGTTTGCAGCTTCACGGAAGGATATCTCGGTAGTTGATAACGACAGGCCGGTCCCAGGTACCGACTCCACTCCTGCTCAGGGAACCACGGGCGATCCATTGACATTCTCGGTGTCAGCTTCGGACAACATCGGGGTCCAGACCGTGACGGTGGAGTACTGGTTCGGAAGCGGTTCCCACACCAATGTTTCCATGACCGGCTCCGGACCCTATACCAGACAGATAACCGTCGTCTCGAACTCCATCAGCACGCTTCACTATGTTTTCCACATTTCTGACGCTGCGGCCAACTGGGCATCATCGACCGTGAAGGATGTGACAATAATAGACAACGACAAACCAACTTTCGGTACCGATTCCTCCCCCTCGACCGTCGGGACCGGCAATACATACATCTTTTCGGTCCAGGTGACCGATAACGTCCAGGTCCAGGCGGTCAGAGTGGAGTACTGGTTCGGAAGCGGTTCCCACACCAATGTGTCCATGACCGGCTCCGGACCGTATACATACCAGATCTCGATCCCCGCCAGCTCATTATCCCTTCTGAACTATATTTTCAGGTCCAGGGACCAATCCGGCAATTGGGCCTCTACATCGGGATCGACAGTTACGGTCGAAGACGACGATGCTCCCGTTTTCGGCTCCGACCAGACCCCGGCCACCGGGACAACCGGAGATCCATTCACCTTCAGGACCGGCGTGACCGATAATATCGGTGTCAGTTCCGTGACGGTGGAGTACTGGTTCGGTTCCGGGTCGCATACGAACACTTCAATGTCAGGGTCGGGAACATACACCCTGCCCATCACAATTCCTTCGGACTCCGTATTGACCTTGCATTATGTCCTGCACACTTCGGACCAGGCCGGTAATTGGGGCACCACCTCCAGAAAGGATGTCATCATCGTCGACAATGACAGACCGGTCATAGGACCGGATACCACATCGACCACCGGGACCACCGGAGACCCGTTCACCTTCAGGACCGGCGTGACCGATAATATCGGTGTCAGTTCGGTAAGGGTGGAGTACTGGTTCGGGACCGGGACCCACCAGAACATGACCATGACCCTCAACGTTGTCTACCAGCTTCAGATCATTATCCCCTCAGACAGCACGGATACCCTGAGCTATATCTTCCATTCGTCCGACGGCCAGGGTAACTGGGGGGCCACATCGATCGCGGCCATCTCGATCAGAGATAATGACATGCCTGCTCTGGTATCGGATACCTCCGACGGAACGGCCTTCACGGGAGACGATTTCACCTTCACACTGGCACTCTCTGACAATATCGGAATAACCGTGACGACCATCGAGTACTGGTTCGGGTCTGGCACACCTGCGAACACGACCCTTCCTGGCCCATCACCCTACACATACAAAATACCGGTACCGGTGAACGGTCTCGACGCTCTTCATTACATCATCCATTCCGGGGACGAGGCAGGCAACTGGTTCGCTTCGGACAGGGTCGATGTCAGCGTTATCGACAATGACCTCCCTTCCGTCCTCGAGGATATGACCAGCGGGCTTGCGGGCACCGGTTCGGACCTGTTCTTCAGGCTGCGACTCGAGGATAACATCGGGATATCATCGGTCCATGTCGAGTACCGGTTCGGGCAGTCCTCGAAGCAGAACCTCACAATGGCCAAGGCCGGTCAGGATATCTGGGAGATCCTTCTCGGGATTCCGGCGGATTCCCTTGATTCCGTTCGGTATGAATTCCATTTCAGCGATACTTTCGGGAACTGGGGGGCATCCACAGGGTCCATGGTCTCGGTCTTCGATGACGACCTTCCGGTCATAACCGAATT
Source organism: Thermoplasmatota archaeon (assembly GCA_049472235.1). Classification (GTDB taxonomy): domain Archaea; phylum Thermoplasmatota; class Penumbrarchaeia; order Penumbrarchaeales; family Penumbrarchaeaceae; genus JAFGLL01. The sequence goes on along the minus strand of JBLIRI010000045.1, from coordinate 13,301 downwards.
CTCTCCGGTCCCGTTCGCCACCACGGGCGATCCGTACCGTATAGACATCAAGCTTTCCGACAATATCGGTGTTCAGGCGGCATTCCTGGAGTACTGGTTCGAGGGCGGCTCCAGGAGGAACGAATCGATGACGGGACCCGACCCGTTCACGTTCCAGGTGGATATCCCGTCCGCCTCAACGGCCCCGCTGCATCTGGTGGTTCGCTTCCATGACACATCCGGAAACTGGAACGCGGGGTATGAGCTGACCGTGAACATAATCGATGATGACGACCCGGTGATCTCGGAGCCCAGTGCGCCTGCCCAGGCCACTACCGGGGATCCATTCACCATATCTTTCAGTTCAACCGACAACATCGGCCTTGCTTATGTCAGGCTGGTATACCGGTTCACAGGTTCTTCCGAGCAGACAGTGGTTCTGAGCGGCGGTCCATTATTCGAGCATACATTGGACATACCCATATCCCAGACAGGCGAGGTCCATGTTCTGCTCAATTCCACGGATGGGTCCGGGAACTCGGCGGAGCACAGATTTGCTATGATATTCATTGTGGACAATGATCCTCCGACCATATCGATGATAAATGCTCCCGTTTCGGTGGGGACCGGAGAGCAGCTTATCATTGACCTCCAGGCCGAGGACAATATCGGTCTCGGGGAGGCTTACCTTCTGATAGGCTTCGAGGATGATGACCCTTCGGACCAGATGATATACTTCGACGGGAACGGCCATTTCACCCTTGACCATTGGATCGACCTGGACAGGACCGGTCCATTCGTCGTACGGATCACAGTGAACGACCTTTCAGGAAACACCTGCATAATATATTCGAACACATCCGTTGTCGATACTATCCCGCCGACCATCGCTCCGATCGAGGACATCAGGATCTACGAGGGAGACAGGATCGAGGTTGCCGCCCAAGCGAGCGACAATATCGGGATATCATCATTCGAGTGGAGGAACGGACCGTTCACATCAGACGAAGGTGTTTACTCGGGTCAGGTTACCGGGCCGGGTGTTTTCGATATCGAACTTGTGGTCCACGACATGGCTGGTAATCCCGTATCCGTTCTATTCCAGCTCGTCGTGCTTGCGACTGACCATGACGAGGATGGGGACGGGATACCCGACCTTGAAGAGATCGCTCTCGGTCTGGACCCGGAGGATGGTTCGGATGCCTCGGGGGATCTCGATAACGACGGTCTCTCGAACATCGACGAATACGGCAGGGGGACCTCCCTTACCAGCGGGGACACCGATAATGACGGAATGCCCGATAAGTGGGAGATCGATCACGGTCTCGATCCCATTCTGCATTCCGCCGGCAACGATGCGGACGGTGATGGATCGACAGATCTGGAGGAGTTCGAAAGAGGATCGGATCCCTTGACGGCTCCCCCCGGAGAGGGAGGCAGCCCGTTGATCTTCATATTGATCGGCATCATCCTCCTTCTTCTGGTCGGAGGCGGTATCGCTGCGTTCGTGATCATCAGAAAGAAGAGAAGTTCGGAAGAGACTAATGAGAATGGGGATTCATGATCCCGTATCCTTCGCAGGGGGCTCTTCGCTCCTGCGTCCGGCGGGAGCCATCATGACCCATGCCGCCGCGGCAAGGAGTATCAGACCGGCTGATCCGAATATGACCCAGAAAATGATGCGGTTCCTAGTGTTATCGGGTTCGTCCCCCCATCCTTCCGGGGGTATCGTGCGAATTGCAGCGGACATGGAATCGGTCCCCCCGTTCCCGTCATCGATAATCACGGTGAGGTTGTTCTGGTCCGGGAAGATGTACCTTGTGACGGTCTCCCCTTCTCCCGCGGTTTCTTCGTCAAGGAACCAGGTGATCTTCAGGTCGTCCCCGTCAACGTCGATGCAGGAGACCGAATAGGTAACGGGATTGTTGAGGTTATCGTGATCCCCGCTCAGGGAGATGCCGAGTATCTCCGGTGCGTCGTTCACAGGAGTGACGTTCAACCTCAAGGCGCCGTCGGTTGCAATTCCACCGTCGATGTAGCCATAAAAGATCAGTGTGATCCCGAACCAATTTCCGGATGAAGTGATATTGAGAAATCCGTCCACGATCCTGATCGTGATGTTCTCGTTCATTGGTCCGATGGTGATCTCAGCTTCCTCGCTGGTATTTAAGATCTCATGAAGCGGTCTGTCGGTCTGAAATGAGGAGTCCTCCTCCATGACCAATTCCGTCTCTGCAGAGGCAGCTCCCAACAGAACCGTCAGGGCGATAAGGCAGAAAGCAGCCGCAGCAATGAACTTCATCGAACGACTATCGTTAATTTCCGATTAAATGATTTCCCGGGAAAATGAGAAATACCTCGATGTTTCTACTAAATATCATGAGGGGTCTATTCATTGGACGATTCCAACCACTGCATATGGGACACGTGTCGATCATCGAGACCGCTTTGAAGGAGGTGGACGAGCTCATTGTTGGTGTGGGCTCCGCCGAGAGTTCCTACACCTTCAAGGACCCCTTCACGGCGGGAGAGCGCATGGAGATGATACTCCGCTGTGCCAACGAGTTCGGTTGGGAAGGAAAGCTCATACCCGTTCCCGTAAGGGACGTCAATCGATACTCGATCTGGGTGAACCATGTCGTTTCCATCGTCCCCCAGTTCGAGATCGTTTTCTCGAACAATCCGCTGACTACCAGACTCTTCAGTGAAGAAGGCTACAAGGTCAGGTCGACCAAGCTGGTCGACAGGAAGCACTTCTCCGGAACCGCTGTCAGGAAGGTCATGGCTGGAGGGGGTGAATGGAAGAAGTACGTCCCGAGGTCCACAGCCGAGGTCATAGAGTTCTACGGCTGGGACAAGAGGATCAAGGACATCTCGGACGGGGACCAGATATGAACCACGAGGGGTGGGAAAAGCTCGTCAGGTTGTCCATCGAGAAGAAGATCACGATATCCACCGCCGAATCATGCACAGGGGGTTATATCTCCCATCTGATCACAAGCAATCCAGGGTCGTCAGGATGTTTTCTGGGAGGCGTTGTGGCCTATTCCAACGAGCTCAAGGTCGACCTCCTCGGAGTGAAGGAGGAGACCCTGGAAGGCTCCGGGGCCGTCAGCCGGGAGACGGCTTCGGAGATGTCGGCAGGCATTCAGGAGAGGACCGGGTCCGATATTGGATTGTCCGTAACCGGCATCGCAGGACCCTCGGGGGGCACCGAGGAGAAACCTGTTGGAACGGTGTTCATATCGGTCCATCTCAGGGATGGTCGGACCGTTACGGAAGGTTTCCTTCTTCAGGGGCTCACCCGGACGGAGTTCAAGGATGAGGTCTCAGAGCGGGCTCTCGGCATGCTTCTCGGCTCCTTTCTCCTGACCTGAAAAGGGGCGGCGAGATAACCTATTTACCCTATGAACAGATACACGGGTAGGTGAGAGACCATGGAGCCCGTGTGCGCCCTTGACTATCGATACGGCAGGAAGGAAATGAAGGAGCTCATGTCATATCAGGCGAGGGTGTCCAGGTGCCTGGAGGTCGAAGCCGCCCTCGCAAGGGCGCATGCCAAGGTTGGGAACATTCCCCAGAATGCCGCGGACGAGATCACTAAGAAAGCGAACCTCAAATATGTGAGCCTGAAAAGGGTGGAGGAGATCGAGGGGGAGATCCGCCACGATATCATGGCCATAGTGAATGCCCTGACGGAGGTCTGCGAGGGCAAAGCGGGAAGGTATGTCCATCTCGGAGCGACCTCCTACGATATTGTCGATACGGCCCTTGCCATGCAGCTCCGGGACGGATCTGACGTCCTCGATGAGGGCCTCCGGTCGCTTGAGGAAGTCCTGGTCGAGCAGGCGGAGAGGTACAAGACCACCGTGATGGTCGGGAGGACCCACGGACAGTATGCTATCCCCATAACCCTGGGTCTGAAGATGGCGGTATGGCTTGCAGAGGTGCACCGCCACCGCCAGAGGCTGGAAGGGTCCAGGAAGATGCTCCTTGTCGGAAAGATGTCCGGAGCCGTCGGTACCGGGGCCGCCCTGGGAAAGAAGGCCTTCGAGATCGAGGCGCTCGTGATGGAGGACCTGGGCCTGGGTGTGGAGGAGGCCGCAACACAGATAGTCCAGAGGGACCGCATGAACGAGTTCTTCGGCCATCTTGCGAACCTTTCGGTCACCATCGAGAAGATAGCATCCGAGGTCAGGACCCTTCAGAGACCCGAGATAGGGGAGCTCTCGGAACCCTTCGATACCGAGAAGCAGGTGGGATCTTCGACCATGTCCCACAAGAGGAATCCCATCGTATGCGAGAACATCACGGGATTGGCAAGGACCATCAGGGGTTTCCTTGCACCGGCCTACGAGAACGGCGTCCAGTGGAACGAGAGGGACCTCTCGAACTCTTCTGCGGAGAGGTTCATAATCCCCCACATGATGGTTCTGGCGGACGAGGTCGTCGACAAGCTGACCTGGGTTTTGAAGGGCCTAATTGTGAACGAGGACAGGATAGCAGAGAACCTGAAAAAGGCGGGGGACGTGATAATGGCGGAATCGGTCATAATGAAGCTTGTTGCCAAGGGGATGGGGAGGCAGGAGGCTCACGAGGCTACCAGGCAGGCGGCAATGAAACACTACGCAGGTGTGCCTTACAAGGTCGCATTGTTCGAGGACCCCAGGGTCAGCGGCCTCCTGAAGATCAAGGAACTCGAGAACGCTCTGGACCCGGCGAACTACATCGGCGTATCCGTGGAAAGGGTCGATCGGGTCGTCAAGATGGTGAGGTCACCATAGTATCGAAAGTCCGCCGAAGGAAGAGAGCCTCCACTCCGATCCGGATGGATGATAAAGACCCGACGACGGGTTTTCGTCCGCCACAACGTTCAGGACCTGGATGGTTTCCTGAGCGCCCTCGGTCCTGAAGATCTCGGTATAAGTGGAATAGAGCATATTGCCGGCGCCGATCATCGAGCCGGACGATGTCCATGATGGGACCTCCTCGAGAAGGATGGTCTCCATGTTCCCGAACCCTTCAATGACCGGGTCTGCCGAGACCCCCCATGCGAGGTCCCTAACCAGGCAGTTCAATCTGCCCGAGGACATGAGGTCGCTCACCGTATCGGGAAGGGTTTTGCCCTCTTCCGCGGCACCGTTTTCCGGGTTCATCAGGAATGTACGGGAGAATGGGTGGGCCGTCCCCGATCCGATGGAAGTGACCCGGAGGCCGAACCAGATGTCCATATCCATGGACAGAAGGGCCAGCTTCCCCAGGATGATCGATACCTGCGATTCTCCCAGACGGGCCGGGACCTCGATCAGCTGCTGTGCTTCGTCATAGAGTTCCAGCGGGTCGATCCTGGACGGGCCGGCAAGTATGAAGGAGAGGGTCAGGTTCTCCTCTTCATCACCGTTGTCAGGGAGAGCGTAGGGGGAGGGAACGTCCCAGGCCTGAAGCTCCATAGGTGGGGTGGAGATGGTCCATCCTCCCTCGATCAGGAGCGATGTGATGCTGGGATCAGGTATGTTCGGATAGAGGGTCCCCTCATTGACGAAATGGTCTCCGATATCCCCCCGGATCGAATACTCGTCGGTATACGGTCTGATATCGATCACAAGTCCGTTGGATGTGGTGACCTGGGCCTCGACCTTGTAAGCACCGATCTTCATCCCGAATATCGACAGTTTTACGGAGCCCGCGGGAAGCAAAGAGGTGATGTGGAGAACATCCTTCAGCTCTGAGTACTGGAACTTCATATGGTGCCCCTCGATCCAAACCTTCTTCAGGTCCTCCGGTTTGACACCGGGCCCGTCGATGTAATATTCCCAGAACTTGTCCGCGGCAACCTTGTAATAACCATTGACCGTCCAATCCGAAAGCTGCTGCTCGGTAGACATGGCGAGGGAGTGGGCAAGCCTCCTGACAGCGGCATCGTCAAGGACGGGAACCTGCTGGTACCATTCAAGGGTCCTGAGGAGACCCGTGAGGGCGGAGAAACCCTCTTTCAGCCGGGGGTGGACCTGGTCCTCGTAGAACTCGGTGGCGTTGGCCTCGCCTGTGATGATCCATCCTGTCGCGGTATCGTTCCAGAAGAGCCTTCCAGCGTTGATATTGACGTAGTCGTAGGCCATGTCGTTCACAGGTCTGCCGGGGAACCATGTATGGACCCTTACTGGGAAGGAGAACATGATGCTTCTCTCTATGCTGTCTCGGTCCAACGGGGCGTTCCCCCCGAATCCCTCGTAGGTGGCGGTCACATCGAACAGGCCGTTTATGTCGAAGTTCCATTCCAGCCTGAAATCGTGGTCGGCCGGTTTGGGCGGGGGCGGGATCGAGCCGCATCGGGTCGAAGATCTCCTGCCGCCGGAGTCGCTTATAAGGTCGCTGATCGTGAGCGAATTGTTCGCGTTGGTGAACCAGGCCTCGACCTCGTCGAAATCCTTCAGTCTGATGTCGCGCCCGACGACCAGGTAGTCCTTTGCCGGTTCCAGTCTTGGGATTAGCGACGGAGCTTCAGCCTCCTCTTCCTTCAGGTAGTTGTCCCTTGGAAGGACCAGGATGCCGTCGGAGTTTGGATAGGAAGGGTGATGGGCCAGAGATGTGGAATCGATGAGGTCCGATATCTCCCGGGGGTTCAGGAGCTTCCCTTCCGCCAGGGGGGATCCCATGTCCAATGCGTTCATGCTCACAGGGTACTTCCGGTCCATGGAGAGGTACCTTCCGAACAGGTCCGCGCTGTCGGCATGGCCCGTTTCGACAGCACCCTCGATGATGTCGCCGATGGACCTCCTGGCACCCGTCCCTAAATTTCCGAGATAGAAGGAATTGAAGTTGTTGATCTCGGCCTGGCCCCAGAACCTGAAGCCTGAAGGGTTCATCTCCGGGTTGGGGTGCTGGTCCTTGAAGAACGAGTCTATCGTCTCGACGAGGTCCCCGGGGACCTGACCTGTCCATCTTGTGATCCTGAGGGCAAGGGCGATGTTGAAGGCAAGCTCCACGTCCCCCTCGTTGAGAACGTTGAGGTCCGACTGGTAGCTCTGGTCGCCGAACTTCCCGTTCGACCTGTACCTCGCCAGGGTGGTCAGCATGTACTCCATGTCCCTGGCCATGCCGGAGCCGTGTCCGTTCATGTCGGCCTCGAGTAGCTGGATGAGCTTGAGAAGACCTCTTTCCGGGTCCACGACCTCCGTGGTGAAGGATACGGTCTCCTCGAATGAACCCGATCCATCAAGGGGTTCTATGAGAACATCGACCTCGACGTCTGTCCTTATCCCGGGAAGGAGGGGAAGCGTTCCAGTGCCGCCGTACAGTAGAGAATTGGTCATGAACCTCCCGAGGTCCCCTTCAAGGGAGGCCGGGGGAACCGGGACCTTTACCTGCAGGTCGACCTGGCTTGCCTTCACCCTGCTTTCAAGTACCGTGACCCTGTGGTCCTCCATCGTTATCCTCGAGGAGGAGACCCAGAGGCTTATGTCCCTGGAAAGTTCGACCTCTATCTCGTCCAGAGCGCTTTCCTCCAGCGAGGAGAGCTGTGCGTGCGTCAGGGTCGATAGCTGCTGTGTGAGCTCCCTTGTCTCGACGGAGATATCATTGCCTTCCTGCGGCTCGTTCATGAGGCTGTATGTGATCAATGCCCCCAGTCCGGGGACGATCATCGCAGCCACGATAATGATGATCGTAAACGTGCTTCTGTTCATGCAGGGTTCACCCCCCATACCTTCAGTTCGAAGACGACGCTCCCCTCATCATCTCCCAGTCCCACAGGGACCTCCTTCACGGATGACCCGCCGGCAGGACCGTCGCCCTCGTTCCCCACAACATAATCCGAACCATCGAGACCGGTCCCGGGTATGACCTTAAGGGTGTGATGTGAGCCCTCTCCCAGGAGGTAATCCAATATGGCTGTGAGCACTTCGTCCATCGAGGGATAGTCCTCCGAAGGATCCCCATCGGCGAAGAGGACCTGGAAAGCCGTGGGGACCGGAATATCGGAATAGGATGTGCCGGCGATCTCCACGTCGGAGATGGTGCTGGCGATCACGACATCCAGGTATTCCCCCACCAGATCGTTCTTGATCTTTTCTTCCGTGGTACCGTCTATGAGGTCGGGAAGCAGGGCTCCTATCAGGATCCCGGATACGGTCAAGATGGCGAAAACACCGATGGCCAGTCCCCTCGGGATGTTGTAAGCGGAGGATTCCGACCGTCGTTCGCTCAGGTCCTCTGCGGGCATGCCGTGTCTATCCAACAACCCTCACCTCCAGCTTTCCGGGTACCACCCTTCCGTCGTCCGTGGAGATCGGGAGGGCATTCTTCACCGTCGACATGTCCCCGTTGGGGTCCTTCTCGAAGGTCGCTTTGTCGGGAAGGTACAGTGTGATCTCGTCCCCGTCCATGGTCTCCACGCGTATCATCACGGACGTTCCGTCCGCGACTTCGATGTCCTGATATCCGGCTCCCAGCTTCGTCATCGAGAGGGCCCCCGCTCCGGATCCGAAATCGGAAGCGATCGATCGGGCGATATCGTCCGCCTGGTTGCCTCCTCCGCTTCCGGCCCCGTCCTGTCCGCTCCTGTAGACAGCAACGGCGCATCCTGCGATCAGTATCACAAGACCAACGGCTATGATGCCGATGGCGAAGGTGTTGTCGCTGCCTTTCTGGATTATGCTGACCCTCCTACAGTGACCTAACCATGAATACGGTGTTCTTTTTAATTTTACGGTACACCATGTACCGGTTCTTTCACATGTGATAGGTCTCGACCTGCCATATGCATTAGCTTATCTTCTTCCTCCGAATAATCCAGACCAGGGACCGATAAATGATATGTGGGGGTCGTTCCCGGCCATGAACAGGATTAATTATTAAGTATCGTTTACCCTTTTTATTCCTATACAGAGGTGTTAAAGGATGTCTAAGATGCTCAGATATATCATCCTAGCAACGGCTTTCGTTCTGGTCCTGCCATCAATTCTGTTCGTGATGGGTTCGACCGCTGACCATGGTACGAGAGGTGAGATAGGGGGGGTGTTCGTGGGTGATGAGATATACAGGTCCTCGAGGTCGCTTTCGGGCGGAATGTCCGCAGGGGACCCCGACAGGGACGGGGACCTCGAGGTGGTATTCTGCGATTTCGAGGGGAACGTGATCGTGCTGGAACCCAGGGGGGACGGCGGATTCGATCCGATATTCGTCTGGCAGGTGGAGGGCCCGCAGGGTTCCAACAAGACCCTATTCGACCTTATAGTGGCGGATGTCGACCCTGACAAGGAAGGGCAGGAGATAATCACCGCCGGCGACGCCGGGAGCCCTCTGAAGGAGATCTACATGATCCATTACAACGGGACCGGATGGGAGGCTGAGGTCATACACAGGAGCACCTTCAGGACCTTCGATCTCGAACTCGGTGACATCGATCCGGCTCCGGGAGAGGAGATACTTTTCGGCAGTTTCAAGCATGAGGAGGATTACGCTCTTCATTACTTGTACCGGGACGCTGGAGTATGGAAGGAGAAGTCCATTCCGACGACCGAGGCGGTGAAGGCGATCACGGTAGCCGATGCCGACCCGCTGGTCGAAGGAAAGGAGATATGGGCCTGTATAGCCGGGTGGAACTCCCTGGGAGGCGTGGAATCCCATCTTGTCGAGATCTATCGGTCGGGAGACTCCTGGAAGGAGGAGATAATCTACTCCCTCGGCACGGAGCTCATATCCAACGTCAGGATCGGGGAGCTGTGGTCCCAGCACGAGGGGAACGAGATAATCATCACGGAACTCTCCGGCTGGTGCAGGGTCCTTTACTGGGAGGATGGAGAGTTCAGGATGGAGGATATCTTCCAGGCCGACACCATATCCGGACAGTCCTCGGGACTGGAAGGCCTTGCCATCGGGGATTTCAATCCCGCGCATGCCGGGGACGAGGCGATGGTCACAGGGTATTACAACAAGGTCACCCAGATAATAGAGGTCGAGGGGAATATCGTTGCCGACGAGGCATGGCACAAGGAAGTCGAGGACCCGAGACTGGAGATCTCCGGAGTGGAGGTCGTGGATGTGACCGATGACCATCCCGGGAACGAGGTCATGGTCGCCTCTTTGCAGGGCTGGATCGAGATGCTCAGGTTCCAGGACGACGGCATCGGGCTGAAGATGGATTCCACCATAATCGAGATCGAGGACGGAGGCGATAAGACCGTTTTCCTCGAGGTGGCCCCCGAGGGGAGGTACACGGGGTCGGTCGTCGTGACGGCAGTATCCTCTCCAGGATTGACCGTGACATTCAACGGGAACGTCGACCTCCTGTTCCAGGACCCCGAGTTCATAAGTGTGAAGATCGAACCGGACGAGCTCGGGTCCGAGAGGACCTCATACGTCAATTTCACGGTTTCAGGGGGAGGGCATACGGCAGAGTTCTCCCTGACGGTCGAGGTCGTTGTCCAGGGGGACGCGGAGCTTGCGGTCACCCCCCAGACCGGAAGGATATACCGGGAAGGGATCAATACCTTCAACGCCCAGGTCACTCTCGTGGGGGGATCGAGGTACGATTATGTCGATCTGGCAGCGACATCGGTCGATGGACTGGCCATCAATGTGAACACTCCGATATCTCCGGGTGAGTCCAATGACATCACGGTTTCCGTTGTCGGGAACCCGTCCCTTGGAGCCCATACCGTCTCGATCACCGGTTTGTACAACGGAGTGACGGCCGCCCAGGGTTCCTTCATCATCAACGTCATATCCTTCGAGAGCTCGCTGGCGGCGTCGATGAGAACCGTTCAGGGGGAGAGGAACAAGCATCTCATCAACCTGAACTTCTCCGGAGCTGTCCCGGTGTCCCTCGTGGAGATCGAGATGACCTTCGGGGAGAGGTCTCTGTACAAGATGACCAGGGACCTGTCGGCAGGGGACTCGATAGCGGTGCCTTTCACTGTCGAGAAGGACGAGGAGGGGGACGTCATGGTGACCGTCAGGTCCCTTTCGGGCGATGTCCTGTTCGGACCCGAGAACCTCGGGACCATCGTTTACGAGGAGAAGGAAGACGGCGGAATGGACGCTATCGATATCGCGATAATCGTTCTGCTGGTCCTGATAGTCGGGGTCCTCCTGTATTTCGTGCTGTCGAAGGTTGCGGGGCAGAAGAAGGAGGAGACCGATGAAGGTGACCTCAAAGCGATCTACGGAACGTCCCCCTACGGGAGACCGAGGAGAGGTCCTCCCGAGGTGAGGGGTGGGAGAATGGATAGGGAGAGGCTCCCTCCGAGGGAGAGAGGACCGCCCAGAGAAGAGGTAAGAAGGGCCCCCCCGAGGTACGAAAGGGATGAGGAAGTACCCAGAGGGGAGGTGAGGAGAGCGCCTCCTGCTCCGGACCATCTGAGACCAGGTGGAAGGCAGAGGGATGTCATGAGGGCTCCTCCTGCGCCTGATCATCTCAGACCGGGAGGGGGGCGGGAGGTAAGAAGGGCGCCCCCGAGAAGGTTCTGAGACCACTGTGGGATATCTCTCAACATAGGGAAGTCCTGTTCGTCCAGTTTAAAAAGGTTTAAGTAAAAACAGCACTTGTCTCCACTTCGTCAGAGCGGTTTGGCCTGAGCCCAGATACACTTTTTCTGTCGGGGTGGCTCAGCCTGGTGGAGCGCCGGACTCATAGGGGCCCTTGTGGCAATGTATGTTGCTCCCAGGATCCGGAGAAATCCGGAGGTCGCGGGTTCGAACCCCGTCCCCGACACCAAAGTATGACCGGGCCAGTGGTCCGGCCATACATTTCTTGTTGTCAGTGACGCAGGGGTTCGAACCCTATTCATTGTTTTATCGGCAGTCCGGGTCTTGGAAGTTTGCGCTAGTGGAATTGACGATATGCAAACTTGCAAGTTCCACAAAATCAAAGATTTTGCTCACCTTGAGAAATCGAATTTCTCAAGATGTACACCATTCCGTCTTATCAGCATTTCTTGCTTCAGGAATTGTTGCTACATCGAACCCCGTCCCCGACACTTGTCATTATTTATATATTTTTTATATATTAATTGATATTATTTAGGTGTCGAGTTCGAGTAACGTTCCCGACACCTTGTCTTCACTCCTCAAGCTCCCCAATTTTCTCATGTATGTATTCCTTGAGCTCTCTTGTCGTGAGACCCTCCTCTTCCTTTTCAGGAGCAGGAACACCATATAACTGCTCGTAAGAGAGATATTCTTGCTCTCTCTCTTTCTCTAGAGCTGCTCGTTCTTCTTCACCCCGCTTCAGAGCTTCCTCATCCATTTGTTTTTTCTTCCGCAGGAAGAAGAATATTCCCAACGCAAGCAGTAATATTACCACAACCCCTATCAAAATGGTGATCACCAAGGTCGATGTGGAGATTTCTCCTTCTGTGACCTCTATCTCGAACATCAATGAATTCGTATCAATTCCATCGGTGACCTGAACAGTGACTGTATGGAGCATGACCTGGTTGTCCTTTGGCGTCCATCGTATCATCCCAGTTTCCTCACTTATCGTCATACCTGAAGGAGCTTCCAGGAGAGAGAATCTTAGATTCTGAATGTCCTCTGGGTCCTGATCAGTACAAGAGACCTTTAGCTTGAAGTTCCTCCCAGCAGGAACCTCCTGGTCGTCAATGAATTTGAATGTTGGACAGTAATTCACCCTGAACGAGAGGATTCCGCTGGTGCATGTCCCAAAAGTACAGCCGTCATTTGGTACAACTTTCCAGTAATATGTATTTCCAGGATCAAGATCAGAAACGTTCAATTTGGTCGCTGATAGTTCCTGGAAGTAGAGTGCTTCTTCTCTCATCCCAAAAACGAAAGCTTCCGTCTCATGTAGGTAGATATCATATTTCAGTGGGTCATCCTCCGGATCGGTTCCTTCCCAATGAAGAGTGATGATAATGGAAGATGTTCTGCTCCCATCTTCCGGACCGATTATCGTTGAACTTGGAGAACTACTAGCTATCACCGTGATCGCGAAGGTGTGGAGGTTGAAGTTCAGACCATCGCTGACCTTGATGGTCACCTTGAGGTTATATGGCTCCTGAGAGAACCATTTGATAGAAGCCGTCCATTCGATGATGCCAGTCTCCTGGTCGATCTGGATATCGGATTCCGGTTTGGATTCTATCGAGTAGATGATGAACGAATTGATATCAGGATCGGAGGCGTTCACATCAAACGAATAATATTGACCGTGTTTTATCTCGGTATTTTCAGGTACTGCATCCCATACAGGCTTGCTGTCAACGTCCTCTATATGTAATGTGAATATATGGCTGTCCATGAGACCTCCTATGTCTTTCACTGTAACGTTGACGTTCCAATCACCAACATCGTAAGGACCA
>JBLIRI010000044.1:0-17022 GCA_049472235.1 Thermoplasmatota archaeon | reverse complement strand
GGAACCACGAGCAGGATGTTCAGGACATCCGTGCCCCCCTCCTGGTTGAAGATCACGAGGAAAAGGAACATCACCGCGGATATGGAATAGAAAAGAACGGGCGCCATCGCCTTCGAAACGATGGACGTGTCCCTGAAGGCCAGATATGTCCCTCCAAAAAGAAGTACCGAACCGAGAACGGAAACGTGCTTCCCCGAAAGGAACCAGATGAAACCGGTCAGGTCCATGTCCTTCACGGAGAACAGCACCCCGTACAAACATAGAATGGAACCGATCGCAAGAAGGGAAACGGACAGCCATCCAAGATAAAGGAACTCCTTCCTCAATATTACGAACACCACTCCTATGACAGGAAGCATGGTGAACAGTACGATGAAGGATACTGTGGAGGAAGGCGCCATAAGTACGAGAGCAACGGGCAACGGCAGAAGGACAATTCCAAGAACAGGAAGTATCGGTCTGTAGGCGTCCCATACCGCCAGGGATGTCCTCCTTTCCCAAATCAATACGATGGCAGATACCAAAGACAGGATCAGCAGAAGATAGCCGATGTCCGACCTCTCAGAGAGTTCGATGCTGAAGGAATCGGAGATCTCCTGACGGTTAACGAGTATCAAAAACGCCATGGTTATGGAGAGTATGGAAAGTGACAGTACGGGGGTCGTCAGCTTCCGTACATCCCATCTCTTGCGCTTCTCGCATCGTTTGCAGATATTCCCCGCGACCTCGACCTTGCTCCCGCAGCCGATGCAGCCCTTCGACCTGGACGAAGAAGCAACCTTCTTCACCGGACCCACGCGAGCGCTCTCTACCGGATTCATTGCACCACCGCCTCTCTGTCCGCCCACTGCATCCGAACCCCCAGTCCGAAAAGGTACCTGAAGTAAAGGTATCCGGTGAGGAGACCGTTTATCATGTCATAGACCATCTTCAGCGGGAGATAGATGATAAGCCTCCTGGTCTCCTTGTAGGTCAGCACGACCAGGGACCTGAGCACCATGTAATAGGCCAGGACCAACAGCGTCCTCAAGGATATGAACTCAAGGTAGCTGTAGTATTCCCTCCCGGTAAGGATCATACCAAAGATTATCCCCAGGCCCGCAAGGAACAGCAGCGCCGAGATCGATGTGGACACCCAGGTGAAGTATGTGTAGAGCCCCCACATGTTCCTCTTCAAATGCCACCTGTTCTCCCTCCAGGCCTGGAACTGACCGAAGATCCACCTCTTTCGCTGCCTGATCCAGGCCTTCCACGTCTCCGGTGCGTTTGTCTGGGAGACCGATCTCATGGTAGACCTCGTTGTATAACCGGTCGGAAGCACGGACATCGTGAGGTCGCAGTCCTCGACGATGGTCCTGTCCATGGGAGGATACAGTTTCGCAAGGTCGGCCCTCATACCGAATATCGGACCCGGTGCGATAAGGACGCTCCCGTCCTCGGACTGGTTCATCCTTATCATGTGCTGAGTAATTATATACTCAAGCTGCTGCAGCTTGGTCAGGTATCCCCTGTGGGAGTTCTTTATCGAAACGAAGCCGCCGACTATGCCGGCGTCCGGGAACCTCTTGAAGGTATCCACCACCTCCCTGACGGCGTTCTCGTCCATCTCGCTGTCGCCGTCCGTTGTGATGATGATCTTTCCCTCGGCCCTCTCGATACCGTAACCTATAGCCGAGGCCTTCCCTCCGTTGGGCTTGTGAAAGGTCTTCACGGTCCTCTTTCCCTTCTTCGTCTGGAAGATCTTGCCTATGGACCATGTATTGTCCCTCGAACCGTCATCTATCACGAGGATCTCTATCTCCCCCGGGTAGCTCTGCCTGTAAGCGTTCGTGACAGCGGCACCCAGGTACCTGTCCTCGTTGTAGCATGGGATTATCACCGAGACCATCGGGAGTTTCGAACCTGAAAAAAGGTCCGCGCCTTTCCTCTCGTTCTCCTCAAGAACGATCCTGCCCCTCTCGCTCCACCGTCTCCTTCTTCTGTCGGAAGCCCTGGCGCCAAAGGACCAGAACACCAGAAGCATGAACGGGAAGACGTTCAACATCACGAACAGGAAGTAGTAGAAATCCAGGAGCCTGAAGGTCATGTACTCGGCAGGGTCATCCGGTCTCTGATAGCTTCCCAGCTCCACCCTCCCCTCGGAGAGGGAAAGGCCGAAATAGGCGGGAACCAGAAGCAGCGGGACCATCAATGCAAGAGCGGCAACGAAAGAGACGACCCTGTACCTCTTCAATCGTCCACCTCCCACTCCTCTACAGCATCCCATTCCTCGTAGCTTTCATTCCTCTTCCTTTCCGTTGGCGTTATGTACTGCGTTATGGGACCATGCGGGGTATGAAGCATCTGAGCCGGGGAAATGGATGGAGCTATCCGTACTCTCGCACCCTGGTTCCTTTCCGCCATCCGCTGCATCATTGCCCTTGTGTAAAGGGATTCCACCATCTTTCTGCGCTGCTCCATGGGTGATGCGGATGGCTCTTTTTGCTCATCCTCCGCATTCGGAACCCTGCGGTCGAGGGCCTCCCCGGTAATCACGAAAAATACAAGGACCGCCACCAATACGATCAGGGCAATCGCAGCCACCACCATGAAACCGTCTGCTACGTACTGCCTGATGCCATTCTCACCCCCCGTATCATCCCGGACGATGGGAACCGTCCTGTTGTTGTATATCGGTACCTGGACCGGCTTCATGGTCCTGTCGTACTCGGAAGTGCTCTCGAGCCATTGGCTCATGCTGCTCTCCGGATCGGAACCGGCTCCAGGCTTCACTTCGAGGACCCTGGATACTTCCACCTGCTCCCCCTGGTCGTCTATGACCCGCAGGGATATCTTGTAGGTACCCTTCCCGAACGTCAACGAGAAGCTGCCCTCCTTGGAAACGAACTCACCGTTGACGAACCAACGCTGAAGGATTATCTTCCCGTCCGGGTCCATGAACTTGCCGGTGCCGATCTCAACAGGCATCCCCTCGGTGATCTCCCCGGGAAAGACGATCTGGGGTCTTGGGGCCATGTTCACTGTATGGACCACATCGGTGAACGTGCTGTAGAGAGATGTCCTGTCCCTGGCCCTCACCTTCACGGAGATCGAGGTGCCGAGTGGCCTCTCCAGGACCATCTCGTTCTCCTCCGTCATGGCGAACAGCTCCCACGGACCGCCTCCTCTTTGCATCCAGACCTCGTAGTGGTCCAATCCGTTCTTGATGTTCTCGACGGACACCGTCCAGGATATCAGATACTGCCGGGACCCGTACTCGATCTGCTCGATGGCGATATCGGCCGGTCTGGTGGGGGGCGTCGTATCCACGAGGACCCCCTGGGAAACCGGCGTTATGTACTCCAGTCCACTTCCGGAAACCGCCCTCACCGAAAGATAGTACTCGTATCCATTCCACAGGTCCGCCCTGTAAAGGAATCCCGAACCGGTCACGGGAATGTCCTTCTCGACGACCTTTCTCTCCTGGGAACCGTATCTTGCTCTGCTCACCTGAGCGAACTGTGAAACAATACCGGAGGCGGGTTCGACCAGGACCTCCCATTCCCATTTGATTGAATTCTCCCTCGTATGCGGCTTGTCCGTGCGCGGTATCGATACCAGGGGGACCTCGGCGTCTGTCCTGATGACGGCCTCGGACCATTCGCTCTTGAACCCCAGATCGTCAACGCATCTGACCTGTATGGTATGGATCCCGTTGTGGAGGCCCTCGAGCTGAAGGAAATCATCCTCGATCCCTACCGGTTCGGAACCGTTCAGAACGTATTCGTAATGGTCGAGTCCCAGACTGTCCCCGGGAGGGGACCATTCTATCCTCGGGGATGTCTCGTTGCTCCATTCATCACTGCTCCATATTATAGTTGGAGGGTCCAGGGGGCGCACCTCGCTAGAATATTCCAGCCAGTCAAGGGTCTCGTTCTTGACTGAGGTGAACCTCATGAAGAAGGAGTTTTCATCTCCGAAAACGGCCTGTTTCAACAGAAGGGTGTTCAGACCCCTCTTCAGAACCACATAGGTGATGTCCTGGTCAGGGGAAACGCTCCTTGAACCAGCCCTGGAGAACACCTCCTTGCCGTTAAGCCATATCCTGGCCCCGTCCGAATTCCCGTGTCGAAGCTCGACCACCTCCTCCCTTTCCGATCTCACGTAGACGTGGGAGTAGGTGACCGAATCCTTCACCTGGTCAATAACGAACCCGAGGTCTATCAGGTCCCGATCCATGCTGAACGGCTTCCATTCCCGACCACCCATGACATCCCCCAACCTGGGAAGGACGCTCTCCTGGTCCGGAATGAACTCCCGCTCCAGCAGCGTCTCCGAATCTCCGGAGTGGAAAGGTCCGATGTATGCCCAGTCCCTGATGCAGTAGGGCATCCAGGTGATCCTTATCCAGTCGATGGTTATGTTCGTCCCCTTCGGGAACCAGGGAACTATCTTCAGATACCCGATCCCGCCGTTCCATGCCGGGGATGCGTCCATGTGGATGGAATAGAGGTTCCATTCCCCGGTCCCGGAGATGTTCACCCTTACCGGATCCCCGTCGTTGAAATCGGTCCTTGCAAAGGACCAATGGACCGAAATGTTCCCCGCCCTTGCCTCTGATTTCATCATTATCTCGACGACGTTTATCTGGTTGGCGTTGAAGCTCATGAGGGGGGACATGAAACCGGGCCTATTCACGTCCACAACGGACCATTTTCCCTCGATGGGGAAGAACTGCCCCATGCCGGTGGTCCTCCAGCCCTCCGTATCATGATCGTTCTCGAACCCCCAGAACCTTCTTTCCACGGGGAACCTCTGCTTCTTCAACGGGCACAGCGCAGGTTCGGAAAAGGGGCCGTCCCTCAAAGCCCTCGCATAGGCAGGGAAGTCCCGTAGGAACTTGTATGCGAACATGCAGGTTCCGAGCGAACCCATCTGGACGGTGGCCTCGGTTTGCTGAAGCATTATGGAGATCCCCGTCTCCTCGTTCGGAACACTCCCGTGGGCCGTGTTGCCCGGAACGTAGACATAGGGTCCAGCCACCACCTCGCAGTCGAAGTTCCTGAGATTGTCATCAAGATAATAGGTGAAGGTCGATACCGATGTCGTGTAGCTCATGGTGGTGACGAAATCGATGATCCCCCGGTTCGCCCAGGTCCTGGAATCCTGGAAGACGTAATTGTACCAGGAGGAATATGCGTGCCAGATATCGGCCCCGACCCATGACCATGGCCGGATATCCATTACCGTATCGTAGAGGATCCCGACGACCTCGGTCACCTGGTTCCTCCTGAAATCGTTGAAATTGCTCCAGCCCTCGTCGTAGTATTTCTGGATGGAGATATCCGTGTATCCCATGTTGGAACCGCCGTATCGAATCGTATCGAGCTTGATGCCGTCCAGGGGGTAGTTCTCGAACAGCTCCCTTGTAAGGTTCGCCAGGAAACCGCGAACCTCGGGATTCGCCGGGTCCATCCATACAGAAGAATTGGACCCGCTGCTGCTCCTGTCCCTCCATTCCGGGTGGTCCCTCAACGCGGGATAATTGTAGAGAGTATGGAACCACGGCATCACATGTATGTTGTACTTGTGAGCCTCCCTGATAAGCTCCATCAGGGGATCGAAGCTCCAGTGGACCTCGGGATATTTGGGGAAGTAACGGGAATCGTAGAATACCCCGAGAGAGTGGCCGTTTATATTGGGACTCAGGCAGTTGAAGCCGTGCTCCCTGGCGAAGGCGACCGCTGCCCTTACCTCCGAGATGTTCACGATCTGGTATCCGTCCATCCACATCGAACGGTACTGGAACAGTCTGTCATCTCTGCCGCCGTCCTGCTGTGGATAATCAAGGATGGTCTGACCATTTACTGCAAGGTCATCTGACGCCCACACGTTTTCATCAAGAACCGCCAGCGAGGGGAGGACCATGATGAATATCAGGAGGGAACGGGTCCAGCCCCTCATTCCTCCACCTCCTCCCATTCCTCGATCTCCTCCTCCCAGCCATCCTCATCCCACTCGACCTCCTCCCAATCCTCCTCCTCGATCACGTTGTCAAGGGCATCAAGGGCTTTCCCGATGATGGAAGTGCGGATCATGTCGGAGATCCCCGGTCTTACCTCCTCGACGCCGCCTCCGGCCCCTTCGATAACCTGTACGTTCGAGGGTCGGCTCCCGCCCGCAGACATTGCCTGCCGATCCATGAAGGAGCGGAGCTCCTCCTTCCTGATCTCGGCAGCATCCTCGTGCGCCTTTCCGTTGACGGAGGTCTCGAAGGTCTCGGACCTCAGCCCCGTGACCTCCCCGACCAGCAGGTAGAGGATTATCATGACCATGACGATGACAAGGGGGACCGCCGTCATCAGGAGCATCGAGTTCATCAGGAACTCCTTGAGAACGAGCCCGTCCTCGCCGGTGTCGTTCTTCTCGAGATATACCGTCTCGTTGTTGTAATGAGGAACGTCAACGGGTGAATGGTCTATGGTGACCAGCGAGCTGTCGGCAAGCCACCCGGAAACGGTTGTGTTCAACTCGGGCCGGGAAGGCTCCTGGACCTCGATCTTCAGAAAATCTGTTCCGGCAGCGCCCTGGTCGTCGACGACCACCAGGACCAGCTCGTACGAACCCGGTCCAAGGGTCAGATCGAGATGGTCCAGCGTCGAGAGCACCTTCCCGTCGAGGGACCATTCATAGCTCTCTATCACACCGTCGGGGTCGACCAAGGTCTGGGTGTGGAAATGGAGAGGGGTACCTGCCAGTATCTTCTCCTCAAGAAGTATCAAGGGCACCGGTTCCTGGTTCTCGAGCAGGACAGGGTTGGAGAAATCACTGTAATGGGAGGAGAGGTCCATCGACCTGACCTTCACCTCGAAGGAAAGACCCAGCGGCCTTTCCAGTGTTGTATTGGTTCCCTGAACGGTTCCGGCAACGGACCAATCCCCGGCACCGACCTTCCACCATACCTCGTAGTGTGAGATGCCTCCCTCGGTGTTCTCCATGGAAGGATACCAGGATAGCCGATATTCCCTTGATCCGTATCCAAGCTGTCCCAGGACAAGCCCGGTCGGTCTTGACGGTGGCGTGAGGTCAAGAAGGACATCGATCACAGATCCGGCTTCGAAGGTCCTCCCGCTTCCTGATACGGCCTTCACATGGATGGTATACATGTATCCGTCATTTATCCCGTCATCGAGGATGAAATATGTGTCATATACCGGATGGTCGACCACGGGATAGAGTTTCTCGGTACTTTCCCTCCTCCAGCTCTCTACAGTGACAATATATCGGGAGATCCCGCTCGGAGGAGAATACAGGAGGTCCCAGTCCCATCTGATCGTCGGTTCGGTCATCATAGGTGATCCCGGAACAGGTGCCGATATGATGGGGGTCTCCGTGTCGACCCCGAACGAGATCCTGTCCTCCTCCCCCTTGAAACCGAGATTGTCAACGCACCTTACGCTGAACTGGTGGACCCCCTCGGAAAGGTCTTCCAGGGGGGCCTGCTTCTGATCGGTCCTCACCTCGGGACCCTGATCGAGCTTCCAGATGTAATGGTCGAGGCCTGCCGGGTCCTTCGGAGGTTCCCAGAAGATCGTCATGTCGCTTTCTCCTGTCCATTCTTCGGGATCGTCAGTTATGACCGGCGGGCCCAAAAGCGGAAGCTCCTCGAAGAACTCGAGATCATTTACCGATACATTCCCCGGGTCGGTGAACCTCATGTAGAAAGAATTATCATCGTCGTAGACGACCTGTTTGATAAGAAGCGTGTTGATCCCTTTCCTGATGGACACGAAGGTCACGTTCTGGTCGGCGGCGACCTTTCTCCACCCGTCGAAGTGGAATACCTCCTCGCCGTTCAACCAGATCCTGGCCCCGTCCGAGTTTCCGTGCCTCATCTCCAGTATCCTGTCGCGATCGGACCTGATATAGACATGCGAGTACGATACGGCATCCCGGACATGGCCGAGGACGAACCTGAGATCCACCTGGTCCCGATCGATCCAGTATCTTTTCCATTCCCTTCCGCCCATGACGTCTCCCAGGCGTGGTTTGACACCGGCCTCGTTATCTATGAACTCCCTTTCAAGAAGCCCCTCGCCGGACCCGCTCGTGAACGGGCCAAGATATGCCCATGCCTTTATGCAGTCCGGCATCCAGGTGATCCTCATGAGGTCTATGGTGATGTTCGTCGCCAGAGAGAATGAGGGCACTATCCTGACATAGGCGATATTTCCGTTCCATCTCTCCGATCTATCCATATGGATGGAGTAAAGGTTCCAATCCCCGTTCCCGATCACGGGAAAGGTGACGGAATCCGGGTCGTTGAACACGGTACCGGAATCGGACCAGAAAACCGTAACGTTCCCTTCCCTGCTTTCGGTCTTCATGCTCAACTCAAGAACATTGATGCCGGGAGCGACCAGGTTCAGGAGGGGAGACATCAACTTCGGTTCCTTCACGTTGGAGATGGACCAGACGCCGTCCGTGGGGTATTGATTTCCCATACCCGTGACCCTCCATCCCTCGCGGTCCTGGTCCATATCGAAGTTCCACTCATTAGTTCTCACGGGATCCGTCTGTTCCATCAGCGGACACAGGGCCTTTTGCGAGAAGACCCCCTCTCTGAGCGATCTGTGATAGTAGGGGTGGTCTGCCAGGAACTTGTAGGCGAAGAAACAGGTTCCAAGCGCCCCGGCGTTTATTGCCCTTTCGGTCTGGTTCTGGAGAACCGCCATACCCGTTTCCTCGTCCGGGACCGTGCCGTAATAGGGGTCTTCCGGAACGTACACATAGTTGCCGCAGACGACGGGGCATGAATGCCTGTTGATATTATCCAGAAGAATGGACTCCAGGCTCGCGCTGTTCAGGGTGTATATCATGGGGGTCACGAAATCGATCTTGCCCATTTCGGACCAGTTCTCAGAATCCTGGAACCAGCTGTTCTGCCTCGAGGAATAACTGTTGCCGATGTCCGCTCCTATCCAAACATACGGTCGTATTCTCGATATGGAATCATGGATCGATATCATGCATTTTGTGACCTGCTCCCTGCGAAAAGCGTTGAAGTCGTTCCATCCTTCGTCATAGTAAAGCTGTATGGAATAGGAGTCGTAGCCATAGGCTGAACTTGGATACCTGCAGGCATCAAGATGTATGCCGTCAAGAGGATAATCCCTGAACAACTGATAGACGACATCCGCAAGATAATCCTGGACCTCGGGCAGGGAAGGATTCAACCACGAACCGCTCCTTACTCCGCTGTTGGAGACCAGCCCCCACTCCGGATTCCTGCTTATGGCATAAGGATCGATCATGGTGTGGAACCAGGGCATCACGTGTATGTTGTACTTGTGCGCCTCTCTGATCAGGTCCATGAGCGGGTCGAAATCCCAGGTAAGGTCCCGATACCTGGGGTGGAAAGATGAATTGTAGAACGTTCCGAGGGAATGGGCGTTGATCAGGGGGGTCACGCAGTTGATGTTCGAATCCCTTGCGACCTTGATGACCTTCTGAACCTCGGAATGGTTTATGATCTGGTAACCCTCGAGCCACATGGACCTGTACTGGAACAACCTTTCATCGCTTCCCCCGTCCTGCTGAGGATAGTCGGCGCCGGGTACCGGATATCTTGTCATATCATCTTCGGCCAGCACCTTATCGACCGGGAGCCGGACCATCAGAAAGAATAGAACAATGAACACAGCCGCCCGGAGGAAGGTCCTCAACCGCTTCCACCTCCGGGGTTATCCGCGGGGACTTCCTTTCTTTTCCTGAAACCCTTGAACACCGACCAGAAGGTCAGGAATGTTATGAGAAGCGTCAGGGCGATGGCGATCGATATGACCCAGGGCGTCAGGTCCAGCACGGGGCCGTCATCCTCTTCCACTTCCGGCTCGACGAATACCGTATTGTTGATATATACATCGATATAGGTCCATATCTCGTTCAATGTCTGGTTCCAAGAAACGATGGCAAGTAGTGTCATGTTGAGATGGAATTCGTTGCCCCAGATATCCTCGATGATCAACCTTGCCTGGTACATGCCCGGCCTGGAGTATTCGTGATACACCACCGGGCCTCCGGCCCTTTCTCCGTCACCGAACCACCATGTTATGTTGGCGACCCCCGAATTGTCGGTGGCGTTGAATACCGAGAAAATGTAGGTGGTATTGTAAAGGACCACCCCGTAAAGATCATCGAAGAGATCGTTCCCTTCCGGAAGGACATCGAGGATGTAAGTCTCGTTCAATGGTCTCGGGTTCGGGTCGATATGGAAGGAANCGGTTGGTGGAAGCCTGTCGAGAACATCCACATGGATGGTGGTCGAATTCCAGTTGCCCTCCCTGTCAAGAACGTCGACGGTCACGAAGTATCTGCCTGCCTCGGAGGGATTGACCTCTATCCTCTCGACACCGTAGACGATGTTCCCCTCTCCCAGGTTCCATGTTATGTTGTCTATCCCAACATTGTCCCGGGACCCTTCTATCGAGACATGGAAGCTTTCCCCGAACTCGACAACGGGTGGATATTCAACTACCAAGACAGGGGGTGTGCGGTCCCTTACGATTATCAGGAACTGCTCCTCGTCGACCAATCCTGCCCCGTCCGTAACCCTCAAAGTTCCCGAATGGGTGCCGGGGTCCTCAAAGAGGATCCTTACAACCGGAGTGTGGAAAACACCAACTCCCTGAATTGCCCATGTATAGTTGACTATCCCACTGTTATCAGATGATCCTCTGGCATCGATGATCAGTTCCGAGCCTTCCCAGATGGTCCTGTCCCCTCCCGAAACGGCCTCAGGCGGCTTCGTGTCGGGTATCAGTACGTGGATGTATGAGGTATCTGTATAGCCCCTTGTATTGATGATCGTCAGGGAGACGTTGTAGGTCCCCGGTCTTTCGAAGGTATGGGTCACAACGGGCTCTCCGTGGAAGATATAGGTTCCGTCCCCCATGTTCCAGGAGTAGCTGACGATCCCCTCGAGGTCCCATGAGGTCGTCCCGTTGAAAACAAGCGGGGACCCCGTTTCAATGAGACCTTTCACGGCAAATGAGGAGAAAGGGCCGACCTTGACGGTCCTTGTCTTTTTGACCGAAGCACCTTCGTCGTCGGTTATCACGAGGGTTGCCAGGTAGCTGCCCCCCTTCTGATAGCTGTGATGAGGCTCAAGAAGACCGGAGGTCGTTCCGTCACCGAAATCCCAGAGTATCGTATCCAGGTATCCCTCGATATCGTAGGCCCTGACCGGTCCGAAATCTATGGATGACCCCCTCATTCCGGAAATATCGCCCCCGACGTTCACGAATGGGGGCAGATTGGAGATCCCGTTCAGCTTGATATTCCTGAGGAAGAAGCTGGCGTCCGGGTCCTCGAAACCTATCTTCCATATCGCTATTCCGTCCACGGACAGGTCCCTGACCAGTTTCAACTGGTGCAGGAGGCTCTCTGCGTCACAGTAATGCAAGGAGCGCAGGTACCCGTCCCTGTCCTTGTATTCGTAATATGGGGTTCTCGACGTTGAGTTCCACTGCCTCTGGAGGTTGTACTCCTTCTTCAGGGCCATGATGTCAGGATAAGAAACATTGTCGGCCACCCCTATCGTCTGCCCCTTCTGGGTGACCCTCCAGTTGTAGCCGTACTGGGCGATCCCGAGCAGGCATTTGCCATCGGGGATGGCCTGGGTCGAGTATCCCATCACGGTCTCGAGCCAGTCCAGGGATGTTACCGGCCCGGCTGTGGGGGCGGTTGACCAGTGAAGGTTGTAGGCCATGACCCTGATACGGTCCACTATCTGGCCCAGGGATTCGTAGTCGTATGCTCCGGGCCCTTCCCTGGTCTCGTCCTCGGAGACCTTGGGAAACACCGAGACATGGACCTTCTTGTTATATTTATGGAACTCGTAGGTGAGATTGCTTATGAAGTTCGTGAAACCGTTCTTTTCGGCGGCCGGGACCTCTTCGTAGTTGATATCGATCCCTTTGTAGAACAGCCTTCTTGCGATGGTGACCAGGTCCTGGATGTGCTTCTGCTGTAGAGTCGAGTTGTGGATAAGGTTCAACACCGTCTCGGTGTTGTGGTTGTTGGAGATCATCGGCACCAGGCCTATCCCGTTGTTCATGCAGAACCTGAGAACATCAGGGTCCTCCGTTTCGTTGTGGGTCGCCTGGATCGTCCCGTTGGGGAGGACCCAGTACCAGTAGGGGGAAACATCGTCCATCACCCCCACCCAGTTCTGAAGGCTCTTGATGGTGGACCTGTCCCAGGGGAACGTCCATCCTGCGATGTAGATATCCCCGGCGCCTTTCGAGGGGGAGGATCCGATCGATGCGGAATCCGGAAAAGCGGGCATGAAAAGGATGGTCAATAAGATGATCAACGAGAAAATCGTTGTGATCTTTTTGAGGATGGTATTCACGCTGTCCCCAGCACCCTCTGGACCTGTCATGTTCTCCCGATCTCAACTAAGAATATGTTGAATATAAATAGGTATCCACATTCCTAGACATATTGTATAATATCTAG
This sequence comes from Thermoplasmatota archaeon, assembly GCA_049472235.1. Lineage (GTDB taxonomy): Archaea > Thermoplasmatota > Penumbrarchaeia > Penumbrarchaeales > Penumbrarchaeaceae > JAFGLL01. The sequence goes on along the minus strand of JBLIRI010000044.1, from coordinate 4,521 downwards.
AAAGGTCAGAACAGCTTTACACCTATACCCAATCCTTTTTCACATCGATAGGACTTCTTATTGATCTCCTCTTTAGAGTTGCGCTCAAAGTTTACTTTGAGGGCAAGACAGATCAGAACTCTACCTTTTCGTACATATTATCCGGCTCCACGACTCCCTTTTTCAGCTCCTTTTCCATGTCCTTGAGGGCGAGGATCCGCTTGAAGGTCGGCGGGTGGGTGCTCATAAGACCGCCCCACTTATCCCAAGCGGACCTGTTCGCCTCGTCGCCCATGGCGAGCTCGAGCTCGTTCTCGTCGATGACGCCGTCCCCGTCGAGGTCGTATTTCGAGCTGTTCTGGTAAATGCGGTCCATTTCCTTGTGAGCGTTCTGAACGTCCCCGATATAGAACTGTCTCATACTTTCCTTGGCCTTTTCCTCGGGCGGAGCAAGGGAGAGACCGTAGGTGATCTTGGTGAGGGCAGAGGCAAGGGAGTGAGGATCCCTGGTCACAAAACCGGAAAAAGCATCTGCGTAGTATTCCCTTATCCTCGAGAGCCTCTTGATGAGAAGCATCGAAAGAAAGTAGACGATAGCGGAGACGAGTCCGATCGCCAGCATTACAAGGAGGGTCTTTCCGGCATCGCGCCCCCTCGGGGCGAACCTTACCATGAAAAGGAGCTGCATTCCCCACATCGCAATGGCAGGCAGGACTGACAGTATCGTCATGTACATGCAGTCCCGGTTCTTGATATGTCCTATCTCGTGGGCGATGACCGCTTCCATCTCCTTGTCGTTCAGAAGTTCCAGAATACCCCTGTGAACTGCCAGTGTCGATCTTTTCTGCGACAGGCCGAAAACGAAGGCATTCGGTATCGGATCTTCAACGATACCAAGTTTCGGCATGGGAATATCAGCTTCCTTTGCGAGCCGTGACACCATCTTCTCAAGGTATGGTATCTCGCCCTTGTCGAGATATCTCACCCTCGAGGACAGCTTCATGATGATGGGCGAGATAAGAATGTAAAAAAGGACGATGATAAGGAATATCACTGTCATTACAATAGGTCCCACGCCGACCAGAAATCCAATAATGAAAGCGAACAGGGCGAATATAAGAAAGAGGATGCCCATGAAGAAGTACGAATTTATCTTGAGGGTCGATATGGATGCCATGGGGGAAAATCGTTAAGGGATATATAATGCTTAATCAATGATGTCTGAAAGATCCGAGGAGGTCTTCACATTCAGATCACCCAAGATATCAAATGCAATAACTGCGGAGCGCCCCTCTCATTGAAATCCGGAGAGGTCATAATTACCTGTGATTTCTGCGGCACCGCTTTCAACGTCGCCTCCGGGAAGAAGTTCTTCCTCGAGCATTCCATCCTTCCGTCCAATGTCGATGAGAAGAGGATAGAGGAGATAATCAGGAGGTGGATGGGGGACGGGCCTTTGAAACCCTCGAACCTCCAGGCCAAGGGAAAGATCATGGAGAAGGCCCAGGTGTTCCTACCATTCTACGTTGTCCACCTCAATGTATCGACAGGTTATCACGGATACTTCACCAGGGGGGGCGGCAAGGACGAGAGGAGCGGTCATCTGGAGAGGGAGTACTTCTGGAAGATACTCGGGAGGAGGGGGTCGAAGTTCCCCACCAAAGAGTACGAGATCCCCCTATCGGGGAAGGAGGATTTCAATCTCTCGAAGATACCCCACGGAGCCAAATACCTCAACGCCGAGTTCGATGAAAAGGACGCCGAAGACCTCGCGAAGGTAGAGGTCCAGGACCACCAGAAGTTCCTCCTATCCGAGCAGATCAACGATATCAAGAACATCCATCATACCTTCGAGGTGTCCGACATCGAGTTCGTCCACGCCCCGGTCTGGAGAGTGGACTATACCTACAACGAGACGGAGTATCAGGTCCTGGTCTGTGCCAATACCGGCACAATTATCAGGGGCGATATCCCGCCCCCCGACCAGTCGGTCGGAGGTTTCTTCTCCGATATCAAGAGAGCCTTCCTCGGAAAGAAATAGGTCTCTCTTTCTACATCTTGTATCCGCAGTTGGAGCAGAACTTGGTGCCGGGAGCAAGATCAGCCTTGCATCCGGGACATTCAAGGGTCTGTTTCGAACCGCAGTTGGAGCAGAACTTGGCTCCCTGGGCGACCGGCTGACCGCACTTGACGCAGGGGATCTCTCCGGAAACGTTATGGCCGCATTTGGGGCAGAATTTTGCCCCGGCGGCCACATCCGCCCCGCATTTTGGACATTTCTTGCCAGCCGCAACGCCTGGCTGCTGGGCCCCCCAGGGATTCTGCGCGTTGGGGTCCATTCCGGCCCCTACCGCTCCAGTCATTCCATATCCCATTCCCAGACCTGCACCGAGACCGACACCCATGCCGGCCATATTGCCTCCGGCCCCTTCGTTCTCGGCGGCCTTGACCATGGCCTGTCCGGCCTGGTACTGCATATAATTGACGCCCAGGGCCTGAAGCTCTCCGCGCTTGTCGATGGCTTCCTGGATCTTGTCGGGGAGATTGAAGTTCAATCCGGTTATCTTCGAGATCTCGACGCCGTACCTTGCGGTATCATCGGCGATTCTCGCAAGAAGGATCTGCTCCATCTCCTCGAGATAGGCAGGGATATCGATGATCGCCATGTTCTTGTCCCTCTTGAGCTCTCCGAGGATATCGTTGAGGGACATCACTATCTGGTCCCTGAACCAGTCAACTATCTGGGCAGTGGTTCCCTTGCTTTCGGTACCAATGAACTGGGTGATGAACAGGAGCGGGTCCTTTACCTTGTAGGAATACTGGCCGAAGACCCTGACCCTGACCATTCCGAAATCGGTGTCGCGGAAGGCAATGGGCTCCTTGGTTCCGAACTTTCCGCGCATCTCCCTTCTCTGCAGGTAATAGACCTCTCCTATCTGTCTGATGCCGGTCAGGTCCTGGAACTTGTCAGCAATTCCCCATGTCATGATGTTCTGGGTCGTCAATGCATACCTGCCTGGTCTGTCGAAAACAGTGAGTGCCTTTCCATCCCGGAAGAACACTGCATACTCGTCTTCCTTCACGACAATATTATCGTTCCATACGATGTTCTTGGGGATCTTCCATATAACGTCCTCCCCCTTGTCCATCCACTGATAGGTGTCCCCGCCGGCGACACTCGGCTGACCACCCTTCAATTTATCTATGATTCCCATTCTTCATACCTCCTATTTGGGTTTCTGGGCGACATTGGTAACCTTGGCGATCCTCTGTCCGAACACATCCTCGAAATCCTCGATGGAACTCCTGAGGGAAACAAGCCTGTTCATCCTATCCGGCGACCTTCTTACCGATGCTTCCTCGAGGGACCTGGCCTCCTCGATGAGAAGCATGATCTGGTCAACCAGGGAGAGGTCGTACTCGTAGAGCTTGTTCAGCTCGTCCTCCTCTATCCTCACATCACCCGATATCCAGGGAGCATAGCCCTGTTCGGCATGGCGGACCTTTTCCGTTATCCTGTGTGAGATGTTCACGAGCTCGCCGATGCGGTTGATCAGGTCGAAATCCATGTCCCTGCTGATCTCCTCGCGGGACCTTTTTACCCTGTTCTCGACATCGGTAAGCTTGACGGCCAGCTCCTTTCTGAGCATGCTGTCAGCAGCTCTGAGGTCCTCGCAGGTCCGATACTTCTTGTATCCCGGAAGGAAGTTCTGGAACTTCTTGAGCCAGCCCCTGTCCTCGACAACCAGTTTCCTTATGTCAGCCACTTTTCCAACTCCCGATGGTTCATTATTCCTATCATGGAATATAATTTCTCCTCTGGATGGGGATAATGACACTGTGGATTTAAGTCTAATGGAGGATTCAGAGCCTTTCGAACACCATCAGCACATGTTCCGGACTGGCCATGTCTTTCTTGACCGGTCTGAACCCCTGGTCCGATAGCAGGACCTTCATCTCCTCGAAGGAAAGCCTGTGTTCCTTCGGGGGCCCGTGGACGACATTGTCCTTGTCCCATTCGATCAGTGATAGGAGGCCCCCCTTCCTCAATTTCCTTTTGATATTGGAGATAACGGTCCTTTCTTCTCCGTTGAAAACGAAACCGTGCATGACATTGGAGAGAAAGAAATGGTCGAGGGCTCCGTCCTCTACCGGCAGACCCCCTCGAACATCGACGTTCGCAATGGTGATGTGGGCGATCCCGAGAGAAGAGACCTCCTCCCTGAAGGACTTCAGGGATGGTTCGTGAATGTCAAATGAGAAAACGTGACCGGCCTCCCCGACAAGTTTCGATGCCGCGATCGAGAAGTGGCCGTCGGCACATCCGGCGTCCAGGAAGTTCTGTCCTTTGGAAACTCCTATCAATTTAAGGATGGCTGTGTCATCGAACTTCCCTCTGGATGTCATGCCATGATGTTCGTGCCTGTCTCCGTTATGGTGGTGGTTGCCTTCCATGAGATTGGACCTCCGCTAACCGTGAAGTTGGTAAGTTTTATATGGTCTATAATCATGCACCCTAAATACTCCACCATGGGCCTATGG
>JBLIRI010000043.1:0-17075 GCA_049472235.1 Thermoplasmatota archaeon | reverse complement strand
TGTCATGGACCCCCGGTCGATGAACAGGGAGGATATCTCGAACCCGTCTCCCTCCAGGGAGCCGGTAAAACTTGTACTGTCGTCCCCGACAGGTAGAAAACCGAGCCCTCCGTTCATGGAACTTGATGCGGCTGCATCGATATCTCCAACGAGGATATAGTGTGCGCCGAGGTCCGCCGACATGTACTGAAGACCTTCCAGGTCCGCGATCTGGTATGGGTCTTCAGGCGAACCGTCCCCTCCCACGAAGGATGCTCTATTCGGAACATTTCCCGAACCGCTTCCAACCATGGAAAATGCTCCCATCATGATGATAAAGGCTATGCTTGTAACAACGAACGTCCTCTGTGATCCCATCTGTTGACACTCCTTTGATATTTCCCCGGGTTCCAAACTTGTAATCTTGTGATTTTGTATCAACTTTTTGGTCAATAGAAATTCCATCTCCCGAAAGATCGTCGCCCGGACCTCCGATGTTCGGGGGCCCCTTTATCTAATTCCATCATCTCACAGGTATGGAGATCAGCATGACCTATCATTTCACAAAGGATGTTGAGATGGATTTCGACAAAGCCGTTGAGAGAGTGGAAGAGGAGCTGAAGAAAGAGGGGTTCGGGGTCCTCACGGAGATCGATGTGAAGGCAACCCTGAAGAAGAAGCTGGACGTGGACTTCCGCAACTACAGGATACTCGGCGCCTGCAACCCCCCCTTCGCCCACCAGGCGCTCCTGTCGGAACCAAACATCGGTCTGATGCTCCCCTGCAACGTTGTCGTCCAGGAGATGGACCGAAACATCATCAGGGTCTCCGCCATAGACCCCATCGCCTCGATGATGGCAGTGCAGAACGACTCCCTTGGAGGCATTGCGGTCCAGGTCCAGGAAAAGCTCAAGAGGGTGATCGAGAGCCTTTAGAAGGGTGGACCGATAGAATCCACTGCCGATCATTTAAATAGGTATTTGCATCGCCATTGCCGATTGTTTAAATACATATATGCAATGCGATTGCAAATGGTTTATATAGACATATACAGTATTAACATCCATGGACGAACAGAATCCTTGGTGGAGGGGCGGGAGGGACCCCCATCTGGAGAAATGGAAGACCTCACCGTTGAATTGGTTGCCTCCACTCCTTGGCAAGATCGGAACCGAAGGATTCGCCCTTCATATCGTCATCGGACCAAGGCAGGTCGGAAAGACAACGCTCATGAAATTGCTGATAAATGACGAACTAGAGAAGAGGGATCCGTATTCGATATTCTATTTTTCCTGTGATGAGCTTGTAGATCACTCGGAACTTGGGAAACTCATCGATCGGTACCTTTTACTGAGGAACGAGAAAGGGATCGAGAGGTCCCTGATCGTTCTTGACGAGATCACCGTCGTAAAAGATTGGTGGAGAGCGGTGAAGGGTAGGATAGACAGAGGTGTCTTCGCCGATGACACCGTCATCATCACCGGATCGACCTCAATGGACCTTCTCGGACATGTCGATACATTCCCGGGAAGAAGAGGAGCGGGAGCAACCCACATCATGCATCCGCTTTCCTTTTCCGAATACTGCCGGCTGATAGGCGGCCTTGAGGTGGCCAGCGGCGAGGTCAGGGAACTTCAGAGAAATATCACCTTGAACAGGTCCATGGAGAAAGATATAAGGAACCTCTGGGACCTGTATCTCGAAACAGGAGGCTTTCCACAGCCGATCATCGACAAACATGCTCATGGGGAGGTGTCCGAGATAACGAGAAGGTCTTTCATGGATTGGTTGAGGGGGGATTGGGCGAAGGCGGGAAAGAGCGATTCATACATGAAGGAAGTGATCAGGTACATCTTCCGTGCAAGGGGCACACCCGTCAGCTGGAACTCGATATCATCCGAAACATCGATCAATTCACCTCACACTGCGAGGTCCTATGTGGAGGTTCTCCGCGACATCTTTGCAGTTAATATCCTGGACCTGATCTCGCCCGACGGAAGGATCAATTACAAAAAGAACAGAAAGGTCCATATCGCAGATCCTCTACTTTTCAGTGTCCTGTCGCAGTATGTAACGGAAAAGGTCGATGACGGATGGCTCATCGAGGGGACCGCAGCATCACTTCTCGGAAGGGATAGGAATGCATATTACTTCAGGAACGCGACCGAATCCGATGTGGTGGTCCTTGACGGGAAGGACCAGATCGGGTTCGAGATCACCAGGGGTACCAAATCATGGAAGAGACCCTGGCACCTTAAAAAAGCTCATCTCATCGATAGAGATAACCTTCATCTTTACATGTCCTCTATCTGATCGCCTTGAAACGATCCGATCCTCGCCCCCATCCCTGCTTTGATCCGATCGTTACAGGGAGTTCAACCAATTCACTGCCTTATCATAGTCCAGGGTCAGGATGAGATCTTCCTTGCTGGGATCGTAGACCCCAAGACTCAGCTGGGCCAGATCGTGATGCTCCGGATCGAACAGATATGCCGTCCTCATGTTGACGACCATTCCCGTTTCCATGTAATCGCTCTGCAGGTCCGCCGATCTCTGCGAGAATGCAAGTATCTCGTTTACGGGCATCTCACCAGCGATCCCCCGGCAGTCTATCAGTATCCTGGATTCCTTTTTCACCGTGGAATATATCAGGATCTTCTCGTACATTGCCAGGGCGCTTTCCCATGTGAACGTTCCCGATACTTCTGCAAGAAAGTAGCCGTCCCTGTCCCGAAAGGCGATCTCCAGGCTCATACGATTTCCTCCTTTAGCGCATTCACTGTTTCCGTTATCTTGATATTAGACACTTTCGGACAAATTCTCATGGAAAAAAACAGAAATATGTTACATATATTAAATTATAAACGAACACTATTTCAGCATTCTTTCAACATCCTGTATTGTGGGTTGACAGCTTTTTCAGCGATCTTTCAATTGGACCGCATTCCGGGATATTGAACGCCTGCCTATGGTAAACTCCCCTTCGAAATAACCGCTAGCGGTTCTCGAGCATCTTCCTGGTGTATTCCAGAAGGCCCCCCGCATCCCTGATCTCGAGGATCTGCCTGGGCAGTTTCGGGAAAGTATACTCTCTCCCCCCTATCTTCATTATCCCTCCTTCGAGGTCGAGCTCGACCTCGTCTCCCTCCCTGTAAGCCTCCACGGCCTTCGGGGCCTCGATCAGTATCAGACCCTGGTTGATCGCCGCCCGGTAGAATATCCTGGCAAACGACCTCCCGATTATGGCCTGCACCCCCACCGCCTTCAAACCAACCACGGGCTGCTCCCTGGATGAGCCGCATCCGAAGTTCTCGCCGACGATGAGGATGTCCCCCTCCTTGACGTTGGAGGCAAAGGAGGGATCCAGGTCCTCGAGAAGATGCGGTCTGACCTCCTCTGCTGTCGAGCAGGTATATGTGTACTTTCCGGGGAACAGCATGTCCGTGTTCACGGAATCACCATACTTCCACACCTTCATTTCACCACCTCCCTGGGGTCCGTCAGCTCACCATAGAGCGCCGTTGCGGCAACGGTCGCAGGCGACGCGAGATAGATCTCCGCCTCCTTGCATCCCATCCTCCCTTTGAAGTTGCGGTTCGCCGTGGATATCGTCCTCTCACCGGGGGCCATCACCCCCTGATGCGCCCCAAGACAAGGACCGCAGCCGGGAGGCAGAAGCATTCCCCCCGCCTCCAGCAGCGTCTCGATCGTTCCATCGGAGACCGCAAGGAGCAGCTCCCTGCCGGAGGCTGGAGCGATCACCAGTCTTGTACCTGAGCACACCTTCTCACCCTTCAGGATATCCGCCGCCACCCTGAGGTCCTCGTACCTGCCGTTCGTGCACGTTCCAAGGAAGCACTGGTCGAACTTCACCCCCTTGACCTCTTCGACCGTGGCGTAATTGTCCACCTGGTGAGGTTTAGCCACCCCGGGAACCACGGCCGACAGATCATATTCGTGCTCGGAGAAGTACCCGGCATCCTTGTCGGCCCAGACGGGCTCGTAGTCCCCCCTGTTGACCCCTGAATCCTCCAGATACTCGACCGTCTGGTCATCCACGGGGAACACTGCCGCCTTGGCATCCATCTCCACCCCCATGTTGGCGATGGTGAACCTGTCCCCTATGGAAAGGTTCCCGATGTCCCCATGGAACTCAACGCTCCGGTATGCCCCTCCGGAAGCGGAAACATCTCCTATGATCTTGAGTATCAGGTCCTTTGCGTAGACCCCCCTCCCGAAATTCTTCCTAAGGGTCATCTTCATGGAGTGGGGGACCTTGAGCCACATTTCCCCCCTCAACAAAAGAGCGGCGGCCTCCGTCCTGTCGATCCCGGTGGCAAATGCCCCGACGCTCCCGTAAGAACAGGTATGCGAATCCGATCCCACAAGTACCTGCCCGGGAAGCGCCAATCCTTCCTCAACCACGACCTGGTGGCAGACCCCGACCCCGGCGTCGAAGAAGTTCCTGATCCCGAACCGTTGAACGAACTGTCGTATCTTCTTGTGGTTGGTCGCGGTCTTCTCGTCCGATGCCGGTATCACATGGTCCAGCACGATGATGGGCATCTCCGGGTCAACGATCCCGTAGGTGTCCAGGTCCTTTGATATCTTCCCGATGATGGCAGCGGTATTGTCGTGCATAAGAAGATGGTCCGGTCCGAGGGTCACTATCTGACCCGGGACCACGCTCTCCATTCCGCTCCTTGCCGCGAGAACCTTCTGTGCGAACGTCTCTCCCATTATCATCACCTCAGCATGGCTTGACGAGGAGTCCCCCTCTCTTGTATATCTCGAGCTGAACGTCCGAGAACGGCTCCCCCCTGATATCGATACCCTTGGAAATGTTCCTTATCCTTCCGGTCCTGACATCCACCTCCACCTCGTCCCCGTCCGAAAAACATCCCTCCAGCGGTTCAAAGACCATTATGGGCATCCCCGAGTTTATGGCGTTCCTCTCGTATATCGCTCCGAAGGATTCCGCCAGGATCACGGAGATCCCCAGCGATCGGAAGCAGTCCACCGCCTGCTGCCTGGAGCTCCCGGCACCGAAGTTCTTTCCCACCACGACGATGTCCCCCTCCCCTGCCTTCCGGGCGAAATCCTCGAACCCTTCGAGGTTGTCGAAGGCATACTGCCCCATCTCCTCGATGTCGGTGATGGTCAGGTACCGGTTGTGGTATATCATGTCGGTGTCGATGTTGTCCCTGGGTATGTACCATACCCTGCCCTTGAAAACGGTCCCTTCCCTGGTCTCCACATGTTTGCAGGGTACTTCCTTCTTACCTGCCTTTCCGGTATGGAAGAGAGAGGGCTCGGATGGTATCTCCGCCCTGGCAGTTATATGACCGGCGACCGCGGAGGCCGCCACCGTTTCCGGGGAGGCCAGATAGACGGAGCCTTTACCCTGTTTTCCCTTGAAGTTCCGATTTCCCGTGGATATGGTGACCTCCCCGGGACCGTTCTGGCCGATCTGTCCGGCGGCGCATCCGGCGCACCCGGCGTTCCCCACGAGGGCGCCGGAATCCATGAACGTCCTGATGATGCCCTCCTCGAGGCACCTCTCCCAGACCTTTCTCGTCGCTGGGACAACTTTGAGAACGACCCCGGGCGCCACCTTCTTCCCCTTCAGAACATCGGCGGCCAGCTTGAGGTCGACGTACCTTCCGTTGGTGCAGGAGCCGATGAAGGCGGAATCTATCTTCTCTCCCTTCACCTCGCCTATGGGAACCGCATCCTCCGGATGCCCGGGCCTGGAGACCATGGGGCCAAGGCCGGAGATATCGATCTCCACCACCCTTTCGTAACAGGCATCCTCGTCGGCTTTGACCACCTCCGCATCGCCAAGCCCGAGCTGGTCCAGGATCGTCCCGTTGGGCGTGAATAAAATTATGATCCCCCCCATCTCCGTGCACATTGAGGCTATGGTCACCCTTCCCGCCAGCCTGATCCTGTCAACATATTCCCCGTATATCTCCGCTGCATAGCCGAGCAGTCCGTTCGCACCCAGGACCCGGGCCATCTTCAGGACAACATCCTTCGCCGAAGCCTCCGGAGACGGCATCCCCTTCAGGACGATCTTCATCGATGCCGGAACCTTGAACCATACCCTGCCCCTGGAGATCGCCGCGGCGATGTCCACGTCCCCCATGCCCTGGCCGAACGCGCCGATGGCACCCAGTATGTTCGCGTGAGAATCCGTTGACACGAAGACCTCGCCGGGTCTCACCAGTCCATCGTCTATGGCGATATGGGTCCCTATGCCCATATCCACATCGAAGACCTTTATCCCCTCCTCGCGGGCGAACTGCCTGCAGACCTGCTGGTTCGCGGCGTACTTCTGGTCGGACCCTCCGGGATTGCAGTCGAAGGTGAAGAACGTCCTCGAGGGATCGTCCACGGAAAGACCGTTGTCGCGGATGTTCTTGACGACGTTGGCTCCGCCGAAGTCCCTGGCCACCCTTGCGTCGATGAAAACGTCCACTATGTCCCCCGGCTTCACCTCGCGTCCGGCGCTTCTTGATAATATCTTCTCGATGATCGTCGCTCCCATATGGACACCTCACTCGATAAGAGAATCCTTGTTCTTGTAGACCATGGGATTGAACGTGGCGAAATCCGCCTGGTGGATAAGTATCGTCTCCACGACCTGCGGCCTCCCCTCCCCTTCCTTCGCGTGGCAGGCGATGGTATTGAGATAATCATCCGCCAACCCCGCCTCGGCCGCAAGGACAGTTCCCGAGATCGGATGGCGGATGCAGTCCCCGCTCCTGCTCTTCTTGTACCCGCCTTTACCATCGGGCTCTATCTCGAGGAGCTTTCCGACATCATGGAGCAGTCCGCCGGCGGTCAAGCGGTCCATGTCGATCTCATACGGCATCATCGAATAATTATCGATCTGCGCCTTTGCAAGCCCGATCGCACCATCCGTCACGGCCAGGGTATGCTCGATGAAATTGACCCCTCTCGTCTCGGTAAGGAGGGTGAAGGGCATCTTCATGAGCTCCTCCACATTCTCCCACCCTCCCCTCTCGCATCCCAGCAGCCAGGCCTTCACGACCATGGCCCGTATCTTCTCGTCACGAATGGAATCCAGCTNCCGTCCGAAAAGCTTCCTGATATCGTCCTCAGTGATCACGAGAACACTCCCTTCTGATGGTTCGAGGTTAGCGCCGGGAGGTTATTTATTGGTTTTCGGTGGCGTCCGTTTGATACGGCAGATATGGATGTTTCTACATACTTCCTAGACCAAGATTTCGCCGGCCTGATATCCGTCCGGAAAGGTTTAAAAATCATGAGGGCGGCTCCCAGAATACCCACCGGAGTGGGGTGGGGTCGACCCCCGATACGACCCCTGATTGAGTGCGTTGATGGCCAGGAACCAAGACCCCTTGCTTTCTGGAGAGCCCTCCTTTTACGGAGGGCTCGTGATTTTTTTTTCACATAGGAAATTCAAAGCATGGTAAAGTAATAATGTTCAGGAAGCGATACTTGACCATGGGTTCCATAGGGAGATCGAGCATCGTCATGCTTTTCTCGGCCATACTGCTGGTATCGTTCCCGGTCCCGGGAACCGAAGGCCAGGAAGAATGGAGCCCTTGGACCTATCACACCTCGGGAGAGATATCCCTCTCTCTGCAGCAGCTTGCCCTTCTCAACGAAGAAGCGGAATATACCACCGCCCAGGACCTGCTTGGTACACGCGATATCACGGGAGGCCGGGTGGTCCCGATACTTTTCATCGGGAACCGTTCCGACCTCTCAAGGAAATGGATCATGATCATCGGGGCCCATCACGGGGACGAGCCAGATTCGGCCGAAACGGTCCTGGCCTTCGCCCATTACATCCTGACAGCATCGGAGGATGACGTGGTCTCGGACCATCTTCTCGACAGCATAAACATAGCCGTTCTTCCGGTGGTCAATCCCTTCGGTCTGGACCACAACTCGCGTTTTGACGAGAACGGCGAGGACCCAAACAGGGACTATCCCTTCGACCCGGAGGGAGCCACCTCCCACTCCGACGGCGTTCCGCTGACAACGGCCGGCGCCCATGCGGTGCACTCCCTTGCCAGGATGTACCCCTTCTCGATGGCATTGTCCTTCCATACGGGGTCCGAGGGGGTCTTCACCCCGTGGGGGGCCGAGGACGTCGAGAGCCTGACCCCCGACCAGAACATGTTCGAGGACCTGGGTTCCGTCCTCTCGACAGCATCCGGAAGGAACCTGAACCACGGTCCCGCCAACGAGTTCGGGACCCTCGGTTACCTGAGAGGTGCCTTCGACGACCATCTTTACGGCTCAACTTTCTACAGCCAGCATCTGCCATCAACTGACCTTGCACTCCCCTGGTCCACAGCGACGGCGACCATCGAGATGATCAGCGCCAAGGGCAGGGATGAGACCAGGCTCGGGAACCTGGACGGCGTGTTCTTCGTGGGGGGGCCCAATGACGGAACGGTCCCCATGGGGATAAGAATGAGCATCTCGGCCTGTCAATTGCTCGTTCCCGAGGTGGCCGGAAGCGTCGAGAGGTCCGGGACCGATTGCGAGGTCGACCTTGTTTTCACGGGTTCTTCCTCGCCCTCCGTGTCCAAACTTGAACTCACTGCAAAGGGTTCTGACCCCGCCTTCCGCGGTCTGAGGGTGGAGAAGCACCCTCTCCTGCCGGAGCACTACATCACGGGGAGCGTCCCCCTTCCCGAACCGGACCTTCAGTACGTCGCCAGTCTTTCCATATCCTTCGACACCGACTGGAACGACCTTGAAGACCCGAGCGATCCGCACATCGCACCCGTGAGCCTCCTTTCCGTATCCAGGTATTCGAACACGGCCATCGAACTCCGGTGGGAGCTCGATGGCGGATCTCCTGGTGACCGCGGAGAGTTTCTCGAGATCATCGACATAGTCCCCCGGGCGCAGCAGGCGGGAGGGATCGCCCGGATCATCCTGAACATACCGCCATCCCTGGGGCAGCCCTACCTGATGTACATACACACGAGGATCGATTGGAACGTGGAAACAACGATGGTCCCCCCCTCAAATATCACCACCGGGACCTCGTCCTACCTCTTCCTGACCCCGTTGATGGAAGGGGTTGCGGAGATCGAGGTCGATCTCACCACTGATAACGGTAATTACAGGGCGCTCTCCTCCATCAGGCTCTATCCCTATGTCAGGATCACTCACGTTCTGAGGGTGTTCGACCGACCGGATGTCTACAGGGTACATGTGGGGGTCGATGCAGCAATTGGACCCACGCCTGTCTTCTACGGCGTTTCGAGGAGCCTTGACCTGGAATGGGGGGAGGAAGGTTGGGTCATCCCGCCCGCCGGACTGGTGGCGCCGGGATACGGCCCCTTGAGCTTCGAGGTCGACCTTTCGAGGGTGGGGGGCACCGTGTACCTGAGGCTCTGCAATTTCCCCGGGGCGGCAGAAACATTCGAGATGATCGAACTCGATACGGCCCTTACCGTCACCCATCCCGAAACCAGGACAGGCAGCAACCTCCTGATCATCGGACCTTCGCTCATATATATGAGATGGAACGGGCTGACGGTCCTGACCCCGGATGACTATCAGATCACCTACAATGTCGACATCCGGAACGTGAGGACGAATACCAACCAACAACATGAGCTCGTCTGGCAGGGCATCGATCAGATGTCCTATGCGGACAGGAGGGCCCTGAGGGAGATCGCTGCGGAGATCGGGATCCCCGAAGAGGGGCTGAAGGGCGGATGGATAGGAACAATGGCCGCCCCCGAAGAGGACGGGACGTATTCGATAAAGCCCCATGCGGCAGGCGAGATCGTGGCGGGTCGCCCTTATGACCTGTCCGGGTTCGACGTTGAGCTGACGGCCGTGAACTCGTTCTCCGTCGGTGATGAGAGCGAGGAGGATGAGGGGAATGATTTTCCCCTATCCCTGGTGATATTCATCATAGTGCTGATAACCGCCGTGTTCATCCTGTCCCTCCTCAGAAGGAACGCCCATATCCAGAAGGACGATGAGGAGGAGCTGCCAAAGGCCAAGGGCCCCGTGAGGAGGCCCCCCCCTCCCCGGCCGTCCCCCGGAAGCAGAAGGGAGGTTCAGAGGTCCCACCCTCCGTGGAAAGGGGGCGGTTTCAAGTAGTTGGAGCTTTTTAACTCCAGTGATAACATGGTCAGGATATCGCCTTCCATACTGTCCGCGGACCCGTATCATCTGGGAGCGGATATCGAGAGAGCGCTCAAGAGCGGGATCGACATGCTCCACGTGGATGTTATGGACGGCCATTTCGTTCCCAACATCACCTTCGGCTTGCCCCTGGTCAGGTCTCTCCGCAAACACCTGGACGCGGAGCTCGATGTGCACCTGATGATATCGGATCCCGACAGGTACGCTCCGCTTTTCGTCAAGGCAGGGGCCGACATTGTTACGGTCCATGTCGAGGCAACTCATCATCTGGACCGCCTCCTGGCATCCATCCGCGAGGCGGGGGCCAAGTGCGGGGTCACCCTGAACCCCCACACCCCCCTTGAGAACCTGAGGTGGGTGATCGACAGGGTGGATATGGTCCTCATAATGTCGGTGAACCCGGGTTTCGGTGGACAGTCGTTCATACCGGGCTCGGTCCGGAGAGTGGGGGAGCTGAAAGCCATGTTGAAGGAGGCCGGGGTCGAGGTCCCGATAGAGATAGATGGAGGCATAACACCCGACACCGCCCCCGATGTGGTCGAGGCGGGAGCCGATGTACTTGTTGCGGGATCGGCTGTTTTCTCTGCCAACGACAGGAACATCGAGAAGAACGTTCAAGCCCTGAAGGAAGGGATCAGGCTAGGTCTAGCCCGTAGGAATTGAACAGCAGGGTGCAGAAACCGCTTGCAACGGTCTCGGAGACGAGTTTCCCCTGTGTCCCGTCGACCACCACGATGTACGTCCTCATCGGATCGGATGTGTCCGGAACGTGGCATATGTAAAGGTCTCCCGCGTGCTCCCTCTCCATCCCGATCATGTTGTAAAGCAGGGTCGAGAAGGGAGACGAGCCCCCGTTCCCCCTGTGGACCGCATCGAGGACCATGTTGGGGGAGAACTGCTTTGAGATGAAGAAGTTCCCTGCAATACTTGAGGTGGAAAGCAGATCCTGGAATCCGGAAAGAGAAAGCATGCTTCTCGAGGGGTCTGCCGAAAGGACCGTTGAATGCTCCTCCTCGGAGAGGAGCTCCATCCTTTTCCGGTCCACCAGCGAGGTCCCGGCAGCCTGGGTCCCGACCTCGAAGGTGACGGCAGGAGTGGCTCCGTCCCTTTCCGGTCCGCATAGTGTTATGTTCCAGACCCTGGAACCCGAAAGTCCGGTATCGTTCTTCACGTAGACGGACCTCGAGCTGGTGATCCTGCCGGCGCCGTACCTCTCCACGAAGCGTGGTACCAGGTCTCCCTGGTCCAGTGCGGTCTCGAGGCATTCCGCGGGTGTGGCCCAGAAAGAGGTCTCACCCCCCTCGGCGATGACCATGCCGTCCATTCCCCCTACCGGCTGCCCCCCCTCAGGGGCTTCGTTCTGACCGAAAACCCAGGATATCTGGGCCCCGGAACCCGGGAGATGATACTCGCTCCTTTCGGACAATGCCAATCTGACATGGGTCAGGCCTTCGTCGGTCTCGTAAGAGCCCTCGGCAGTGATCTCCATGGACCCCGGATAGGCGCTGTCGTCGGAGAACAGCACGCTGCAGCGTATCGCGATATCATCGGAGCCGGCCCCCTCTACATTCAGGATGACCTTTCCCGTGCCCCCCTCAGCCCATATCCTGTCGACCTTCCATTCCAGTTCCGAGGCGGGCAGGAACACGCCGATCTCGTCAAGGTCGATCCTGGTGCGGACCGATCCCCCATCGCCCTCGCGGAAGGTCCGGTTGTCTGGAAGCAGGGACCTCCAGAGCAGCTCCTCCCAAGAGCCGCGGACCTCCGTCAAGGTCACATCCACCTCTGACCTCTGGGGGGAAGGTCCTATGAAGCCCCTGGTCTCAAGGACCGTCTTCCTCTTCTCCACCATCCGTCCTGTATCGTCTTCCCTCAGGACCTTTCTGGTCCTGGAAATGTCCCCGTGGAGCTCGAGCTCCCCGGTCTCCTCCGAGTTGTAGACCATCTCCTGGCTCCCCTTGAGGTCCCACGAGGTCTCCTCGAGCATCATCATCCTGGTTACGGTCCCCGACTGGGATAAGGCCCCGGATACCGTTCCGGCGCCCTCGTCGGTCCTCTCGACCTCCACGCTCATGTTGAACGAGGTGACATAGAAATCCCCGGAGCGGGAAGGGGGCACCGTGACGAAAAGGTCCTCGGCCAGATCTACTCCCGGACCGCCAAAGATCCTCCCGAGGGTGTGGGGTATGCCGTTGTAGACGATACCTGCACCTATGTTCAGCACTATTGCGCCGACCAGCAGGATGTATATCGTCTTTCTCAGCAACGGGATCCCTCGATGATTTTCCTCATCCGAATACGGAGGCCAGCTCAGAGCCCTCTATGGCAGTGGTATAGATAAGCTGTCCGGTGCTCGCTTCTATGGCTGCCGTGAACGTCGATCCTCCGGTCCAGACCTGGTCCTTCTGAAGGCTCCAGGCATTGTCCGCTGTTGGTGTCTGTATGCCCGTGAGCTGCTGAAGGAGAAGGAGGCCCTGGTTATTCTGCTCGTTGAACCCGACGACACTGTAATAGAACTTCACACCGTCCTTCAGCATATTGTTCTCGAAGGCCTCGGCCTTGATGTCGTCATCGATCCTCAGGATCCTTTCCGAATGGGTCAGCGTGACCACTTCGTTCCCGACGTCGAAGCTGCCCTCTCCCAGACCCCCCCTCCGCCTGCCGTGGGCATTATCTCCCTCGTCACCTGCAATGAAGGTGGAGACCTTGACGTCGCCCGTCCTGCCCTCTTCGAAGGACCTTCCAACGAGGATCCTGTACCTCCACTCGGGCCATTCACCGTTCTCCTGGTAGTAATCGTAAAGCTCGTCCTGGTCGTATACGTAGGAGAACGTCAGGTTCCACCAGTAGGTGCGGTTCCTCTCCAGCCTGTCCTCGAAGGATTTGTTCCAGGCCGAGTTTTCCACAACGACCAGTCCCTTGCTCTCGTACTCCCGCATGAAATCCTTGAGGTCCTCGGAGTTGTCAAGTGCATGGTTCACCGCCTCGTTGATGGTGAAACCGCTGAAGGAAGACCTCGAGACATCGGAGCCGTCGGAAGGGACATAGCTCCATCTATCGAATTCTCCTGCCGGATGAAGATCGGGATATTCGGAATGTCCCGAGGGGTCCCCCCACGGTATGTCTCCCGTACCTCTCTTCAATGACCCGATCTCCTCCTTGATCTGCTGCCTGGTCTCCAGAATGATGTAGAAGGATTCCTCCTCGCCGTAATAGCTCGAGTTGGTCTTCGTGTAACCCTTTATGGGGAACGGATAGTCCGGAGTGATGTAGAACTGCCTGTTGAAGAAGAGGAACCCCCAGATGTCGCTGGTGACATTGACCTTGAAGGTGTCGTGTTCGAAGAGCTTGTAGGCCCCCTCCACGGACCAGTTGTATTCCCTGTTCTCCTCCCCCCATACGGGCTCTCCTTCGTAGATCCCCCGTGAATTGAGGGTCAGCACCTGGCCCATTCCGTAGATGGCATCATCCATCGATATGACCGGGTCATCATGCGGATCGGGATAGGTCTTCATGTCGATAGCGTATGAAACGTCCGCGAGGGAGGCTCCCTGGGCGCCGAAGACGGATCCCAGGTCCTCTATGGCTATCTCACCGCTGTTGAGCGCCTTGAGGGCATGCTTGTCGAAGACATTGGTGAACTCCGACCTCTGGAGTTCCAGGGTGCCCGGTATGGTCGCCGTATCGACATCGCTTCCCTCTATCTTGAGGGCGAAGGATGCCCTCGTTTCGTAGGAGAGCTCCATGGCGTCGTGGGTGGTGTGGAAGCCGTCCTCCACCTCCTGGATCTCCTCGATGTACTGCAGAAGCTCACCTTCGCCGGTGAACGTGTATCTGCCCCATTCTCCCGAGGTCTTGTTCTCCCAGAACATCTGGGCGAAGAGCTCGTAATCATAACGGGCCTGGTCGCCGATCTTCACCGGGGGCACCTCAAGGGTCGTTATATCGGAATATTGCAGGTCGTCATCGTCGTCATTGCCATCCTGGGTACCCTGGCCTTCCTCCAGGGTCGGTGGGTCCAGGAAGTAGAGTAGATTTCCGAGTAGCGCAAGGGTGGCAATACCGATAACTATCCATTTCATGTTGGGCACCTTGATGACATTATGTAGTACTTACTAGAAGATAAGCTCTGCCGCTTCATATTCAGGGCCCCTTATATTAAGGTTCTGGAGCTTCACGTGAAATGGCCACTGACACTTCCAGAGCAAAGGTAATATCGGAGAAGTCCATCATTCGCCAACGAGGGTTATTGATGACCGACGAAATGTTCGATCTTGCGATAATCGGTGCCGGGCCTGCCGGTTTCTCCGCCGGCATATACGCTGGCAGGTCGGGATTGAAAACGGTTGTACTGGACAAACAGATGGCCGGCGGGCAGGTGGTAACATCGCCGTCCATCGAGAACTGGCCAGGTGAGAAGGACATATCCGGACCGGACCTCTCGATGAAGTTCAGAGAACATGCCGAGAGTTATGCCGAGATAAGGGAGTTCACGGAGGTCGAGTCGGTTACAAAGGACAGGGTATTCCACATAAGGACCTACGAGGGGGAGATCAGGTCCAGGGCTCTGCTGATCGCCACCGGCGCCGAACATCGGAAGCTCGGGGTCCCCGGGGAGGAGGAGATGAGCGGCAGGGGTGTCAGCTACTGTGCGACCTGTGACGGCTTCTTCTTCAAGGGAAAGGACGTGCTGGTCGTCGGCGGAGGAAGCACGGCCCTACTCTACGCAATATACCTCGACAATATCCAGTGCAGGGTCAAGCTGGTCCACCGGAGGGACGAGTTCAGGGGGGAGAAGGCACTTCAGGACCAGGTCAGGTCGCTGGATATCGAGCTCGTCATGGACACGGTCGTCGAGGAGTTCATGGGCGGGGACCAGCTTCAGAAGGTCAGGCTTCGCAACGTGAAGACCGGAGAGATCACGGAGATGCCCATTGACGGCGCCTTCATAGCGGTGGGAGAGATCCCCAAAAACGATATAGCAAGGTCGCTGGGGGTCGAGCTCGACGGGGAAGGCTACATCAAGGTGGACAGGAGGATGGCGACCTCAGTGCCCGGAGTTTTTGCCGCGGGTGACATAACCGGCGGTCTGAAGCAGATAGTCGTTGCTGCGGGAGAGGGAGCCATCGCCGCCACCTCCGCATTCGAGGACCTAATGGAGCCTTACTGGATCGAGGGCAGCTGACCTTACTCCTCTTCTTCCTCCTCGCCATCCTTCTTCAATTTCTCACCCTCGACGATCAGTCCTCCGAAGACCATCCTCTCGATGGTCTGGGCCGTCCAGAGCCTCTGGGTGTGGTAGTCCACATCCTGCCTCATTCGGAGTTCCGAGTCGATCTGCACCCTTGCCAGGGCGATCCTCATGTCCCTGATGTTCTCGTCCCCCACGATGTCCTCGATGAGCTCGGGAAGGAGAAGCGGCTCCGCGAGGCAGGTGGCTATCTTTTCCATCAACGCTGCGGTCTTCGGCGGAACCTTTCCCCCGCTGAGAAGCTGAAGGGATTCATGGTACCGGCCCGAATTCCTGACCCTCTCCTGGTTCATCCAACCTTAAGCATCAAATCCGGATTTATCATTTTGGGGCGTTCCCGGGCAAAGTGGTAAAATATCCAAATGAAGGTACCGGGGTATGCCCTTCTTCATCCAGGGGAGCTTTCGGTTCGAGATAGGGAAGATCGTCTGCCTCGAGTTCGAGGATGAGAAGGACCCCCCTGTGGTTTTCACGAAACCGGCCACCTCCGTCGTTCATCAGGACGACGATGTCCTCACAAAGGATGGGAAGGACGAACTGGCATTCTCCCTCTACTATGCCATGGCCATGGGAAGAAGGACGGAATCCTCCAAAAAGGCGAAGATGTCCTCGGTCCTCGGGTTCGGGATGCTCCTTGATATCTTCGACCCGAAAGAGCTATCGAAATTGCGGAAGGAGGGCCTCCCCTGGGACCTTACGAAGGGCAGGGACACTTTCTGCCCCATATCAGAGTTCACCTCCTCCAAGGATATCGGGGACCCGTACGGCCACGAGGTCTACCTCGAGAAGAACGGCAGGGAGGTCCGGAACACAAGCACACGGGAGCTGCAGATGGGTCTCGAGGATGCAATGCAGCACGTGTCCGAGAGCATGACCCTCGCTCCAGGGGATATCATAGCTGTCAAGATCAAGGGATGCGATGGTACACTGGCCGTCGGCGACGAGATAGAAGCGGGTATCTCCTCCGTGGGCATCATAAGGAACCGGATCGCTCCCCCCTTGAAGGGCTAGGCAGGTCGTCCGATCGGCCGGTATTTCACGGTACTTTTGGATGCGGCCCCTGGGGAACCGATAAATATCAAGAAGGTGCCATTTCCAATGGAGAATCATTGTTTTTCCCACCCCTGTCCCGCAATGTATCAATTAGTTAGCTTTCCACGAAGGAATCCTTCCAAAACTACCAAGTCCCATATAAAGAAAATAATCTCTGGTAACTTGTAGAAATGTTACAATTTCCAATGGAAAAGCATGAAAATTATTATATATCGGGTACGCATATGGGTTTTTTGCCCGGTAAAAGTCGCATTCCAACGGTCCACGTTGTCCGGATCGGAATGTGACCTCCGGTGCACAAAAGGGGATCCAAAAAACATCTCCTCCGGGAGAAGTGTTTTGGATTTGAGACTGTTCGGTTAGGGGTGTTCGAACCTCGGTTCTTACATCTTCTTCCGACGAGCAGATGATCTGGCCTCTGCTCCCATCCCCAACACCTGATCCGAAACCGTCCTTCGGGATCGTTGACGAAAAGGCCTTGGGGAAAAGGTCCCTGAAAAGGGATCTAACGGAGTAAAGGTTCCCCATTGCCTCGGCAAAAGGGAAGACAAGCGCCGTCATGCGGACCGGACCCGCGGAGTCCGGAACCCTCAAGGACCCTGTCCCTTCGGGGATG
>JBLIRI010000042.1:0-17190 GCA_049472235.1 Thermoplasmatota archaeon | reverse complement strand
CGACCGGATACGGCCTGTTCGCCCTTTTCCTGGGGCTGTGTGCGACCGAACCTCTTCTGGGTTTGTGCGCTTTTCCCATGGTATTCCTCCGAAATTCGCAACAGCTCGGGGCACGGATGGAATACCCTAACCGAGGCTAGGGCAAGGATCCGCGCTCCTTCACCAATCCGACCGTGACGCCTTTTCGGATCAAAGACACATGCAAGAGCGATCCGAAAGCAGGGTCCCGATGGGTTGCCCTTGACGTTTGGCCGGAGGGCCTCATTTGCGAATTGCGAGCGCCCATATAGGATGTATTATAAAAAGGTTTGTGACATCCAACGGGGGAAATCATGAATGAGGGCAGGATTCCATGTAATAATGCCAGTTGGGAAGGTGTATCTTCAGTCTCGTTTGGCGGAACATCCGGGTCGGAAGTTCACTTGCTCTCTTCCATGCGGGCCGCGGTCTCGTTGAGGTCCTTCATGAGGGCTTTCAGGTCCATTCCGTGGGCGAGGGCTCCCTGCTCTATCGTTTCGAAATTCGCCATAGCACATCCGATGCATCCAAGACCATGGGCCACGAAAACACCAATGACATCAGGGTATTTCTGTATGGCCTCCATAATTCCCATGTCCTTTGTTATCAGGTCCGCCATTATCTGTCACCGAATTCCTCAAAGTCTGTTAGGATATAAACCTTCACCCGAACTCCCTGACACACCTGTAAACATTATTTAGCAGGACGCATTGTTCCAATTGGTGGAACGTTGCCAGTTATCAGCATGGACATCTCCGACCTTGAAAGGCTCGTGGGCAGGGGTTTTTCCCTCGACGAGTTCGTCGACCGCATCCCGATGATAGGGGCCTCCGTGGAGAAGATCGAGGAAAACGAGATCTCCGTGGAGTTCTTCCCGGACAGGCCCGACCTGTTCTCCGTCGAGGGCGTGGCAAGGGCCTACAGGAAGTTCATGGTTCTGGACGACATCGACCTCAGCACCACCATGAAGGTCGAGGGGGATTCCAGAATGGAGCTTGTGGTGGACCCCGGGGTCCTGAAGGTCAGACCTGTCATCGGTGCAGCCTATCTGACCGGTGTGAAGATCGACGAGAGGGCATTGATATCGATAATGAACCTTCAGGAAAAGCTCCATATAACGGTCGGCAGGAAAAGAAGGAAAGTGGCCATAGGCATTCATGATGCCGGCCCTATCCGCTCCCCGTTCAGGTACTGGGCGGCGGCCCCCGATGAGGTTGAGTTCGTCCCTCTTCAGAAGGAGGGCAATTGGAACCTGGAGCGGATCCTCAGGGAGCACGAGAAGGGAATGGATTACGCCTGGGTACTGGAAGGACTCGAGAAGTATCCGATGATCACGGACGTCGACGGACAGGTCCTCTCGTTCCCTCCGATCATAAATGGGGAGCTGACCCGGGTTTCCGAAGAAACGAGGGATATATTCGTTGACTGCACGGGCTGGGACCTCAATGCGGTTTCCCTTTCGGTCAATATCGTTTGCTCCCAGCTCATGGACCGGGGGGGCAAGCTCCATTCTGTGAAGGTCATCTACCCGAACCGCAAGGAATTCTCCGAAATGGGTCTTGTCACAAGGGAATGGCCCCTGTTCGACTGGACCGAGACATCCATCGATCTGGAATGGTCCAGGTCCTGGCTGGGGAAGGAGCTCGATGCGGCCGAGGTCAGATCCTCGCTCGAGAAGATGGGATACCATGGCATAAGTACGCGGGGCGGCAAGCTGACATGCAAGGTTCCTCCATGGAGAGGGGACATACTCCATCAGGCCGACATTGCGGAGGACCTTGCGATCGGACACGGTTTCGAAAGGTTCAGCGGGTCGGAGCCCCGGGCGAACATGACAGGAAACGAGAGGAAGCTGTCGACGATCTCGAGGGACCTTAGGAGGTCCCTGATAGGCCTCGGGTTCCTGGAGGTAAAAACCATCTCGCTATCGAACCAGGAGAGCCAGTTCGAGCTCATGGATAGGGATGCGGTAGAACATGTCAGGATCTCGAATCCGATTACCACGGAACATACGATGATGAGGTTCTCGCCCCTCCCCTCCCTTATGGGAATATTGAAAGCAAACAAGCACCGGGACCTCCCCCAGAGGATCTTCGAAACGGCCGACGTGATGGTCGGCAACCGGTCACGCAACGTCATATCGGGCCTTTCGGAGGACTCGAAGGCCTCCTTCACCGAGATCAAGGGGGTCGTCCAGAGACTTCTCTCGGACCTCGAGATAGAGTTCGAGCTCGAACCCGCCCCCCTCGGCTGTTACATCAGGGGACGGGGGGCCTCGATCATGGTCAAAGGGAAGAAGGATAGCGGCGGTCCTTTCCCGGAGCTCGAAGAGAGCGGCAGATCGCCGCTTGGCCATTTCGGCGAGCTCCATCCCAGGATGATATCGGAAATGGAGCTTTCCACACCGGTATCGGGATTCGAGATGGACCTGGACCTTGTGGTCGACCTCGTATCCGAACGTTGAGGCAAATGTTTTTATACAAGATATGGCAAAATGCGTGAAAATACCTTAAATGTTAAAATTATTCGATCTTGGTGCATATGTTAGGGAATAAGTTTAATAAATGACCTTGAAGCAGACACATTTCCCAGTAAAGTACATATTGTAAACCAACAATAATAGCCCGTTGGATTTCCAGCCCTTATAAAGAAGGGCTCTCTGGAGGGAGACACGTGAACACCAAGAGGCTGTTCCCCGCACTGTTGGTAATGGTAATTTTATTTGGAGCACTGGCTATCCTAGCTCCGAATGTTTCGGCCTGCAATACGAGCAATATATATCTGAGTGACAATGGCGGCGCTTCATACTCGAAGGTCTACGGACCGGACGGGAATAACGGCGACACCACCCTGAACGTGACCTATGGTACCACGACCGATGTCGAGGCCGGAGGGACGGTATATCTGAAGTTCAAACTGACCCTCCAACCGGGCTGCGGCAGCACCTACGAGTGCATGTTCAAGACCCACTGGAAGCCTGCGGGATGGACGGTCCGCATCCTCGACAACACTTCCGGTGTCGGAAAACCCATAGGGACGGATATCGACGGTCTCGTCATGGGTTCCGTGGATACTTCCAAGGACGGCTTCTCCGGCACAGTGACGTACTTTTGCGACCTCATAGTGACCACTGCCAAGAACGCTCCTCTGGGCAAGGTTGGCAATTACGTGGAGATCGAGGTCTACACCGAGGATACGGCCTGCAACGACGAGGACCACATCTACGTAAAGGTCCCCTTCAGGGTAGTCGAGGCACATGATCCTCCCGTTATCTCGTTCACTGCACCCGAACCGAACACCATGATCTCGGAGAGCGTATTGATCGGATACGTCGCTTCGGACAAGGAGACCCCCGACGGGGATATCAAGGTCGACCTGCTAATGAAGAAGGTGGATGCGACCGTGTGGCAGACCGCTGCGAGGAACATCGGAAGCGGCGGCATCGGGAGCTTCAACTGGCTGTGTTCATCCATCGATGACGGGGAATACCTCCTGCAGGTAAAGGCATTCGACGCCGGGGTGCCGCAGAAGGACGGGAAGGATACGATCCCGGTGACCATCAACAATCCCAACAAACCGGAGATCCATATCACAAATCCGGATCCCACCCAGACCGAAGTATACAGGGTGGAGATGCCCATAAGATGGACGGCCACCGACGAAGAGGAGGACGACTCCACACTCCTGATAGACCTGTTCTACACCACGGAGGGGACGATGTTCTGGTTCCCCATTGCGGAGAACGAACCCAACGACGGAGTATACATCTGGAACATAACCGAGATGGAGGACCGACCTGACTACCGCATCAAGGCCGTGGCGAAGGACGCCTCCGGGATGAGCGGAGAGTACATAACGCCCTACAAGCACCAGATAAACAATCTCGACGGGCCCATAGTCGACAAGGTGCACCCTGCGGGCGGGCAGACCTTCTCCGGGACATTCGTCATCTACTGGCAGGCGCATGATCCGGATTACGATCCCCTTCTCGTTGACATAGACCTTTCCAGGGATGCGGGGGAGACCTGGGAACGGCTCGCAACGGACCTGTCAAATTCCGGGACCTGCTCGTACTCCATCGATTCGCTGGAATACCCGGACGGATGCGATTACATGGTGAAGATAACCGTGGACGATGGCGAGATGACCAACTACAGGTGCTCCGACTCCTGCTTTGCCATATTCAATAATGACATACCCAAGTTAGTGGTCAGATCTCCCAAGGAAGGGGACGACCTAAGCGGCCAGGTGATGATAGAATGGGATGCTTCCGACGAGGAGGACCCTTCCATCAACCTTACGGCCGATGTCTATTACAAGATCGGACTCAGCACCTATGAGACCCTCCTCACGGGACAGCCCAACGAAGGTTTTTACCTCTGGGACACGACCTCGAACATAGATTTCGTCGACGGGATATACGGCATCAAGATCGTTATCACGGATACCCATGGAGCATCCGTCCAGAAAGAGATAGGAGGTCTTGAGGTCTACAATCCAGATCCACCTCAGCTCACCGTCGAGACACCCATAAATGAGGAGACTATCAAGGGAAAATACTCCATCAGGTGGGCTTGCCTTGATCCTGATGGGGACGAGGTGACCCTGTCGATGTTCTATTCCTCGGACCAGGGAGCAAACTGGTATAACATTGCCTTGAACGTTGTCAACGACCATACCTACCTCTGGGATACGAACACGATGGACGATGGAACCTATTACATCAAAGTGACAGCGACCGATGGAGAGCATCTGACTGAAGAGGTGGTCAGGAACGTGACGATCTCCAACTACGTGAACTATCCACCTGCTATGAAGATCAACGCTCCGGTCGTGTTCGGCATGTACCTGTCCGGCAATTTCACCATCAAGTGGACCGCGACGGATTAGAACCTCAACGACGATCTGAGGATCACGATAGGGTACTCCCAGGACAGGGTGAACTTCAAGACCTTTGCGGAGAACCTCGAGAACACAGGAGAATATATCTGGGACACCACCACGCTCCCGGATGGCGAATATACCATCAAGATATCGGTCTCGGACGGAGCGGGCGAGGAAGAATACGCCGTCTCGCAGGCCTTCTTCATAAAGAATGCCCAGGACGTAATCGACCCTGATGACGATGATGATATCGGGGGGAAGAACGAAGGAAGCGGTTCATCCACGGGGTTGATCATCGGGATAGTGGCAGCTATCGTTGTGCTCCTTGGCATCCTCGCGGTCCTGGCCTTCCTGTTCATCAGGGGATCCAAGGACGACAAGGGAGTGGCAGACCCCTTGAAACAGCCTCTCCCGTCATCCCCGTTGATGCAGAAACCGGCGCTCGGTCCGCCGATACAGGCCGGGAACCTACCGCCACCCGGCCACAATTACGCTCGTCTACCGCCACCTGGCCAGGAACTCCAGCCCCCGCAACCATAATAGCCGAGAATGTCATAAAGAGCACCACGGGGAGCCTGGGACATGGTGTATGTAGTGGGCATGGACATCGGAGCGATCGCGGTTAAGACCATGGTCATCAACGAGAAAGGTGTCCTGTCAACATCGGTATTCGAAACAGGGGTATCTCCCAAAAGGACCGCCATGGATTCCCTCCAGGCGGCCCTCGAGCTTGCCGGGATCGAGTTCAAGGATGTTGCGATGGTGGTCACAACGGGCCATGGTCGGAGCAAGGTACCCTTCTCGAACCTTACCAGGTCCGAGATATCCTGCATCGCCAAGGGGGTAAGGGCCGTTGATGGATCGGCAAGGGTCATCATAGACGTCGGGGGCCAGGGAATAAGAGTTATCAGGATGGGGGATGACGGTTCCGTGGAAAAGTTCCTCAACAATGACAAATGCTCCTCGGGAACCGGCTGTTTCCTTGACAACATGGCAATGGCACTGAAGGTAGGGATCGAGGAACTTGGCGAGCTCTCCAGCAGGTCCGCTTCCCCGAGCTGTCTTTCAACCAAATGCACGATCTTCGCCGAATCCGAGGTTGTCTCCCTCATCGCCAGGGGGACGAGCAGGGAGGATATAATAGCCGGGCTCCACCAATCCGTCGCCCAGAAGGTCCAGGGGCTCGTCAAGGCTATCGGGGGCGGCGAGGGGACCATTTTCTGCGGGGGTGTCGCAAGGAACATCGGTGTGGTGACCGAGATGCGGAAGGCGCTCGGGAACGGAATGAAGGTGATCCCGCATCCACAGCTCATGGGTGCGCTCGGCGCGGCGATCATCGGCCTGGAAACGGTCGGAGGTGCTGCTGGATGACACTTACAGCGGGGATCGACATAGGGTCCACTTACGTGAAAGTCGTCGCCATGAACGATGCGGATCGCATCGGTTTCGATGTGCAGCCCACAGGAGCCTATCCGGATGACAGCGCGAGGCTTGCTCTCCGAAATTCCCTTATGGACACCGGATTCACCGAAAATGATGTGGCCTATACCGTTTCCACCGGTTACGGAAGACGGATCGCCTCCTTTGCCGATGCGAACGTTTCCGAGATATCCGCCAATGCAAGGGGGTCCAAGTTCCTCGGGCAGAGTCTCGGCATAAGAACAATAATCGATATCGGGGGGCAGGATACCAAGGTCATTTCCCTTGACCCGGATTGTGAGATGACAAACTTCGCCATGAACGACAAATGCGCTGCCGGAACCGGGAGGTTCCTTGAGCAGCTGGCGAAGGTCCTCGAGGTCCCTCTTGACCAGATGGGGCCGATCTCCCTGACCTCCAGGTCTCCCGTCGAGATAACGACCACATGTCTCGTTTTCGCCAAATCCGAAGTGGCCGCCCTGTTGGCGGAGGGGACCAGGAAGGAGGATGTGATCCAGGGTATCCATACTGCCATAGCCAAGCGGCTCATCGTCATGGCCAGAAAGATCGGGATCAGGGAGAAGGTGTTCTTTGACGGCGGTCCGGCAAGGAACATCGGCATGGTTGAGACCTTCAAGAGGGAGCTGAACATGGAGGTCGTGGTCCCGGAGATACCCCAGATCGTGACAGCAACGGGCGCAGCGGTACTGGCCGGTGAGATCTTGCAGGCCTACGGGGGGGCGCCCCCGCCAAAGGGTTCCGACCCGCTTCTGGACAGGTCGGTATTGATGAAGGGGGTAGGACCCGGCACTTTAGGTTCCAACAAATGAGGTATGTCAATGACGAACGGAGGAAATCCCAGCACGGCAGCGGCGGCGGCCGGTCAGAAGAAGGAGCAGGACCCAAAGGGCATGGCCGATCGATCCGATCCACAGCTGGAAACCCTGAACCGCAGGATGAGGTCCCTTATCACGTACCTGAGGGAAAGGAACAGCTCCGTCCGGTCCATGGAATATTTCTACGACATGGCCGACAACCTGTTCGACAGGAGGGCCGGCGAGCTGAGGGAGTTCGGGAAGAAAGGTGGAAAGGTTGTCGGGGTCCTGTGCAATTTCGTCCCCGAGGAACTTATCCTGGCAGCGGGAGCGGTACCGGTCAGACTGGCATTCGGGTTCTCGGACACCATACTCACCGCCGAGGAGTACATGCCCAGGAACTTCTGCCCTCTCCTGAAATCGAGTTTCGGCTCCTTCCTCCAATCGAACCCGATGTTCGACGCCTGCGATGTGGTGGTGATACCGACCAGCTGCGACGGGAAGAAGAAGCTGGGCGAGGTCCTTGCCCCCCACAAACCCGTTTGGGTGCTGGAGGTCCCCCACTGCACGAACACCTCCCAGGGAAGGGAGCTCTGGTTGAAGGAGATGAGATTGCTGGCAAGGAAGCTTTCCAAACTTACAGGCAGGCGGATCACCAGGAGCAGGCTGTCCAGGTCGATAACCCTCGTCAACAGAAAAAGGGCCATGGTGCACAGGCTCTACGAGGCGCGTAAGGATAAGGTCTCGATCTGGGGCAGGGACGCGCTGCTGGTTACGGCGCTCTCATATTTCGATGATATCGGCAGGTGGACCGACCGGACGGAAGAGCTCTGCAGGGAGATAGAATCCAGACCGACCATCATCAGGCCCGATACGCCCAGGATACTGATAACCGGGAGCCCTCTGGTGGCCCCCACATGGAAGGTCCCAAACATCATAGAGGAATCGGGGGGGATCGTGGTCTCTGATGACATGTGCACGGGGACAAAGGGATACTGGGACCCTGTCGAGAGGAACTTCTTCACATCCGACCAGCTGATCTCCGTCGCCGACCGGTATCTCATGAACACCTGTGCATGTTTCACCCCGAATACGGCAAGGGAGGTCCGCCTGAAGCAGTTCATCGAGGACTGGAATGTCGACGGGATCGTATATCACGTCAGCCAGGCCTGCCACACCTACGGGATGGAGCAGCACAAGATCAACATCGAGATGGAAAAGCTGGACAAACCAGTGCTCAACATCGAGACCGACTTCTCCCAGGAGGACGTGGAGCAGATCAGGACCAGGGTCGAGGCCTTCCTCGAACTCATCACCACAAAGAAGAGAAGGGCGGCCGCCGCGGAGCAAAAGCTCCCTGAGGTAAAAAGAAGCACCCTCCCTTCTTCCACCCCCGGTGCGCTGCCTGCCTCGTCGTTCAAGTTCGGTACCGGTTTCCCCGTCCATGAGCAGCCGCTCGGGGAGGAATATGTTCCAAAAAGCGGAAAGAGACTGAGTGCGAGCGACCTCAAACCGCCTGGAGGCCGATGATTGAAAGGTTCGACAGGGACTAGGGATCTTGCAGGCCTTATCCTGCTTTGTTCAGTCCTTGTGCTGTCGGCATTGCCCCTGGCAGGGAACGGGACAGCTGCGGAACAGCACCTCCCGACAAGAAGCGGGATAACGGAGGACCATCCCGATTATCATCCCGACGAGATAATCCTTTCCGGCAGCCAGGAGAGGGTGCTCGGAAGGGGGACCTACGGAAACATAACCATATCCGGGAACTCGACATTGAAGGTTCTCGGAACCGTTGTGATCAACGGGATGGTCAAGGTCTCTGACAATGCCGTCATGAACGTGACCGGTTCGGAGATGGATATCAGGCCGCCGCCGATCGGCGTCAACGACAATGTCATGAGGGTCTGGGGAAATAGCAGGATCAACATCATCAAAGGTTCGAAGTTCAGGGTATTCCCGCAGCCTGTCACCCAGATCGACAGGTACAAGAGGAACAACGCCTCCTTCATCGAGGTCGATGACCACGCAAGGATACTGGTCGAGGACTCCATTTTCACGGCGATCCTGCCCGGCGATGTCGTTCCGGAGGAGGAAAGGGTCACCGGCGGGACCATACTCATAACGGGTTATTCCGAGTTCATAAGCAGAAGGTCCACCCTGAACGCTTACCTGAACTACTCGGTCCATGATGATGGCTCATCGGTGTTCGTGATCCTGGAGAGGTGGTTCTGGATGTCCATCCAGAGGTTCGGAACCATCCTTGTCGAGGACTCGACGGCCACCCTCCACGAGCCGGGGCAGACGCTGTTCAAGCCCACCAATGGAAGGATCATCCTGCGAAACAGCACGATATATGGCAACGTGAGGCCGGAGACGATATCCACCTTCGAGATCTCGAACTGCGAGATATTCAACGTTGCGGACCAGATAGGATACAGGACCATCCATGAAGCACTGGAGTTCAACGATCACGCCTCGGGCATCATAACGAACACCCTCATTCACGGCGATGTGAAGACTGGATGGTCGTCTACGAACGAATTCCTCGGCAAGGCCGACAATGACGTTGTTTACCACAACTGCACCTTCGATTCGGAAAGGATCCTTTCCTATTCCAATACGTCGATGTTGATGGACCACTGCAGGATCGTGAGGGACGACACCTCGATCGAGATCACGGACAACTCCGTTCTCGAACTCATTGACACCGACCTCAAGGCGCTCATCGTGGAATGCGGGATCCACCCGAAGCTCGTAGCCATTCCGGAGAATGTGACCCTGATACTCGACAAGAGCCATATCGGATACATCTTCAATCCGGACCCCGATGTGGTGTTCAATTTCCATCTGAAGAACGGGTCCCGCATCGATCTGTTCAACATGCATTTCAGCGGTGAGTTCCAGAACAAGACAGCGAAGATCATATTGGAGGATGGTTC
The DNA here is from genome assembly GCA_049472235.1 of Thermoplasmatota archaeon. Classification (GTDB taxonomy): domain Archaea; phylum Thermoplasmatota; class Penumbrarchaeia; order Penumbrarchaeales; family Penumbrarchaeaceae; genus JAFGLL01. The sequence goes on along the minus strand of JBLIRI010000042.1, from coordinate 7,115 downwards.
GACCATCGGTTTCAACAACACAAGGTCGGGGACGGTGGAGTTGATCCTGCGTAACACTGAACTCCCCCCTAAGGAGTTCGGAGATGAGTTCACTATCATCGAGAGGTATCATCTCGAGGGGAAGGTCAACCTCAACGGTGAGCATCTTGAAGGCGCTACTCTCATGTTCGATATCGGGGGCAACATCACCGAAGCGAACTCCGATATGTTCGGGAGGTTCCGCTTCGAGTATGATACACGGATCACACGAGGGACCGATGTCCTTCTTGAGATCCCGGATTCCGGCAACATCACAACCAGATATCTGGGCCTGGAGAGGATGATGCCCATAGACCTCCGCAATGACAATACCATCGTCCTCGACCTCGAGGACGGCTCACACCCGGTGATCCTGGAGACCGATTGGAGCCCGAAAAGCTTCGACCAGCAGAAGTACATCACGGTATCGTCGGTCATCGCCGATGATGGGAGCGGTGTTGTTTCCAGCGCCACCCTCCAGTACAGGAGATCGGGCGGGACCTGGATCAATGTTACGATGTTCAACGTGGAGGGGAGCACCTTCGAAGGTGTGATCCCGCGCTCGAAGATAGGCCAGAGGGTGGATTTCAGGATAGTAGCCGTTGACGGGGTCGGCAATGTGGTGATCGGCCCCGAGCATTCCCTCGAGATAGGAGAGGAGTTCATAGTGGCGGCATGGTCGCTCCTGGCGGTGGTCCTTCTGATCGCATTCGTATCAGCATCCATCGGGATCTTCACAAGGATCAGGAACCGGGGCTTCATCAAAGCGGAATTCAGGGGCGACAGGGTCACCCTCGATGATTTCAGGGAAGGGAAGGTGAAAAAATGAGACGAGGGGCAATTCTCCTGCTGTTAATGTTCCTGATAACGGCCGGGGTCGCGATGTTCGTAACGGAGAAAGCGTCCGCATCCGGGTCGCAGGCGGCGACCTTCGATCATGTCGAGATGATAGTGGACCCCTCCATCCAGGGTTACGGCGGGGAGATGACCGTGACCCTTACCTGCTATTTCTACGGAGGATGCTGTTATTCGCTTTTTGCGAACGATATAGTCCCAGGCCTCGAGGTTCCGGAAGGTCTCAGCATAAAGGACGGGGCCACTCCCGGGTCTAAAAGCTCCCTGACCGCCGTCGCAGGCGGGGAGCCGACATTGGTGACCTTCAAATGGGTGCTTTCCTGCGATGCCCAGGGAACCTACGATATCAATGCCTCCGTTGATACCTCCGACTGCGGCTCCAGGGAAACCTCGTACCTGGTCCACGTCATCAAGGGAGCCACGATCACGAGACCAGAAATGTATCCGGAGGAGCCCACTTCGGACAAGGGCATATCGCTCAGTTTCTCATCCAGCTATCCGGTGGGGGACATGAAGGTCGTATCCGCCAGGGTCGTATACTGGGTCTCTGACGAGAATTACGATACGAGGGACCTGAGGTTCGAGGGGGCCGGGCTTGTTCTGGGGAACGAGACCCTTCAGGACATGGAGGCGGGAAGTGCGGAGGCGGATCTGGACGAGGTCACATCGGGTGTCTTCCATGCCGACATACCTAAGTCGCAGGGTCCGTATGTTTACTATTCGATAGAGGTCGTGGACGAGGTCGGCGAGATCACCAGGTCCTCCGTTTACAGGCTTGAAGTAGAGAACGTCTCCGAGATCGAGAGGTGGAACCTCATCTCCGTTTTGTTTCTGACGGCATCGATGATCATCGTGGTATCTGTCCTCTACTTCGGCCAGAACATATTGAAAAGGAGAATGGAAGGAGTTGAATCCCGGGACAGGTTCTCCGTGCTCGGACCGGTGGGAAGGAAGAGGTTCCTGACAGACAATGAGAACGTCGACCTCAAGAAGGTTCCGGAGGCGAAATGGAAGTACATCATGGTGGGATCGGTCGTCCTGGTCTGCACGGCTGTCTCGGTCTATCTCATAATCTCTGGAGACGCGGCAACCCTGATCGAGCACTTCCTGGAGGGCAAGTGAGATGTTCAAGCGAAGGAAGTGGGATCCCGCCGTCGATGGAATGAAGCCCCCGAGGAAATGGATGAAGATAGAACCCATCAGGCTTCTAGGACAACTCTTCCTCGTCGTGCTCTTGAACTTCACCGTCGTCGGCTCCATCTATGTGTCCCCCTTCCTCCCGGTGCTCAGGCTGGACATTCCATTTACAACGGAGGTTCCGGGATTCTACGAGCACGGTCAGATCAGGGCCTGCCCCATGGCAACCTTCGGAAGGATATTCACCAATACATGGGAGCTAACCCTCTTCTTCTTCGTACTGGCAATGTTCTTCGTTGTCGTTCTCATCGTCGGGAGGGCCCTGTGCGGATGGGCCTGCCCCTTCGGGCTCATCCAGGACCTTCTGACGCGGTTGAGGAACGGTCTCGGGATACGAACCAGGGAATTCTCCCAGAGGACCCATGAGCGATTGACGCTGGTGCGGTTCGCGATCCTCGGATTCTTCCTCCTGTTCGCCCTTTCCATCGGCATCTCCGCCATCGGTAACGAGGCAGCCGGGGGTGTATATCAGGATTATTTCCCGGAGGGAACCGCCCAGACGGCCCCCTACTGCGCAACCTGCCCCACGCCATCCTTGTTCTATGTTCTCAGGGTGGTCACCTTCCAGGAACCGCTGGGTATCGGCGATCCGGTCCATATCGCCATGTGGACCATGCTCGGGATCTTCTTCATCGGGGCGTTCTGGCAGCCCAGGTTCTTCTGCCGTTATGTCTGTCCGACAGGGGCTCTCTCATCACCGTTCAACAAGGTGAGCCTCCTGCATATGAACAAGGACCTCGAAGGTTGCACGAAGTGCCATATCTGCCATACCAACTGCCCCATGAGGGTGAGGGAGGTCCTTGACGAGGACAAAAAGGAAAGGCTGGGGGACATGGACTGCATATTCTGCGGGGAATGCGTCCAGAGATGCCCCGAAAGGGTGCTGACCTTCAAGTTCGGACCCTGGTACGTTTACAGGGGCGGAACCAAATGGTCCGACAGGCTCGCCTTCCGAAAAAGGAAGGGCGGGAAGGAGAATTGAATAGATATCCATGGACCAGGTTCCTTCTATTCTTCCTTGACCGATCTGTAGATGACTATCGCAACGATCAATATCACGAGTGCGATGATGCCGATGATGATCACGATCCCGGCCGGGAAACCATTTCCGTCCTCTTCCTTCTCATACGGGTTCAACAACCACGTATCGTGGAAGCTGCTGGCCCCGGAACCCCCCTGGGCCACTATCACGCCGCTTTCCTCGTCGAGGGCCATCTGGAAGCAGTGTCTGGGCTGCATCCTCCCTGATCCGGTGTCCATCTCCTCCCAGGTGTTGGTTGCGTGATCATAGGTCCATGTATCGTTGTAGTCCCCGTTTGCGCCCCCCCACCCGTGGGTCAATATCACCTTTCCCATATCGGGCAGGTACGCACGACCGTACCGTGCTCTCGGAGCGGGGGCCGGTGTCGGATTCATGTTCTCCCAGGTGTTGGTATTGAAATCGTATGCCCACGTGTCTCCCAGTACATCGGTTCCCCCCAGCCATCCTCCGAACATGATGCACCTGTCAGCCTTCTCGTCGTAGATCATGGGGCACCTCATCCTGGGGGATGGAGCGGTGCCCGCAGTCCTGTTCACCCAGGTGTTCTCATCGTAATTGTATGTCCAGGTCTCGGCCATGTTCACGGTATCGTTACCGAAACCGCCGAAGAATATGAACTGGTCAGAATCAATGTCGTAGGCGGAACCCCCCTTGCACCTTGGTGCGGGCGAGGTCCCGGGAAAAAGCTGCGTCCATGTGTTCGTATCGTAATCGTACTCCCAGGTGTCATTGTAGTAGGTTGTCCCCGAGACGCCGAAGAACATCAGGCAGATATCCCTGGTCTCGTCGTAGACCCACCCCTGGCCGAACCTTCCCGGAGGGGAGTCCGCCGGCGTCATGTTGGTCCAGGTGTTGGTATTGGCATCGAAGGCCCAGAGGTCAGGGCTCCCTGCATTCCCATCGAACCCTCCATAGAGCAGAACAACGTCGCTATCGGAATCGTAGACCATCAGACCGCATATCCTCACAGTGGGCGGGGGGCTCGAGTTCGACGGTGCCCAGCTTTCGGGTCCCACATCGACGGGATCGCTGGCAAGGACCGGGCTGATCAGGACCGCCGATATCAGCAGTACCAGGGATAAAGCCCGTGGACTATACTGTCTTATCATCTTCACACCCCGTTTCTCTCCAGGAACGCCGCCCTACCGGATTCGAGGGATAAATAGATTTACCAGCATCAACCGGGGCTTTCTTCGGCATTGATTTCCGCGACATCATCCTTACCGGATCGGAGGGTCGCTCTCCTGATGATCAGGAACGCGGCGAGGACCGCCGCTAATAACATGAGCGATATGAGCACGACGGCCAGAATGGTCCATGTGCTGCTGTCCCCGGCCGGACCATGTTGTTCCTCCTCATCAACGACCGGGTCGATGGGAAATGAGAGATTGACGAGGAATATCCGACTTTCCGTGGTCATCCTGCCGGATGCGGCAGTGTAGGTAACCTCCAGGTAATGAACCCCCTCTTTCAGGTCCTGGAGAAGCAGGTTCTCCCCTTCGATCTCGATCTCAGCTCCTTCGTTCAATCTGTAGCACAGGTATCCGGGAATGCCCTCGTCGATCACGTAGACCGGGATCGTCACGCTGGTAGTGTTGAACAAAGAGCCCTGAAGCCTCCGTGGGAGAACGATCGACGGGTCGTCCAGGTCCAGGGTGAGGGCCTCTTTTCTGGTAGCTTCCTCATTTCCCGCCCTGTCAACGGAAAAGAACAGGACCTCATGCGATCCGTTGCCCCTGATCTCGATCGGTCCGGTGTAGAGCCGGAGATCGTCATCGTCCATTTTGTAATAGCTCCTTGATAAACCGCTTGTCTTGTCGCTTCCCGCCAATGTCACGGTGATCGATGATATGAAGATGCCGCCCTCTCCCTCCTCTCCATCTATCGAGAGGGATGTTTCGGGAGGCTTCGTGTCCACCTTCACATACCCGGCCCTCATAGTTTCGGTATTTCCGGCAAGGTCCTTTGAATAGAACTCCAATTCAAAGAGCCCGTTGTTGACTATGTTGAGAGGACTGCTGTACTCCTCCCATTTTCCCCCGACTATCCTGTACTGGGTGGTCTCGATCCCGCTGTAGCCTTCCTCTCTGACAAGCTCGACCTGGACCGGGGAGACGAACCACCCCAGATCCCCCTCCGTCCCGTGAATGACCATTCTGGTGGAGGGCCCTTCAAGGTCGATCATGAAGCTTCCGTTCCTTTTGCTCTCGAGGTTCCCGGCCTCATCGACAGCCTGGTAGGAGAAGATATGCGGCCCGTTGGTGTCTATGACGGGCGGGTCCCCGGGATCGTATGTGAATGGCCTGCCGTCTATCTCGATCCTCACTTCCTTCGGCCCGCTTGTATCATCCTGAGTTATGAAACGGAGCTCCACAGGGGAAACATACCAATCCCTGCTTCCCATGTCCCCGACGAGATAGCTGTCCGTGATGGGCGCCTTTTTGTCTATCCCGATGCCGGTGTTCTTCGCTGTTTCCTGGTTGCCGGCAATGTCCAGGGACCGATATGACAACTGGTGGACTCCGTCATCGCTGATGTTGAAGGGACCGGTATATTCCGTCCACGTTCCCTGGTCGAGGAGGTATTCCGTCCTCAGTACGGAAGATGTCGGGTCCTCCGCGAGAATTGAAACTTCAACCTCGGAAACGAACCACCCCTCGGATCCCCTTTCCCCCGAGAGCTCGACCGTGGTCAGAGGGTCGTTCTCGTCGAATATGAACTCGACCCGGGTGGTCGAGACGACAGACTCGCAACCATCCTGGGTGGCGATAGCGGTCAGGACATGCGGACCTGAAGCAAGATGGAGGACCGTCATCTCGAGCTTCCAGATCCCGTTGCGTATAATGGTGTTCATGGGCTCTCCATCATCGATCCTTACCTGGACCTTGTCTATCTCATTCGAGACAGGGCCAAAGAAGGTGTAGGCAGACCCGACCATGTCGTGGGTCATGGGCGAGGATATGCTGACGTGTCCCACAAGACCCTTTATGCAGAAGTTCGCGCTTTCGTTGACGTAGTAGAGGTCGCTCCACTGCGTACCATTCCTGTAGAAGCTCTGGTTGGGGGCCGAGAGGGATGTGACCCAGCTTTCATAACCGGGCTCCCTCGTCGGGGGGCCGAGGAGCAGCGGGACCTGTGAGGTCCGGTCATATGCCATACCGCCCCCGCTGACGTTCAGAAGAATATGGAAATCGTTCCCCTCGACAAGTTCCAGGGGCTCATCGAACATTATTGTATGCAGACCTATCCTCTCGTAATATGAACCACCGGTCCAGAGAAGGTTCGCAAGCCTTCCGTCCTCGAAGTCATCCCATATCTCCACCCTGGCCGTCACGGCCTCACCGGTCGTATAGAAGCTGACCCCTTTCATCTGCTCGTTCCTCTCGGCAACGTACGAATTGAAAGCCTCGGTTGAATTGGTCCAGGTGTCCCTCCACCCGTGATAATCGTGAAAATATGCCCTGTCGAAGGCGAGATACGAAACGTTTCGGAACGAGACGGCCCCCAATTCCGGATGCTTGCATGCCCATCTGTCATAGTATGAGATCCAGAAATAGCCCTGGTTTCCCCATTCCGACCCCCAGCTGTTCTTCACGAGCCATGCACCGGCAAGCGGAGCCGGTGTTGTTTTGCTGTCATCCCAGCCGACGATGGCCACCGAGTGGTTGGGATCCCTGTTATCCCAGGGAGGCTGATAATGGGCATGGGTGTCATCCCTGAGCCTCGGGTCCGCCAGCAGGGAGGTCCCCACAGACCCGTACTCCATAACAGCTCTCTTGATATCCTCTATCCCGTTGAGCTCGTCATCTATCTGGTACCATTCCACATGCATCGGGTAGTATCGATGATAGTTCGGAAGGCTCAGCTCCGGGGGGTCGTCGAAATTCTGCCCGTCCTGTGGCGCCAGAGACGTCATCCAGACTTTCACATCCTGCGCGCGCTTCCGGACACCGCAAACCCGTACAGAACATTCCCCGCACCCACAGCCGGTGCTTGAGAGACG
>JBLIRI010000041.1:0-17636 GCA_049472235.1 Thermoplasmatota archaeon | reverse complement strand
CCCCTTCCGCTCCGAACATGTACCCAAGGGAGCTTTCCAATGTATCGAGCCCCATGGAATCGAGGACTTTGGCGTGTGGGAATCGCTCGAGGATCCCGGCCGGGTCGATCGCTGCCAGACATCCGGCAACGACGAGGGTCTTTCCCCCGGAGGTCAATTCCTCCATCCGCCTCCACATCCTCCTCTCGGTCGAGGATATCACGTCGCAAGTGAAAAGTATGTGGATGCCGGTCCCGCCGTTATCGATACTGCCGGGACCGATACTTACATTGAAGCCCATGGCCGATAGTATCTCCGCGGCCCTTCTGGCCTCTCCATGGTTCATCGTGCATCCAAAGGATTCTATCGTAACGGGAACGGGCTCCACGCTGGTCAGGAGTTAAAGGTCGTATATACCACTTTTTGCTTTTACCCGGGGCCGCGATCATTCTTCCTTGTTGTTCAGCTTCCCCAGAGAAGGCGCCCTCCTTGGAACCTTCTCTTCGATGATACCGTCGTCTCGGTCCTTCTTTTTCTTCTTTTTCGGTCTTCCCTCATCGCCTTTGCTTGAGGGCAGCGTCGGAACTTCTTTCTTGGGAAGCGAGGGTTCCTTTCTGGGTACGGCCTTGAGCTCGCCTCTCGCCTTACCGCCTCCCCTGAGCTCGGGGGACCTCTTTCTTCCGTATACTTCATCATACTTGGCCTTGGCCTCGGCCTCCCTCGTTGCCTTGCTCCTCTGCCCCGTGACGAACAGGGCAATGAAGACGGCTATCACAAGGACCATCAATCCCAGGAAGAGGATCATGGCGCCCCAGTTCCTGGTGACCTCACCCGACCTTATGAATACCTCATCCTCCGACTTGGCACTGGGGGCCTGCGTCTGGGTTTCATAGACATCACCGTAAAGGGACAGGTAGGCGAAATGGCTCACCCTGGTGCTCACGTCGGCCTTCCATGAAACGTTGAACTCCTTCTCCTCGCCGGGGAGTATCATTCCCACTTCGCCTTCGAGTATGACGGTCCCGGCAAGCTGGATCTTCCATTTGACATCCCCTTCCCTCGTGGCATATGGGTAATCGTTCCTGACGGTGAAGATGAAATAGATCCTGTCGTGCAGGTCATAATCAGGTTTTGGAAAGAGCTTGAGGTCTGGTATCCCGTCCTTGTCCATGTCCGTTATCTTGAGGTCGGTGATAATGAGCTTGAGGGAAAGCTGAACGAAGCTCTGCTTCACCAGCTGGCCGTACTTGTACTTTATTCCCACCACCCCGCTTTCGGGCATCGTCTCCAGGTTTACGAAGGTGGAAAGGGTGACCCTCACCCCCTGGGAAGGGGAGAGCGAGAGCACGATGGATTCCAGATCGGTCTCGGTGAAGACGAACCTCACCGGATCTGACCCGGACACATTGAGCTCCTCATCCCCCGAGACCGCTGCCTCGTCGGTCCCCCCTCCCACCTGGACAGAGTGGAAGACGAAGGGGGCCCACGCTGGTCTGTTCTCGAGCTCCAGTGTCACGGTATCGAAGTAATTGCCCCGGTTCCATACGTCAAATGTGACCAGGTTGTCGCCGAGGGTCATCCGATAGGTGGTCTGCCCCGAGGGGGGCGTGGGGACCGCTTCGATCGCATCCCTTCTCGCAACCTCCACCTTCAACTTGAACTCGGTGATGTTCGAGGTTCCGGTCGCGGTCATTATCACCTCGTGCCTGCCCGCGAATGCGGTCGGGGGAACGTAGACGACCGGATGGAACCTCCTTGATGATTCCGGGTCCACCGAAACGGAGAAATCAGTGGGGTCCACGGTGTCGTTGAAACCGACCCCCCACCCGCTGGGGGTGTAGAATTCCGATATTATGACATAGTCCGTCTCGGTGGCGAGGTTATCTATTATCAGGTCGAAGGACACCGAGGAACCGGGATTGACCTTCTGAAACCCAATAGGGGTCACCGAGGTCCTCAGATCGAAGATGGTCTGGACCCTGAAGGTCAGAGACTGGGATGAGAAGGGGCGGGTTATACCCTCCACCTCCGCCTCGACGGAAGCGACCTTCTGGGAGCCGATCGGTTCGAATTCGGGAGCCCTCACCTTTGCAATGACGGTCTTCTCCGCCTGCGGCGGTATCAGGAAGGTCCTCTCGGAGAACTTCACGGTCCAGGTATCCTGGACCGGTACGTCCGAGGGAAGCATTCCGGGGATCTCCAGCGACACGTTGAGAACGACATTCCCTATGTTCTCGATCTGGAGCTCGACATCTGCCGGAACCTGCCTTCCGAGAATGAAGGAGGAGCTCTTTGCGGATATCAGGAGAGGCCCCTTCTGGCAGACTATCTGGAGGGTTATGTTCCAGAATCTCTCCGAACCCTCGTCCGTCGCGTTGATCAGGATGTTCGCGGTGCCCACTTTGGGGTTCTTGATGTAGAGATAGATGGAATCCGACTCGTATGCCTCGAGGTCCACGGGCATGTTCTGGTTCCCGTTCTGCAGGAATACAAGCCAACCCTCGGGGATACCCGAGACCTGGACCCTGTAGCGGACCTCGGTCGGAGCCGGGTTCTCGAGCCTTACGAGATAGTTCTCGGTCTCCCCCGGTTGTAGATAATCTATGTAGGTCGTTGTTCCAAGGATCTCCCTGGAGTATCCTCCCGAAAGGCTGATCGGATAGCCTTCCGGCAGCGCGCTGGACTCCTGCGTTCCGATGGTACCGAGCAGTATTGGTACGGTTATCATGCAGAGGATCGCGATCGGAAGCAGGTTTCTGTGTCTCATTTGGGCACCACCAGTTCATTCAAGATGGGGCTATAAATAATTGGTGGATTGATGAACATCAACCCCCGGCCTTGAGCCTGGCATCGCACTCCTCGAGCTTCGTTCGTGCCTTCGCCAGCCCTGGCTGGATCTCAAGTGCCCTCCTGAGGAATATGGAGGCCTCTTTGAGAAGTGGCGGGTCCAGGTCCATGAATAGCGACCCGAGGTTCATCCACGCCCTCTCGTAATCAGGTTCGATCTCCAGGGCCTGGTTGAAGGACTTTATTGCGGATTCCTTGTTCTCCAACTTCTCCTGGACCACTCCGAGGTTGTTCAGGGCTCTGTACGAGGAGGGATTTATCTCGACGGCCTTCTGGAAGAGGGCCTGGGCTTCCTCGAGCTCTTCGGTCATGAAATAGGTATTGCCGAGATGATAGAGGATCTCATCGTCGTTGGGGTACTCGGCCAGGATGTTCTCGAGACTCCTCCTCGAACCTTCGATATCCCCGGAGGTCATCTGGTCCAGCGCTCCCTGGACAAGGTCGTACATCCTCTCGTCCCTGCGCTTCGAGATGGTCCTTGTCGTCCCCCTGATGACCCTGACCCTCTTGGGGGACACAACGCGGACCACCTTCGGTCTGACGACGCCTTCCCCGGGGGCCTTGTATGCTTCCTTTCGGACGACCTCGACCTGTTTGCTGCGGTCGAGCTCGCGCTTCAATCCCTGAACGTGCTCCGGGTCGACTGGTGGGGTTTCGGGAGAATCCTCCCCCTGGGGGGGCATCAGCTCCCGGATCAAACGCATATCGATATCGTCCGGGATCGTGTCCCCGCCCGATGGGCTTTGAGCATTGTTTCCGGCCCCTTCGCCTCCGGCGCCTCCCTCTATCTTCATGTACGACCGGACCTCTTCCTTGAGGGAGTTTATCTCCCTGACCAGAGCGTCCTTCTTCTTTACCATCTCGTCCCAGGCTTCCTCCCTTCTGAAGAGTTCGGTCTTGTCGACCTTGCCGCTGAGCATGAGTTCGATGGTGAGCTTCTTTCGCAGGTCCTCAAGGTCCTTCTTCTCGTTGTCGATGTTTTCCTGAAGGGAAGTCAGCTGTTTCTCCTTCTCCCGGATGGCCTTGTACTTGTCCGAAGTACCTGTCGCTTCCTGAGACCTGTCGGTCAGCAGCGCACCAAGACCCCTCCCGAGCGGCTTGTTCATCGATTTGCTCCCCTGTCCAGGATAAACTACCCTTGTTTTTGACCCTATAATACGATTTTAATATTAAAGTGGTCCACACGGATAACAAAATCTATTGAATGAGGTTGTGCTCAACTTTTTATAGGACCTTGTTTTCTCCCTGATGAAAACGAGCTCCCATAGTGTAGACCGGCCAATCATTCCGGCCTTTCGAGCCGGTGACTCGGGTTCGAATCCCGATGGGAGCACCATCCATTTCTCATCATTCTATTCTCGGTCAGGAATGGATGACCCCATCATGGGGATTCGAACCTTGGTCTTGAGGCACACTTGCCTCAAGGTGAGTGAAATCGCTTGCGATTTTACGGAATCCTGGAAATCCGAGGTTGCCGTATCCGAGGATTTGCAGGCGCGCACAATTCTGAAAGAATTGCTGCTGCGTCGAATCCCGATGGGAGCACTTTGCTTTTTTTGAGCTTTAAGTCGTGCTCCCTTCCCGCAATGATTTTCTAGCGTTAATTTCAATTTGGTCTCGAAAATCATTGCTACACATTGTTGGTACACGACAAAAACTAATTCAAAAATGGTTATGATCGGTTTTTGTCTGGACCTTTGAAGCTGAAGATTCGTTATTCGTTAGACGCTTCAAAGATCCCGATGGGAGCACGGCTTACAATTATTATTAAAATTAATCTCAATTCTTTCAAGGACCGTTCGATAATATAGATACTTCAAAGTCCCTTGATGGAGGTGCAGCTTACAACGATCAGATATATCCTGCGAGGGGGGGGGGCTGATTGGGAAATTATTGGGGAAGCACTTTTTGATGGGTTAACATGTTAACGAAACACCAAATGCGTTATAAGGAATTAACATGTTAAAAGTCCTGAACGGGAAGGATATAGTTGTACGAAGCGATACTTGACGTCAGCCTGGACAGGTGCTGGATAGGGGAGACGCTTAACAGATTTCCGGTCTCCCTGAAGATCATGGACAGCATCCCATTCAGGGAGAAGGGGGTCCAGGACCTTGTTGAAATGGACCTTGGAAAGAGCGACCTCGAGGAGGTGACCGAATTCATAGGCAGGCTCCCCGAAGTGGATTTCGTGAAACACCAGGACACTAACAACAAGAAAAGGGTGAAGATGATCGTTGGGGTCAATACCTGCCCGGGTTGCAGGGCCCTTGTGGATGCCGAGACCTTCCTTCTTGCAAGGAGGTCGCTTGACAAGGCCTGGGCCCAATGGCGCGTCCTCCTGACAAAGTCCGAGCTAATAGACACCCTCACGACCAACCTCACCAGCCTCGGCATGGACCACAGGGTCATCGACATTCACGAGTTCAAGGACTGGGATTCACTGAAACGGAGCGAGGAGATGGTCCTCAAGGAAGCACTGGAGGGAGGTTACTACGACTTCCCGAAGAGGATCGGGATCAGGGAGATAGCAAAGAAGCTCGGTGTTTCGACCGCCTATGTCTCATACACTCTGAGGTCGGGTCAGAAAAAGGCCATCCAGAAGTATTTCGGGATAAAGGAAAGATAGGTTTTTACCCGCCTCGATCCACCTGTTTCATAACATCATCTGGAATATGGAAGGATCGCTAGACGTAGTCCTCGTAGACCGAGGGATCGATCTCCACGAATATCCAGTTCAATAGATCGTAAAGAGTCTCCGGTTCTTCCGGATGGTCCATCCTGATATCGAAATAGAGCTTGTAGCGGTAGGTCTCACCGGGAAATATCCATGTCCAGTTCCGGTGCTGGCCGAACATCACATCCCTGACGTTGCCCCCGGTTACGTTCAACCTGAGATGCCAGTCCTCGAACATCGAGGCGTTCTTTCCCGTATTCTCCACGGAGATGTTCATGAAGAAGATACCGGGATGCGGTTCTCCCCTTCCATCCCTCCCGCACCTGTCAATTTTCAGATCGAGAGGCGTCCTCCAGGTCCTGAACTCCAGGGGTATTCCTGCGATGTCAAGCTCACCCCTGAAATGACCGAAGAAGAAATCCTGCGCCACCAATTTCAACGGCTGTTCTCCCTTGGGGATGCGGTAATGCAGCCATCCGCCGGCCGTTCCGCCCGGCGCGATCGTTCCGTTCTGAGGGAGAATTTCACTGAAGAACTGGACCTCCACATGGGAAAAATGTTCGCCCCCGCCGGTGACAAGCTTGACAGGAGTGCTGGTGAAATTGTAATCCATCTCCCCTTCGTTCGTTATATCGACCCAGCACACAAGCCAATCGGTCATGAGGGTCTCATCGAAGGATCGCGTCGTCGTCCTGTCGGTGAGGTAGATGTCTTTCATGGAGACATTGATGAACTGGGGCTCGATCTCATCTTCACGGTTCTCATCACCGTCATGGTCCTTCCTCCACGCCGTGTTGCTAATGATGGTTATGAACCCCGTCAGAAGGACCAGGGAAAGAACAACCACCAGGACCATGCCGAGATGTTCCCTTTTCATCGCGAAAACATCAAATATCAAGTATAAAAATTCACGGGGCCCTCATCGGACCTTGTCATCTATCGCAACGACATCACCCGGGTCCAGGACCATCTCTATCATGTCGCCCGGCCGGACGTTGCAATTACCACCGATCATGCTCCTAAGACTGATCCCGCCGGTCCGGAGTTCCAGGAGGAGGTCGCGCCCTCTGTATTCCACTGAGACCACCTTGCAGCTCACCCGCAGGCCCTCTCCATCCGTTCTCAGGGCCTCGGGCCTGAACCCGATATACCCGGGGGGGCCCCCTTTCCAGGATATCTTCCCGATCTCGGTGGTCAGGAAACCTTTGGAACAGGACATGACGGGAAGGATGTTAGAAATACCCATGAACCGGGCGGTTTCGAGATCGCCAGGTCCGTGGAACATCTTCTCGGGAGATCCTTCCTCATGAATTTTCCCGTTCAGGAGCAGGCCCAGCCTGTCCGATATGGAGATCGCCTCCATCTGATCATGTGTCACGTAGAGCGCGGTGGTCCCTGAAGCCTTGAGTATCGATCTCAGGTCCTTTCTCAGACCTTCCCTGAGGGAGGCGTCAAGGGCCGAAAGGGGCTCATCCAGAAGCAGGACCGCGGGGTCATATACGAGAGCCCTTGATAGTGCCACCCTCTGTTTCTCGCCTCCGGACAGTTCCGATGGCAGCTTCCGCTCGTAACCCGCAAGGCCCGTCAGCTCGAGGACCTCTCTCACCCTCTTTCTGATCTCGCGTTCCCTTACGCTCCTTGTTCTCAGACCGAAGGCCACGTTCGAACTGACCGACATGTGGGGAAAGAGCGCGTAATCCTGAAAGACCATTCCTATGTTCCTCTTTTCCGGTCTGGTATCCGTCACATCCTTTCCATCGATGGATATCCTTCCGCTCGCCGGATGAAGGAAGCCTGCGATGAGATTCAGGACGGTGGATTTCCCCGAGCCGGACCCTCCAAGCAGAGAATATATCTCACCCTCCACCACATTCAATGAAAGGCCCCCGAGCACTTCGCCTTCCTTCCGGGAATACGAGAAATGCAGGTCCCTTAACTCGAGGCTCATCGATCCACCCCCCATCTCATGAAGGCCTTCCTTCCCAGTTCGATCCCAAGGAAGGAAAGGAAGGTTATGAGCATCAGTATCACTGCAAAGGCGTTCATGGGCCCGATCTCGCGGCCCCCCCCTTCTATCATCCGGTACAGGAAAACGGGCATGGTCATATAAACCTCCCTTGACACCATGAGCGTTGCCCCAAGCTCTCCCAGTGATATCGCAAAGGAGAACACCGCTGCAACGAGGATACCGGGCATGATCAGGGGGAGCTTTACCTTGAAATAGGCCTCCAGCGGACCTGCCCCCATGGACCTGGCTGCCCGGATCAGGTCATCGGGAACGGACCTCATGGAAGAGTATATGGCCCTGGCCCCCAGGGGATACGCGATCACGGAATGGACCATGACCACGATGTACCAGGTCCCGGTCAGCTGCAGCGGTCCGCTCGAATATGCCTTGATCAGACCGTATCCGAGAGCGATAGATGAAGCTCCCAGGGGAAAGAGCAGGAGCATGTCAAGGAATCCCTTTCCCACGAATTTCCTGCGGACCATCACATGTGCCGTTATGAGCGCCAGCGGGACCGATATCAGCATGGTCATCGACCCGAACAGCAATGAGTTCAGGATCGCCCCGAGAGGAGAAATGGAGATGACGGGGTCCTCCTGGCGAGAAAGGACCGTCCCGTAATGGTCAAGTGTGAAAACTCCTCCTCCCCCGCTCGAGGTGAAGCTTTCCTGCATCACGACCAGAAGCGGCCCGAATATGACCAGTAAGATGAGGAGTGAATACAGAGCGATCAGCAGGAGAGAGACGGGACCGGGCCGACTTCCGCCCTTCCTGGCGATCCCCTCTCCAAGGGCCACTTCCGCCCTTCCCCCTTCCCTTGACGAGCTCCAGAGGTAGACCCCCGTTGCTGCCATCACGATGAGAGCTTCGATGATGAACAACGCGCTCCCGTGATGGATCTTCAGGTTCGTGAACAGGGAGTACAGCTCCACCTCCAGCGTGTGGTTGAGACCGCCGACGACCAGGATCACCCCGAGAGATAGCAGGCAGAAGGTGAACACCAGGGAGAACGATGACAGAATGGAATACCTCATCTGGGGAAGGGTGATCTGAAAGTATGTCCTTATCCTGCCGGCCCCCATCGACCTTGCAGCCCTTTCAAAGGCGGGATCCAGATCAGCGAACCTCGAATTCAGTATCCTCAGAGCTATGGGAAAGTTGAAGAAGACATGGGCAAGGATTATCACCTTCCGGGTATAGAGGATGTTCAATGTCGGAATGGAGGCCCCCAGGGCTGAATTGACATCCATGATCCAGCCGTTCAATGTCCCCTGGGCGCCGAACAACCCGAGAAAACCCACTGCAAGGACAAGGGACGGCAGAACGAATGGGACGGTGCTTGCCGCCATTATCATGGACCTTCCGAAGAACCTGTACCTTGCCAGCAGGTAGGCTCCGGGAAAGGCAAGTATGACCGTCACCACGGCGGATATGAAGGCCTGCGCGACAGTGAAGCCGATTACCTTCCGGAATATGCGGTCCTCCAGAACATCCGTGAGGTATCCCAGCGTGAACCGGCCGCTTTCATCCACGATCCCGTACCTGGCCATGAGGAGCAGGGGATAGAGGCAGAAGAGAGCAAGGAATATACCCGGTACGGAATAAGCCAAGATCGTACCGACAGCCCTTCCTACCTTCACCTTTCCCGGCAATAATTTACCACCCTTATCCTCAGAAGAAGGCTTCCCTCCACGCCTGATACCAGCTGTCATAGTTCTCCAGGACCTCGGCTGTCGCAGGTTCCACATGCCGGGCCGCGAACTCACCGTATGTTGTGAAGTACGGGTCAAGCTCGACACCGGCAACAGCGGGAAGCATGACGTTCCTGTGGACCTCGGTCTGGAAATCATCGGAAAGAATGAACTCCAGGAACAGCTCTGCGACCTCCTTGTGCGGCGCACCCTTGACGAGGCATGCTCCCTCTATCTGCCTGTATCCTTGATGGTCGGGGACCACGGTCACGGTGTTGTTGGTACCATAGTACTTCATCTCGTAGGCAGTGTCCAATCCGTAGGAGATCGCTATGGGGGCCTCTCCGTCCAGCCAGGCGTTGTACATCGCATCCCATGAGCTGAGGACCCTCCCATTGGCGTTGTCTGCCAGGTCCCCGAGGAAAGACGAATAGTTCTCTCCTGCCACGGAAGCCGCCCATATCATGAAGGAGGACCCGGTTGAAGATGTGCCTGGATCGGGAAGGAGCAGCTGTCCATCGTAACGCGGGTCGGCGAGGTCCATCAGATCACCGGGTATCTCGAGCCCCCTCTCCTCCATCATCCCCCCGTTGCAGATGATGGCGATATACCCGTAATCATAGGGCACCATATAATTATCGAGGTCCCGGGCTATGGAAGGTTCCAATCGGGATATGTTCCCGGGGACGAAGGGTTCGAAAAGGTCGATCCTCATGGTCTTGTTCTTGTAGAGCATCGAATTGTCTACTCCGATGGCGATGTCCGCCTGGGGAGCCTGTTTTTCCGCGTTCAATCTTCCTATGACAGCCCCCACATCTCCAGGCGTGACAACCTTGACCTTCACGCCGTACATCTCCTCGAATTTGGGTATGACCGCGGGTCCCAGGCCGTATTCGGGATTCTGGAAGCTCTCGTAGGTGTATATCACGAGGTCCGGCTCCTCCTCCTCTCCGATGATGTGAAGGATGTAGACCGTCCCCAGTACCCATGCCGATATCAGGATCCCGATGATCACCAATATCACCATGGTCTTTCCGGACACCGCACCGGCTTTCCCTTCACACATCGTTACCACCTATCATGTTCTGTATCTCCACTGCCCGGGCAGATACCTCGAGAGGGGAGCTTCCGAAAATATAAAGGCATGGTTCGATCCCGAAATCCCCGGGATCCACCACGATACCGCCTTCTCCCGGGCCTTCCCTCTTCAGGAGTTCCTCCAGGGTGGATGATGTCCTGTTCAATTCCTGAAAGGTCTGGTTGCCCTTCTCCAGGGCCGATCTGATCTCCTCGTTGAAGGCCAGGCTTATCACGGACCTGGCGGACTTGTCCGAACCCATGGCCGTCAGAAGCACGGCCGCCAGGTGTCTGGATGCTCCGAACTCGGGGGGGAGAGGATCGGCTATCCTTCCCCTTCGATCAGGGAGGCGGCCGGGGTACGCGGCTATATCATCGATGCTCTCCGCGAGTTCCACCCCGCTTGCGATGTTGACCTTCAGGGCGGGTACCAAATTGGGGATCGGATGACCGCTCAGATACCGGACCGCCTTTTCGAGGTCCTCGAGGACCTTCACCCTCCCGCCCTCCTTCAGTGACCCCATGCATGCTTTGCAGGGCTCCCTCCCGAACCTGCTTCTGTACCTCGCATCGAGCATGCCCCTGGACATTGCCATGTCGATGGAAAGGCAGAACCTGTCGGTCAATTGCCCGGAGCCTTCCCCTGCGCTTGCAGCGGCAGTGAGCTCGCTCGTGACCGCTCTCACGATTAGTTCAAGGTCCGGGTGCAGCTCCGTTCCCTGCCTGAGATATCTGCTCACCATTGCCTGGGACGTTCCCAAAATACGGGAGATCGCCTCCTGGGACATGCCTTCCGAATAGAGCGATACTGCCATCCTCCGTCGGACCTCGGGCAGCACTTCCTCTACGATTATCAGGTGCGGGGGCAGCATATAACCAAGTTCTGATTACTTATAACCCGTATATATCGATTTTCCACCCCAGTATAACAGGGTAATGGGTCCTCTTGAAGCCATTGGCTTCAGAGGTGGAGCTTGTCCAGACATCATGCCAAACATATCATATAGGTGAAATACTACTGGGCGGTCATGAGCCCGGCGGGTAAGAAGAACTACAAGATCAGGACCGGTGCCAGGACAGCCTCCAAAGGACTGGAGAAGGAACTGAAGAGAAAGGCGAAACGTCTCTCTCAGGACCCCCACCTTGCACTCCCGAAATGTCCATCCGATGTCCCCTACTTCAAGAGCGTCGAAAAAAAGCTCATGGAGATCCAGAGGATGAAGGACAACAAGAAGGCGCTGGAGAAGGCTTCGAAGAAGGGGGACCGCCTTGCCAGGGCTTACGCGGCCACCCTCCTCCTCCTTCACGAGGAGAAGATCCCCTACCTGGCCGTCTTCAAATCACCCTTCGGTGATGTGGGATATGCCTTGAGGGGCGAAACCTCGAAGGAGAAACTTGTGGGGATCCAGAACTACGAGAATCCGAGAATAAAGATGATGGCCTTCCTTGAAGAGGTCAAGAAGAAGAAGCTCTTCATGTTCGTGACCGAGGACGAGGTGATATGCACCGGTTCCGATCCCAAACCTCCAAAGGAGGTCGTGGATGCTCTTCCGAAGAGGCTGGGAAAGGGCATGAGGAGGGACGGGAAGGTCATCCACTCACCCGATCTAAGTTCCAAAACGGTCGATAACATGGAGCCATGGAAGGAGCCGTATCTTGTTGTGTCCTGGGGATCCGCGGACATCAAGATGGCAAAATCATTATCCTATACCCTTCAGAACCAGGACAACACCTTCGCAACGTGTGCCTCCTACATGGCGACGGACCGGATCTCCAAGCACTTCACGGTCAAGGTGAATGTCCGGCCCGTATGCGGGAACGAAAAAGGCTGCCCCTGCGATCCCCCGCTGAAGGAAGAGAAGAAGGAATCCTTCCTCCTGAGGCTGGGAAAGGTCAAGGAGCCTACCTCGACCGACCAGTATATGGAAGGCAAGATGATGGACCACCGATTGATAGAGAAGGAGCTTGACGATTACCGGAAGCGGCTGGAGGAAGTCGGGGAAACGGTTTACATCATCTCCAACAAGTGTTTCGGGTCGGACCACAAGGCCGTCATGGCCTCCCTGACACTGAATGCCGAGGAAAAGGCCGCTCTCAAGAGCTTCTTCTCCCATGCCAAGGGCCCCCTGATAGCACAGGACCCCAGCGCGAACAAGATCATGGAACCGTCGTGGAAGGACGTTGGCGAGGCGGTCCTGATCGACCTGATCGAGGACAAGAAGATATCCAGGGAGGTCTTCAAAAGCTACCCCACCCCGAGGTTCCAGCCAATGACGGTCATCCAGGAAGGAAGGTACCGGGTCGAGGAAGCGCAGATGAGAAAGAAACTTCCGGTCCCGAAGAACCCCCCCAGGATGATCGAGTTCGCCTACGAATGCGCCCTGGCCTATCTCGTCAGGGGCGAGGAGGGGGCGTCGAGGATCGTCGAGAAGTACCACGACGACGACATCAAGCTCAAGGCAGCCAAGTTCGCATTCGTCAAGGGGCTGAACCTGACAAGGAGTGCGGGATGGAGCTATACGACCCACGAGATGGGATACGCCCAGGGTCTTGACGAGATCGTGATCGAACTGGCAAAGGAAGATCCTGCGAAGTTCAAGAACGGGCTGATCAAACTCTGGAAGGCCACCGGGTCCACCCAGGACCTCAAATGGAAATGATCCCGCGCACGGACATCAACGGGACGGGTCACCCCCCCTTCAGAGGGACCCCCCTGGGAAAGCCAACCTTTGTCTTTTCATTTAACAATATTCGTTAGAAAATAGTTATATACAATCCTAGGGTTGTTCGATATAACAGTTCCGAAATAGCTGTACCTGGAAGCTGTACTGGGGGTGAGCAGTTTGGAAAAGGCTGCCAAGGGAAAGGACGAGACCATCGAGAAAGGGGCGGACAAGGACATCGAGGAAGAAGGATCCCTGATAACCATGGATGAGGACGACATCGTCCTCAAGGACACGAAGACCGGTGCCAAGAGGTCGCTCTTCGACGTCGGCTGGCTCTTCCGCAAGGAACCGGCGATCACGAAGAAGGCCAGGGAAGAGGACCTGGACCCTGAGAAACTGGCGGAGATGAAGCCCGCGGAACGGATGAGGTACAGGCGAAGAAAGCAGGACAGGGAGCAGCTCAAGGGGGCGAAGCTTTACGATATCCCCCCCCTCGATGAAAAATTGTGGGAGATCGTGGATCCGATCTACTCGATCAGAGAGCCATACTCCTACACCAGGATGATCCGGAACAAAAGGACGAAGGACCTTTTGTACGATGTCATCGAGCCGCCGCTCAATGCCGAGGAACGATACCTTCACGACTATCTCAAGTCCACCCTGGAGCATAATATCGAGGTCGACAGGGGAGACGCGGACGATGTCGAGAACGAGATGAGGCTCCGCAATCAGATGAGGAAGTTCCTGGCTCAGGCGGGCAGGAAGGTCGATACATCCTCCTTCGAGAAGATCTTCTATTTCCTTTCGAACTACTTCCTAGGCTACGGCAAGATCCAGGTTATGATGGAGGACAGCGAGATGGAGGACGTCTCCTGCGACGGGACCGGCATACCCATCTTCGTTTTCCACAGGAAGTACAAGAATACCCGCACCAGCGTGGTGTTCGAGGAGGAGGAGGAACTTGACGACTTCGTTGTGGGACTGGCCCAGAGGTCCGGAAAGCACATATCCATCATGAACCCCATCCTCGATGCCACACTTCCGGACGGCTCGAGGCTCAACGCGACATTCGGAAAGGAGATCACCACGAAGGGGTCATCCTTCACCATCCGTAAGTTCAAGGAGGACCCGCTCACAATGGTGAACCTCATCCTGTTCAAGACGCTGTCTCCGGAAATGGCGGCCCATCTATGGCTTGCCGTCCAGTACGGCGATACGATGATGGTTTCCGGCGGAACGGCATCAGGGAAGACAACGACCCTGAACGCCATAAGCCACTTCATACCCCCGTCTTCGAAGATCATCACCATAGAGGACACGAGGGAGATGCAGCTTCCCCACCTGAACTGGATCGCCGGCCTCACCAGGGAGAAGAAGGGAGAGACCACCGGACAGTCCATCGACATGTATACCCTGCTCGTTGCAGCTTTGAGGCAGAGGCCAGAGTACATGATCGTCGGTGAGGTCAGGGGCAAGGAGACCATGGCCGTGTTCCAGGCAATGGCCACGGACCAGGTCACATACGCCACAATACATGCCGATTCGGTCTCCGCTATAGTCCACAGGCTGGAGAACCCTCCGATCAACATCCCCAGGATCCTGATCCTCGGTCTCAACCTGGTGCTGCTTCAGGCTCAGGTCAGGGTCAAGAACAAGAGGACGAGAAGGATCAAGGACCTGGTCGAGATCGTCGGCCAGGACCCCGTATCGCAGGAGATCATATCGAACAAGGTCTACACATGGAATCCGGCAAAGGATGAGTTCCGGTTCTCCGGGCACTCGAACCTCTACGAGAAGATCATGGACAGGGAAGGGTTCACCACCGAGGAGATAACCGAGGAGATACACAACAGGGCCGATGTTCTTCGGTGGATGGCCTACAAGAACCTCACGAACTACCAGGAAGTGGCAAACGTCGTTAACGAATATTACAGGAACTCCAAACCCCTGGTCGAGAGGTCAAGGAGAGAGTTAACGGCCCTGAGGCTGGAGAAGACCGATCTGAAACTCTGATGGAAGGGCCATTTCTAGAGCCTTGTTCCACCATTAGAGACCTGTTCCATTACCGGTTTATATACCTCAGCGGGTAGCTTCCATGGTGATTTCATGGGAGAGACCCAAAATATCTGGATGATCCTCGCTATCGGGGCCATCGTGCTCATGGGCTTTGCCGGTCTCGTATCGGCGGTCCAGGAACCCGCTGGCGGGGAGAAGGGATCCGAGAATATCGATGAGACCAATGGAACCTACGAGCAAAAGGGCGACGGCCCTCAGGGATACACCGAGATGTTCGGCCAGTTCGAAGCGAGCGATGGCGGAGTGGAAGGCAGGTACGTCAGCTTCGACAATGAAGAGGACGGTATCGTTGACTATACATTCGTCCCGGAGGAAGAGATCATCTTCTCCTCCATCCGGACCACATCCGTGCTATTGCCCGAGGGGGGCACCAGAATGGAAGGCGCCGTCTTTCATGCCGGATCGGAAGGACTCCATCTGATGTCACACAACAACCCCACAGCGATGGTCCACATCACGTACACTGGTGAGGATTGGGTCAACGTGACATTTGAACTTCACGAGGGGGTCGCCTTCGGCGAGCTCGCGGAGGGAGAGCTCCCTCTGATCGGACTTGGATCCGATGCGTGGATCACCCTCGGGAGCGAGGATTACACGATCGATGAGGGTATCGTCGAGATCAACGTGACCAAGGATGTCATCGTTTGTTTCTTCAGGAGCCCGTACCAGACAATGAGCTCTTTCCAGGAGACAACCATGAGGGCGGTGTCCTCGGGTAATGTCGACGGAGAGCTCCAGGTTAAGGCCGCAGAAGGGACCGGAACCGAATCAGCGCACTTCCCCTATCAGGGAAAGGTAGAGATGATGGTGAAAGGGTCCGAGGACGGAAAGATGCTCAATGTCGAGGTCCAGAGCCAGGAAAAGGCCGGAAAGGTCCTCATGTTCAAGGTCCAGGGACAGGTGCTTGGCGACGTTGAGGCCGGCAAGGTAAGGATCGAGTTCGATGGAGAGAAGGCCGAGAAGGACGGCTCCCTTAACGAGGTTCTGAATGGCAACACCACCCGGTGCAGGTATTATATCGAGAAGGACGGCGAGGGGTGCTACCAGGCAATGGTCTACGTCCCCGGCTTCTCGACCCATGATATAACGTTCAAGGTCGTTGATGGACAGGAAGACAGCCCCTTCCTTACATTGGGGGCCATGATCGGCGTGCTCGTTGTTTTTCTGGGTATAGTCGGGCTTGTCGAATATGGCCGCAGAAAGTGAACCCCTGCCCCCGCAGGAGCATCCGGAGCCGGTCCTGAACCGGCTCCATTCTTATTTTCCTTTGACGAATACCTTCAACTCGTTGTTGCTGTCAAGGAGCGCCAGCTCGAGGCCAATATGGTCTGCCGCCTCGAAGATCCTGTCGTCCCGGTAGAACTCCCCGAACACTATCCGTTTTATTCCGGCATTTGCCATGATCTTGAAGCATATCCAGCAGGGTGATGCCGTGACGTAGACCTCCCCCTCCATCACGGATACGCCGTACCTCGCCGCCTGTGCTATTGCGTTCTGCTCGGCGTGAGCGGTCCTCGTGCAGTGGCCGTTCTCCATCATGTGACCGACCTCGTCGCAGTGGGGCATTCCCCTGACGGATCCGTTATAACCCGTGGCGAGGATCGTCCTGTCCCTGACAATGACGCAGCCTACATGCTTTCGATGACAGGTCCCGCGGGTAGCCACCTGCCTTGCTATGTTCATGAAATATACGTCCCAGGACTGCCTTTTGGGGGGCTGGGATTGGTCGAACTCTATACTGTAAAACTGGTCCCCGGAAGGCAGGCAGGCGTCCTTGTCATCCATGAAAGAACATAATACGGCTCAGAGATAAAACCCTATTGAACCCATGTTGGAATGCTTCCCTATGTTGTCAAAAAAAATAGAGGGGAGGATGGAGACCCTCCCCGGGTGTCGGCTATCCCCAATGGAGACTTCGGGCGAGGCAAGAAGACCAAGGGTCAATCACGCATTCAATCCCCTTTTCCTACCCCCACCCATTGTAAAAAAAGGCTTATTAGCATATAAAGGTGAAGAAAAAAACCATAACGGCAAATATGGTGTATATAAGATTTGCGTATAGGTCCGGAATCCCGGGATCTGGTTTTTATCCTTTCACGTCAAAGAATATAACCATAAAATCCGTTTGGAGTAACATCTATCGGAGCCGTGGGAAGCATGAGGTATTCGGTCATCGTCCCGGTCCTGCTCATGATCATGATGGTATTTCCAACTGTCCCGACCGGAGTTGCCGCCCCTCCCGCAAGGGGGACAGGGGTCGATCTTGTACCGACGCTTGTTTATGATCGGGTCCTGGAGGTCCCTCCCGGTGGAGAGACCAGGGTAGTGATCCAGCCCTGGGGGACGATAGGGACCGAAGGATATATTGGACCACACATTGACCATGACACAAAGCTGGGACAGGCAGCGGACCTTCTTCCGGATTGGCTCGAGGACGACTTCATCAATAACATGGTGGAGGCGGGTTCAAGTGCATTGTTCCCAACATCCCAGATCATTCCAGCCTTCGGCGACCTGGATAGGGACGGAGATGATGACATGGTCGTGGGGCGGGGGACGGCCCTCTACTTCTACAAGAACATTGGAACCGCTGGAAATCCTGTCTATATTCCCGG
>JBLIRI010000040.1:0-17750 GCA_049472235.1 Thermoplasmatota archaeon | reverse complement strand
TCGCCAAGCTTGGAAAGGACCTGGTAGGGGCCGAGCGTGCTGCCGATCATCGCCAGGTCCTTTCCTGGCTTCGGCGGACCCGCCGGAGCTGCGGCCGCAGGCCGCGCTCAGCGAAGGCTGGGCCGCCCTGAAGATCTTCGAGGAGAAGGGCAAGGAGATGGGGGTCGCCGTCGAGTCCTTCTTCAAGAGCGGTGATCTCGTGGAGGTCCTGAAGAACTTCGCCGTGGAGAAGCAGGTCGACATGATACTCGTTGGAGCCTCGGCCAACAGGCTCATCGCCGAGTGGGTCACCTTCGAGCTGATGTGCGACTGCGACATCCCGATCCTCGTGGTCCCCCAGGACCTGTCCGAACTGATCTGAACTATCACTTTTACCCCACCCTCCCGGGGATCGTTATGAATAGCCGGCGGCAGGTAGGGGTACGACAGGGGATAGAGGTGCGGACAGATGGAAGCTGAAGGACAGGCATCCCGCTCGAGGACAGAGCTCAGATGGGTCTCCAGATGCGATGGCGGTACTGGGCTCATCGGTGAGCTGCTCGCAGGAGGCCTGGCCGATATCGATGATGTGATCATCCTCCTGCCGACCAGAAGGATCGTTCAGGAAGCTAAGCTCAGAATGGCCCGGGGAAAGGGCGGCTTCACCGGGATGATAATGACCCCCGGGGACCTGCCGAGGCATCTCTACGACATGCTGAAGGGTTCCGCACCGGTCATGGACGTTTCCTCCAGGCAGTATCTCGTCAGGGAGATAATGACGGAACTGGAGCTGAGGTCCCTGGTGCGGGCCGGCGATGTCCGTCCTGGGATGGTGAACAATGTCTCCATGACCCTGGGAGAGCTCATCTCCGAAGGAGTCTCCCACAGGGACCTTGAGAGGGCCGCAAGGAACGGCAGGTCAAGGGAGCTCGTCGAGGTCCACAGACGATACATAGGCGAGCTGAGAAAAAGGAACATGGTCGATCCGGACATGCTGGCGGCGGGATCCCTGGCCCTCCTCGAGGGGTCGGAACTCCGCCTCTCATCCCTGGGGATCTATCTTCCGGGAGAGCTGCCAGGGACCCTGAGCAGCCTGATCTCCGCTCTTGCCGGAAGATCGGATCGGACCCTCGTCATGGAGCATGCATCAAGGGAGGTCCCACGGTTCCTCGAGTTCGAGGAGGTCCCCGAGAGGCCCGGCTTCGATCCGTCGGTCCCGCTTCCGGGCCTTAGGGCCCTGTCAAGGATGGGGTCGAAGAGGACCTTCCCATCCATCTCCGGCATGGACCCCATGGAGGAGGCGAGGTCGGTCCTTCGGGACATCAAGGCCTCGTGTCAAAAGGGTTCGGACACGGCATCCGTGACCATCGTTCTCCCCTCCAAGAGGGCCAGGGACGATGTTGTACGGGCGGCGGCGCTGGAATACGGCGTCCCCGTAGACCAGGGGGAGGATACGGACCTGATGATGGTCCCCGTCGTCTCTGCCGTGTTCGAGCTCCTGGGCCTTGCCGGGGAGGGGTTCAGGCGAAGGTCCGTGGTAGAATGCCTTTCATCTCCATTCCTTTCACTTCTTGACGATGCGGGGGAAAGAATAACCGGACAGCAGCTGGAGCTTCTGACAAGGACCGCTGCCATGGCGCCGACCCGCAGGCGGGTGAAGGAGGGGTGGAGCGACCCTCTGCTTTCCATCGAGAGGGATGATGGAATGCCCGACGATGTCCGCCTCCTTTCCTCCAGGTGCCGAAAGCCCCTGGTCTCGCTCCTCGAGCTCCTTGACACCGCCCACAGGTCCAGGTCGACGATCGCCGGACATGTATCCTCGGTAAGATCGATAATGGACCGAACCGGCGTGGAGAGTGGACTTTCGAGGGTGGTCGAGGAAGGAGGGGGGCCCTTTGAGATGAACTCCTACGGGTTCCAGGCCCTGGGCTCCCTTCTGAGGTCCATGGAGAGAAGGTCCCGTGTCCTGGCGATAGGCAGGGTCTCGTTCTCCGATTTCCTTGACTCCCTCAGGCTCGAGGCCTCCCGGAAGAGAATACGGTCAGCCGCCAGGGTCGCCGGCGTGCAGGTAATGGGGCTCGAGGAGGCCGCAGGCCTCGACCTGGGTAAAGCCTATTTCATGGACCTCGTTGAGGGCTCCATACCTTCGGTCAACGGGTCCTTCAGGCTCCTTGCCGATGCCGAAAGGGCGGACCTGGGACTCCCGGTTGGAAGGGAGAGGAGGGAAAGGCTCGAGCTCCTGGCCATGGCCCTGGGCTCCACCGAAGAACCGGTGCTCTGCCATCACAGGAACCAGGGGGACAGACTGGTCCTGCGTTCCTCCTTCATCGAGGACCTTTCACTCGAAGAGGTGGACCCCGGCAGCGATCCCAGATCCAGGCTCGAGCTGCACAGGCGGATCGGGGAGCTTATCGACCCCGCCGGGAAAGTTCCCGGGGCAGGGGCCATGTCCGTACCCGAGCTGATCGCCGGTTCCGGGGAGGACGCCCTCAGGCTGAGGAGGGGTGTCGTATCCTTCCGCAGGAGAAGGCAGGCCGAGGCAAACGAGCATTCGGGCCGGATCGTGGATGACGACCTGCTCTCCGTGATAAGGGACCGGTTCGGACCGGACCATGTATGGTCGGTCACCCAGTTCGAGACCTTCAGGAAGTGCCCTTACCAGTTCCTTGTGAGATACCTTCTCCGCATCGAGGAGCTCGAGGACCTGGAGCCGGGAATACCGCCGGAGAAGAGGGGTTTGATCTTCCACGAGGTTGCGGAACGTTTCTATGACAGGTTCAGAAAGGAGCACGACCGGAGGGTGACCGTGGAGAACATCCCGATGGCAAGGAGCCTCATCAGAGAGGTGACCGGCCAGGTAATGGACGCTTATCCCAACGCGGGGCCCTACTGGGACGCTCTGAAGGACCAGCTCCTCGGTCTGGAAGGGGAGGAGGGTCTCCTCGACTGCTTCCTCGATACGGAGGCCGTCTACCCGGGCCATTTCCTCGTTGACGGCACAGAGCTCAGGTTCGGACTTCCGGAGGGGTCCCTGCCCGCTGTTGACGTCTCCCTGCCTGGGGAGACCGACAGCCTTGACCGGTTCAGGCTGAGAGGCTCAATCGACAGGGTGGATGTCCTGTCGACCCGGGACGGCGACATCGATTTCATCTGGGACTACAAGACCGGAGGCTCCGATGTCGATCCCGAATCCGTCCAGGTCTTCCTCTATCTCGCGGCCCTGAGGAAGCTCCGGCCGGCCAATTTCCCCGGAGGGGGAGGCTATTATTATGTGAGGAAGAGGGGGTCGATCCAGAGGGCGCCTGTCCACGGCGAGGACATCTGGTCCGGGAAGGTCCTTGACAGGGATGGACTCCAGGCGCATATAGGGAACCTCGGGGAGGAGGTCCACTCCACGGTGAGGAGGTGCCTGGAATTCATCGATTCCATCCGGGCCGGGGACCTCTCCCCGCAGCAGGGGTGCAAGGAGAGGTACTGCAAGTTCGATAACATCTGCAGGAGGCGGGAGCAGTGATGGAGCTCACAGGGCCGCAGAGGAGGTCCCTTGACACCAGCAAGCACATTGCCGTGACCGCTGGTGCCGGGTCCGGAAAGACCAGGATCCTGGTGGAAAGGTACCTCGGCATCCTCCGGGACGAGCCGGATGCCGGGCCCCGGAACATCCTCGCCCTCACGTTCACGGACAAGGCGGCATCCGAGATGAAGGACCGCATCAGGAAGGACGTCAGGGACATGGCGGCCGAGGACGGGGGCAGGTGGTTCGATGTCCTGGAGGAGCTGGACGAGGCTGACATCTCCACCATCCACTCCTTCTGCACCCGTATCGTCCGGACACTGCCGGTCCAGGCAGGGGTCGATCCCGATTTCAGGGTCATCTCCGAGACCGAGGCATCGGAGATGCTAAAGGAGGTCCTCAACGAGATCTTCACGGTGGAAGGGGGGGAATCGCCCGCACTACGAAGGCTGCTGGTCGATTATTCCATGACCCAGACCGTTTCGATGCTCAAGGGGCTTCTGAAGGAGAGCGGAAAGACCTCCCTGGAGGTCGGGTCCCCCGGTTTCGAGGAGGTATCCGTGGATTTTCTGGAGAAGTGTCTCTCCGAGAACCTGCTTGAGGCGGAAAGGGAGATGGGAACGGTCATCGGATCCCTCGAGGACCTCGCTTCCATCCCGGTCCCCGATGTGGCGAAGGACAGGGCGGTGGCACTGATCCGTCAGATAAGACCGGTCATCGAGGCCAGGGGGTCGAAGGAGGAACTGATGAGGGCCCTGTATCGGAACAGGGACCTCTTCCTGACCAAGAACGGTGACGAAAGGAGGGCGGGGAGCCTCGGGAACCTCGGGGTGTGGAAGGGGGACCTCGGGAGGGTGAGGGAAGCCTTCTCCTGCCTCTTCTCCTTCGTTCACGGGTCCAGGCACGTTCTGCCCTTTGCCTCGGACAGAGAGCTTTCCAGGAGGGCGGCCGACAGGGTGAAGGACCTTCTGGTTGTCTACAACAGGGTGCAGGAGCTTTTCACATTGGCGAAGAGGGAAGCCAACGGGCTGGACTTCAACGACATGATATCCCTTGCGCTGGACCTTCTGGCGAGGAACGAGGAGGGAATCCTGGATTCCTTCAGGAAGAGATACTCCCACCTCCTCGTTGACGAGTTCCAGGACACGGATCCCGACCAGTGGCGGATCGTGGAGCTCCTGTGGGGGTCGGGAAAGTATTCCAGGCTCTTCATCGTCGGCGATCCCAAGCAGTCGATCTACGGGTTCCGCTCCGCGGACGTCCGCCTGTTCCTGAGGGCCCAGGAGAGCCTGGGCGTACACCTGTCGGGGGAGAACGTGGTCCTCGACCGCAATTTCCGGTCCAGAAAGGAGATAATGGACCTCGTGAACGGGATCTTCCCCGGGATCATGGGGGAGGGCTCGGAGAAGTGGGGCGTCCCCTTCGACCCGTTGGAAGCCCACCGGCGGACAGGAGGCACAGTATCCCTTGTCGGGGTGCTTGGCTCCAGGGGGGCCGAGAGGAGGGAGGGCGAGGAGGCCGCAAGGACAATAAAGAAGGCCGTGGGAACATGGCAGGTCGATGATGACGGAAATGACAGGCCTCTCCGTTATTCGGACATAGCCGTCCTCGTTCCGACCAGGAAGGGTTTCAACCTCTACGAGGAAGGAATGAGGACCCACGGCGTCCCCTTCCAGGTCTACAAGGGGAAGGGCTTCTTCGAGAGGCAGGAGGTCGCTGACGTCCTCAACCTCCTCTCCTTCGTCACGAATCCCAACGACGACCTTGCCCTTGCCTCCGTCCTCAAGGGGCCGTTCTTCGGCCTGAGCGACGAGGACCTTTTCAGGATATCTCTTCAGAAGGGCCCCACCCTCTATCGGAAGATGGAGCACCTCCGGGAGGAGTTCGGTCCCGACCACAGGCTCCTTGGGCATTTCATCACCTTCTCCGGAGCACTGCCTCCTCACATGGCCCTCGGTTCCATGCTCAGGCTGTCATGCGTTTACGCCTCCGCCGGGGGTCGCAGAGAAGCAAGGAACCTCGACAGGGTCATCGAGTGGGCCATGGAGGAGACCTCCGCCCCCACCATGTTCGAGCTTGCGGAGAGGCTGCGGCGCCTTGTCGAGGAGCCCCCCAAGGAAGGTGAGCCCCCCCTGTCGGTCGAGGAGGATTCCGTGACAATGATGACGATCCACAGCGCCAAGGGTCTCGAATGGCCCATGGTAATGGTGCTTGGAATGAACCACGAGGGAGGCGGCGGCTGGGGGAACACCTACCTGCTGGACCCGGACAACGGCGTCTCTCTCAAGGTACCGGACCATACCACCGGCGAGCTGGTCAAGACGCCATCCTGGACCAGGGCCGAGGAGGAGGCTGCTAGTAAGGAGGCCGAGGAGAGAAAGAGGCTCCTATACGTTGCGATGACTAGGGCGATGGACCATCTCGTCCTTAGCGGGACCGTTCCCGTCCGGAAGGACGGGGTGGAGCTCCCCCCCAGGGGCATGTTCGGCATGGTCTGGAGCAGCATGGACCTCTCGGTTGCTGAACTCGACACCGGGGTGAAAGCCGTAAACGGTGTACCGGTCTCCCTGAAAGCGGTGCGCCCCGATGAGATCGCCGGGGAGGAGGGATCGGAGGCGGAGCCGGAACCTGAGTTCGTTCCTGTCGAGGAGGCTGGCTTGCTCCCCTTCATCGGAGATATCGAGCCATCGGGAGAGGCCTTCCTCCTGTCCCCCAGCCGGCTTCTCGAGGAAGAAGCCGAGTCGGAGCGGTCAGTTGAGGAGGGAATACCACCAAATACTTCGGCTCTTCCCCCCGACGAGTTCGGGAGCATGGTCCACATGGTCCTTCAGGGCATCCCGCTTCAGAGGGTCCTGGGGGAGTTCGGGTGGCACGACCGCGGTGAGGATATCATGGAGGCTGTCAGGGAGATCCAGGAGAGGATCGACGCTCTTGGTGCTTTCGTTGGATATCACGAAGTGGAGATCGTTGCGAGGATCGAGGACAGGAATGGGGACCTGATCCCAGTGCTTGGAAGGATGGACCTCCTTGTAAGGATGGAGGACGGAAGCTGCGCCATAATAGACTTCAAGACCGGCGTCCGAAAGGATTCTCACCTCAAGCAGCTGGATATCTACAGCAAAATGCTTGGGAAGTTCATCGAAGGCGACATCCGGACCGAGGTGGTATATTCAAGGGGTCCGGGGAAGGTATGATGACGAACCCTGATTTCGACGATGTAAGAACTTTGTGGCATTGAAATGAGGTCTGTTTCGAACATTGTAACATTGTATCGGAAATCCTTATAAACCACTCCCCTTTAGGCCCGTCCCGAAAGAACAAAGCGAGATGATGCGGGCGATGCTTGAAGGACATATCGAGGACAGGCTGAACCATTTCTACGAAAAGGCCCCCGTTCACCATATCCAGGGGTCCGACAGTTTCGTCGTGGTCTCAGACCTGCACATGGGGGACGGTTCTTCACATGACGATTTCCAGCGGACCTCGTCGCTCTTTTCCAGCGTCTTCAATAATTACTACTTCGAAAAGGGTTTCAACCTGATCCTGAACGGTGATGTAGAGGACCTCCACAAGTTCATCCTTGACAGGGTGATGCAGAAGTGGAACCAGGTCTACGAGCTGTTCAAGAGGTTCCGTGATGAACTTTCCGTTTTCAGGCTCCACGGCAATCATGATCCCTGGTTCTATTTTCCATCGGGGGACAGCGTGTTCCACAGGCAGTTCGAGGCGCTGAGGCTCAAGTTCCACGAGGCGGACCTTTTCTTCCTTCACGGACACCAGGCATCCAACTGGCTCGAGAGGCTGCACAACCTCAACACCCTGATGTTCAAGACCATCATCAATCCCCTGAGGATACCATCCTTCAGCCTGGACCTTGGAAGGAAGGGGATCACCGTGAAGGAATCCAGGCTCTCGGAGTTCTCGCTCAAGAAGAGGATCCTTACATTCATGGGGCACACTCACCGCCCGCTCTTCGGTACTGATTCCAGGTCACCGCTCCTCTACAATTCCGGAGCGGCTATCGGAAAGAAGGGGATAACCACCCTTGAGATCGACAGGGGCCGGCTCAATCTTGTCCACTGGTGGGACCGATCCGTCGTCAAGAGATACCTCGATCCCGACCGCTACGAGCCGGAGAGACTGGGCAGGAAGGACATCTACAGGGTCGTCCTCAATTCAAGACCGTTGAGCCAGATCTTCCGGACTTGGCAGATCCCCTATCTGGCGTAGACCGATACCATCCTGGTCTCACCCTGGAACCCGAGATATTTCAGGAACCTCTTTTTTCTGTAGGTCTCGATCCTTGCCGTCTCGGGGTTCTGGATGGTGACCCGCCCCTTCTCCATACCGGTCACGACGATCCAGTGAGGGATCTGGACCCATTCCCCCATCATCCCTGACGACACCAGGATTATGGGGTGGCGGCCGGCCTGCAGCTCCTTTTCGATGATATCGAGGTCAACACGTTCCCGGGACTCCTCGACCCCGAGTTCCCTGGCCTGCTCCTTCTTCGCTTTGTATAGAGAGACCATTCTCTTTATGTCGATGGCGGGGAAATGCTCCTTCAGTCTTTTCTCGAATCCTATTCCGTCCGTTTCGGACCAGACCCTGGCCCCGAATCCCCTTTTCAGGGCAGCCAGAGCGAGACCGTAAGCGCTCGTTGCCTTCGACTCCCCGAGGTTCGCGTCAGCCCAGACCTCCATCTCAAGGGGCTCTCTCAGGATGATGCCTCTGTCCAGGGACCCGATCACCATGAGCAGTGAAGCGGGACCGCAGGAATACCCGTAGGACTGCTTGTAGAGAGGGACCTCGCCGGTCATCGAGGATGAACGGATACGGGATAGATACCCCTTGCCCTGAACATCTATGGGCCTCTGATCGTGAAAAGGTTAAATTCCAACCACTCCAATTACCCCCGGGGCTGTGATCAGGGGGGCGTCTTGACCCAGAGTTTGGGAGGAATGACCGATCCCTCGGATACTGTGTATATTCAATCCCGAGGCGGGGAGAGGCAGGTTCAGGATAGGGTCCAGGGAGCTCGAGAAAAGGTTCCAAAGTACCGCATCCATGATGGGAAAGGACCTCGATATCTCAATGCTTGAGACCGAGGTCTCCGGGGACGCCGAGAGGTTCACCATCGAGAACTGCTCTTCCGGCTTCGATATCATCGCCGCCTGCGGCGGGGATGGGACCGCCTACGAGGTCATCAACGGTATCGCCGGGAGCGGAAAGGTCTTCGGGATCGTTCCTCTGGGTTCGGGAAATGACGGGATCGTTTCCATAACGGGGGGGAAGAGGTCCATCGACGATTGCATCGCCGATATCATCAGGGGCGAGAGGCATCCGATCGATATCGCCAGGATGAACGACCGCTATTTCCTGAACGTCGTTGGGGTGGGGATGGATGCGGCCATCAACCACGAGGTGGCTGATAGAAGGGACCTCGTGAAGAGGTTCGGGCCGACCTTCCAGTATGCATACTGCACCTTCAGGGTGATACCGAGATGGAAGGACATGGAGGTCAGGCTCACAATGGATGACGGCGAGCCCCGGGTCCAGAAGGTGAAGATGCTGACCATCGGGAACGGGACCACCTGCGGCGGGGGGTTCCGATTGACCCCCCGGGCGAGGATGGACGACGGACTGCTGGACCTTTCCGTCATCAAGACCGCTGGGATATTGAAGACCATGGTCAGCGTGCCGAAAGCGTTCAAGGGCAAGCACCTGAAGATGGACATAGTGGATTACAGGCAGTTCAGGAAATTGAGGGTCGAACCCCTTGATGATCGGGAGCTTCCCCTGCACATCGACGGTGAAAAGGGTTTCTCCAGGGAGTTCGATTTCAGCGTTGTATCGGGGAAGGTGTGGACCGTTCACAAGCTCGGACATTGACCATCATTCCCCGGGCATTCCCACCATGTGGTTATTTAACAATATTATTTTATAATCGGTGTACTTTGGATAGATTGGGATGCAAGGAGGTTCTGCATTGGAAAGAACGGCGGCCTTTTCTCTGATAGTATTACTTGTCATGTTCGGTTTCACGGCGGTATTCATGTCCGGACATGCATCCGTTGACGGAATTCCAACGAGGGCAACGGTCACAGGGAACGAAAAGAATTCAACCGGTCTGATGCAGTCCGCCTCGTTCACAACGGTCGAGACATGGGACAACGACAATGACGGCCTTTATGAGATCTACCTCGGAGGAGCCGGCAGGACCAATCCACGAACAAGGGGGATAAGCGCTTATGAGTATGTTGTCTCCAACTCCACCTGGGTTTCCTTTGGATCTGGATTGCCCGGCCCCGGGTCCGGGGAGTACTACGGTGCACTCGGTCTCGGGGACGTAAACAAGGACGGGAATCTCGATATCGTGGCGCCTATTCCCTCCCAGTGGTATGCAACCTCCACGAATGCTGTCGAGATCTGGACAAGCAATTCCAACAGCGCCTTCACCAAGTCCCATACTTTCAGCCCAGGGAAATCCACAAATGAGGCAGAGGTTGCTGACCTGGATGGCGACAACGACCCGGATATTGTATACTCATACTATGGCGGTCTGACGGTCTATTTCGGATCGGGATCCGCAACCTCATGGACGGAGAAGAGCCCCACAGCAAGCGGATACGAGATGGACGGTGTGGCCGCAGGCGATCTGAACAACGATGGCCTCATGGACCTCGTTGCCACACCCTATTTTGGGACGAGCAAGATCTTCATGTACATCCAGGGCTCCTCGAGGTCCTGGTCAGAGGTCACGTTCAAGAATACCGTGAACGAGGCCTACGGGATCAAGATAGCGGACCTGAACGGGGACGGGAACAACGATGTGATCTACGGCACCCGCGGCGAGGGGATCAAGGTCTGGTGCGGGAACGGGGGAGGGTCGACCGGCGGGACGTCCTTCACATGGACCAGCAACTCATCCGGCCTTCCGACCAGCACCGGTGACTGGAACCAGGTGGAGCTCGGCGATGTGGACAAGGACGGCGACCTGGATGTCATCGCGATATCCAGCGGGCAGGATAGAGCGAGGATCTTCATCAACAATCAACCCAATTCATGGTCGGAGCTCTTCACACAGAGCTCACAGTACCTTACTGTCGGAGGAAGCGGCTACGGTGCCAATTTCGCCGATTTCGACGGTGACGGCGACCTCGATGCTGTAGCCTGCTCCTGGGGGGGCGGCGTGGATGCCTACACGATACACACGTCGGGAACCCCGCCTCCTCCGCCTCCGAACAAGAGGCCGACGGCAGACGCGGGAGACGATCAGGAGGTCCTGCTAGGGGAGACGGTGGACCTTGACGGAACCGGAAGCAGGGACCCGGAGAACGCTACATCAGGCGATCCGACGGGGACTATACTCTTCTACGACTGGAACGTTACCCATTATCCTGCCGGTTCGCAGATAAGGGACAGCTCTCTGACCCCTTCGGAGAATTCGGCGGCACCCTCCTTCACACCCGACAAGGTCGGGACATATTCCCTTTCACTCAGGGTAAGGGACCCTGACGATGACTGGTCCCTGATAGAGGACACGGTGGATATCGTCGTTCTGAAACCCAACGATCCACCCGTGGCGGATGCAGGCCCCGATCAATCGGGTCGGGTCGGGGACACGTTCACCCTGGACGGTTCGGCTTCAAGGGACCCTGACGGGACCATCACCGCTTACGAATGGAAATGCACCTCGCACTCCGTATATTTCACGGGGCAGGGGACCGTGACCGCATCCTTCACGGCCAACAGACCTGAGACATACGTGATAACCCTCAGGGTCTATGACAGCAACAACACCTGGTCCGATCCCGACGAGCTCCTGGTCCAGGTGGCCGAAAACTGGCAGAACATCCCTCCTACGGCGAATGCAGGCCCTGACCAGGAAGTTACCCTTGGTGATGAGGTCACCCTGGACGGATCGGGATCGAGGGACCCTGACGGTGCGATCCTGGAATGGGAATGGACCTCGACATCGCATCCCTCCCTTGAATTTCAGAACGCGAACTCATCATCTCCGACATTCACCCCTCTTGATGCGAGCGATCATATCATCAGACTGAGGGTCCGGGACAGCAACAGCACCTGGTCCACGGCGGACACGGTGATCATCTATGTCGATGAGCCTTACGTTAACCTCGTCCCCGTTGCGGACGCGGGTCCTGACCAGGAAGCGGAGGTAGGCGAACAGGTCACTCTTGACGGGAGGGACTCCTACGACGCTGACGGGTTCATCGTCTCCTACAGCTGGACCTGCACCTCCCATACCGTCGAGCTCGCGTCGTCCCAGACATCGACCCCCTCGTTCATACCTGCCTCCGCGGGCGGGTACACCTTCACCCTTTCGGTATCTGACGATGTCGGCGCCTGGAGCCCCGAGGATTCTGTCTTGATAACGGTGACGGAACCTCCCGTGATACCAACCTACGACATAACGATCGGCCCCTTCAGGTACGATGACGGGACCGTTGTATCAAGAGGGACGGTGGTCCTGATAAAAGGGGACTATAGCTGGACAGCCGATACGGACGGTGAAGGGAAAGTGAGCTTCCAGGACCTCCTTGCCGGGACTTACAAATGCAAGGTAAGGATCGATGGAAAGGATTCTACTTCCCTTTTCGACATAACCATCGAGGAGGGGGGCTCCGTGAGCATACCCGGGGGTCTGCCCTCCGTCTACAAGGATGTCCGGCCTCAGCCGGATGATGATGACGATGATATCACTCCCGCCGATGATGACACCTCCGACAAGGGGTCCATGATCGGTACTGTAATTGTGATAGTCATCGTGGTGGTCCTGTTCCTTGCGGCAGCGGCGGTCGGTATCTTCTTCTACATGAGGACGCAGCAGGAGGAGGAGGGGGAGAAGGGCAGCGGGGAGGAGAAGGATTGCCCCAAGTGCGGCGTTCCCATGGAATATAATGAGGATTTCAACAGATATAAATGTCCAAAGTGCGGTCGGTATGAACGATGACCAAGGTCGCGGTCCTGCTCATCGTCCCCTTCCTTCTTCTTTTAATGGTATCCAGCGGATATTCCCATGGGGCGGAAAATGGGACATTCGGTGTGGTGGTTAGGGTCGGGGACATGGTCATTCCCAGATACAATCACACTGCAACCCTCCTCGATGACGGCATGGTGCTTGCGACCGGAGGGACCGCCGACGGATACGGTTCCATGAGGGAGTGCGAGATATTCGATCCCGTCCTGCAGTGGGCATTGATAGAACCCATGTCACAAGAGCGCATGCGCCATGACGCGGCCTTGATCCCGGGGACCGATGACGTGATCGTGACCGGCGGTTACGTCGGAGGGGGTCATCCGTCCCTTCTTATGCATTTCAACGGCCCGGGCAATATGTCCCTTGCATCCAGCGAGGTCTATGATACGGCAGCCTCGAGATGGTCCCCCGGTCCGGACCTGATCACGGGAAGGTTCTGGCACCGGTCCGCGTTGACGGACAGGGGAGAGCTCGTGGTCATCGGAGGCCTGAACGTCTCGATGGGCGCTCTTTCAAGCTGCGAGGTATATCGAAACGGCAGATGGGAGGAATTCCCGCCGCTTCCAGTGCCTCTTGCAAGGTTCTCCATCGTAAAATTGAACGACGGATCCATACTGGTGGCCGGAGGCCACAATGGTACCTCCAAGACCGCAAGTGCGAGGTGCTTCAGGCTGTCCGGCGATGTCTGGACGGAAGTTGCTCCTATGAACAGGGGCAGGGGTTATTTCAGCGGTTCCTTGCTGGAGGACGGCCGCTACCTCGTAACAGGCGGTTTCTCGTCACCGGGCCAGCCAGACTGGAGCGACGGGGAGGTATACTATCCGGCCTCG
This sequence comes from Thermoplasmatota archaeon, assembly GCA_049472235.1. GTDB lineage: Archaea > Thermoplasmatota > Penumbrarchaeia > Penumbrarchaeales > Penumbrarchaeaceae > JAFGLL01. The sequence continues at coordinate 4,423 of JBLIRI010000040.1, read as the reverse complement.
GATTCCTGGTCCCATGTCTCATCCATGGCGTTCCCCAGGCACAACCATGCGACGGTTCCCGCCGGGAGATACATCGCCGTTGTAGGAGGCTCGAACTGTCTCACGGGCGGGTGCCACAGCGGGATCGAACTGTACGATGTTGATGAAGATGAATGGTCCGACTCCTTCCACGTTGTCCTGGGCAGGAAATGGGCCGAAGCAACGGTGATGAAAAATGGAAGCGTCCTGATAAACGGAGGAAAGTCCTGCGACGAATCCGCAGCAAGGACGGAACTTTTCATCCCTCCCGGAGGGGAGGATGACAACGATCTATCTATCGATGTGACAGGAGCAACTGTTTCCATGTTGATCCTCGGTGCAACGGCGCTGATCTGGACCTTATCGTATCTCCCGGCCGTGAACAGAAGGACCGGGGGCAAACTGAAACATTCAATGCCTCATTTCGGCACTCTATCCATGGGAGCAGTTGTGATGTTCCTTGCTGAGCCTCTGATGCTTCCACTTTACGGACTGATCGTGGTCTTCACCACCATCTGGTTCTGGGCGAATGTCTGCACCCACTGCTACGGGTGGGGGTCCAGGGCATGCCCGAGCGGTTACGGGATGCTGTCGGCAAGGCTATTCAGCAAGGCCGAGAGACCGGATTTCAGGAGGGCTTTCTACATGAACGTATGGTCCGTCGCCCTTCAGTGGTTCGTCCCCCTCGGGGTCGGTATCACGTACCTGATAATGGACCTCGACATCGTTCTGCTTTTGGCACTTGTCCTTTTCGTGGTCGTGGGTTTCCTGATCCTTCCCATGACCTCGAGGCACAAGGGATGCTCCAAATGCCCCCAGCGCAAGGACTGCCCCTTCAGGGGCTCGTGATCCGGGTTATGGATACGATAATGCCCTGGAAAACCAGATATTCCTGAAGGTTCTGTCCATATTGATGAGGAAATGGGAGGTCTTCTCTGCTCTGCTTCTTGTTCTGTCATCCCTCCTCTATCTGCTGATGCTCGTGCAGCATCCCGTCATAGAGGTTGGGATCGTTCTCTCGGACGACCTTGACAGGGAGACGGGCCTCCTCATCGACGAGGGTTTTGACGTGTACGGGGAGTATCTCGACTCCAGGCTGCTGGACCACAGGTTCAATTCTACCAACGTCTCCTCGGACGGCACTTTCCTTCTGAACTCGGACTTCTTCGGGCAGTGTCCCATCGACAAGATCAGGGAGGATGAGGACGTAGATGTCGTTCTGATAGTGACCTCGGAGATGATCCGCAACTGGGACGGCAACGGGAAGGCCCTCTGGGGCGAGGCCGAGAACGAGAAGGGTGCTGCCCTCATCACGATCCACTACTGGGCCTCCCCCACCAAGGAGAATGTCACCAGGTGGCGCCATATCGCTGTCCACGAGGTGTTCCACCTGCTGGGATATGTTCACAACCGCTGGGACCGCAGCGGCGTGATGCAGTACGCCGGGAACGTTGATACGACGGAATTATGTCCGTATTACGAATTCCAGCTTCCGATCAGGACAGTCTTTTACCATCCATTCGAGGGGCTGTCATTTCGGATGACAGTGTTCCTGATGAACATGGCTGTCGTGTTTCTCCTGATGCCTGCCGTCCTTCTCGAGGAGATGGTGGTGAGGAGGTTCGACGAGAGGTATCTGTCCAGAAAGAAGGTCCCCTTATGGCTCTCTGGCCTGGTGCTCCTGGGAGGAGCCGCGGTGCTCTTTTCGATCATCGGGTCCTTCATGGTCTTTCCGGTGATCCTGCTCTTTTCCCTGGTCCTGCATCTGGTCCATTATTTCCTCAAGACAGGTAAAAGGGAAAGGAAAGCTTCGGAGGAGTAGCATGGAGATGGAGCGGAAGGCCCCGTCCCTGTCAGATATCTTCAAGGTCCGGGTACCAGATGCTGGTTTGGCATTTTCCGCATCTGTACTTGAAGGAATATGACCTTCTGATCCTCTTCCAACTGTGGGGCCCGTCCCTGATACGGCTCCTGGAGCATCCGAAGGGTTCCGGGAGGAGGTGCGTCATGACGACCTTCCCGCAGGAGCGGCATTCCCAGTGGGTCATGGTCTCCATTATCGGAAGGACGTATTGAGGCCACCATCTGTGCGGCCCCCCTTTATCACAGATGCCCTCCGGCGGGAAGCCCTGCGGCCCGCTGGGCCTTGCCGAACCTTTCATGATGGAGCGGACCTTGTCCACTATCTCTTTTCTATAGGGCATGTTGAAATGGTTAAGGGAAAGGGATTCGACGAGATGGTTGTGGACCCCGGGCAGGAGTGCCGAATGGGTGGGCTCGACCACGGTGTCTGTTAGCGTCCAAATATTATCTATCTTCAGATAGGATGGCCATTCCCTGATATCGTTGAGCTCCCTCATGAACCTCCCGTCGAGGTCGAGGTCCCTGTAGCAGGGGGTCTCCTCCAGGATGGAATACTTCGCCCCGGTGAGTTCCGACAGATGTTTGGGGAGGAGCTTTTGGCCGATGGTGGTAAGGACCCTGGAGAGGGTGTTGGCAAGGGGCTGACCCGTACCATGGTTGGGGGCCCCCAGGAGGACGGCCCTCCTTATCCGCCTCTTCACCCTCTCTTCCTCCGGACCGTAGACCTTCTGGATGAGCCTTCTTACGGTTATGCCCCCCATGGAATGCCCGATGAGGGATATCTCCCCGAACTCGGGGTGGTCGGTGATCCAGCGGAGGACATGGTCGGCGTAGAAATCGAAGTCACGGTCCATGTGCACGTAGTTTCCGGGAAGGTCGATCGGAACTATGTGGTGGTCGAACTCCCCGGAGAAGAGCTCGAACAGGGGGGCTCCAAGCTCCCTTATCCACTTCCTGTGGAAGATCCTGTCGTCCAGGACCCAGCCGTGGATGAAAATCGCTGCCTTTTTCATCCTCTGTTCCCCCTGCCGGTACGCATGAGAGAATCAATGGATCGTATTTGAAATTCACCGAGTGGCGTCCTTCAGCTGCTGGACCATTACTCCCATTGCCGTGGCTGTTTCCAGCGGGATGTTGGATCCCGTGAGCTCGAGATGATATGGAACGGAATCCAGCAGGGACTTTGGAAGCCCGTGCCGACCGAGCCCCATTATCAGGCAAACGGTCTTGCCGGGGTGCTCCGACCTCGACAGCTCCACGGCCTTGCTCATGACGATCGCCTTATCCTGTCTCGGGCTGGAGGTGGTGGCGATAGGAAGACCCAGTTCATTCCAGGTCTCCAGAGGGCTTGATCTCGGAACCGTGATGATATGGAGCCTCTTTTCCTCGAAAAGCCTGGAAAGGTATTCCCCTCCCTCGCCGATGTTGGTTTCCTTTCCAATGTCCCGGAGGAGCTCTCCGATGTCCATCTGAGGAAAACCTATGAGCGCGAGGTCGAGGTCGAACCCGTAGCAGAGAGGGGCCGCTCGCGCTATCGCCTGCATGTGGGTTCGCTTCAGGCTCCCCTCGTAGGTGTCGTATAGCGCCAGGATATGCCTCTTCTTGACCGGTCCCTTCTCGACCTGTTTCGGGGCCGCTTGCTTCTTCAAGGGGGCCTCCCTCTCCTTTAGCATGTTCTGGGCAAGCGTCCTGACCGGATCGTCCGGTCCTGTCTTCTTGATGATATTCTGGAGTATCTCGCCGGCCTGATCTTTCCTGTCAAGTCTGGCAAGGTCCCTTGCTATCCCGATCTCCAGACCGAACCTCGTTCTCGGGTCCTTCATGGATCTGGTCTCTTTCAGAACGCCGTCCATCAGGTCGTTCGCAACCTCGCGGTTTCCCGCCCTGTCCGCTCCGGAGGAGACATAGGTCGTGACCTTGATCCTCTCGATGGTGTTGTCGAAAAGGTCTATGGACGCGACAAGCATGTCGAGAGCATAATTCGTGTAGGCCACGCTCGAAAGGTACGATATGAGCTTCAGCCTTTCCTGACCTTCCAGCTCCATTGCCGATGAAAGCGCCGAGGCGAAGATGTGGCTGTGATCGTTGAGGGGGTCGGAGTTGTAAAGCTGGAGGTGGAGGTATCCGAGCATCTCCGCCCTGTCCTTTTCGTCCTCTATGTTGGAGCCCATGAGGAAGAGGTCCTCGACCTGATCGCTGCGATCGCCGCATTTCCTTGCCCAGTTCTTGATGAGGACCTTCACATCCTTGTAGGCGAGATCGGGTTTGTTCTCGAGAGCTATGACCATGAGCTCCCGGAATATGGAGCAGGTGGCCGAGTTTGCAACCTTCACGATGGCTTCGGAGAGACCCTCACCCTTCTTGAACTCCCTGAACTGCCCGACAACGCTCTGTTCTATCGTCTCTGCATGCTCTTTGTCCAGGTGGCTGCCGTCCTTGAGGAGGTAGGATAGGAGCTCCCCCCTTCTCCAGATGGGGTCGGCCTTCCTGGATTCCTTGAGGCATTCCGTGATAAGAAAGGACCTTTGCTCCCGGGAGAGGT
>JBLIRI010000004.1:0-41971 GCA_049472235.1 Thermoplasmatota archaeon | reverse complement strand
CTCTTGGACATCTGATAGACGCCCATGAGGATCGCGAGGAGGAAACCGACCAGGATGATGAGGACGAAGGTCGAGAATATCCTGTCGAGGAGGTCCGAGAGGGTGTTGGACCTGACGACCCTGAACTCGAGCTCGACCTCGGTGAAATCTCCGTCGTCGTCGACGACCCTCAGCTTCAGGGCATGGATGCCCGTCCCGGATGCTTTCACCGTGGCATTCCTTCCGGTCTGGTTCCCCAGGGTCTCGTTGTCCAGGTACCACTGGAACACAAGACTGGAAAGGTCGGAGGGATTGTCCGTGGTCCTGTAGCCGACGGCGATGAAGGAAGCACCTTCCTCTATCTCCGCCGGAACGTTCTCTAGGATCACCTGCGGCCTGGGGTTCCTGATGCTGACGACCAGGAAGGCCGTCCCCACGTCACCGTCATCGTCGGTGACGCGGACCGAAACGTTCCGGTCCCCCTTTGTGGTCCACTTGATGGAAAAGGTATCCGCGTTCAGCCCGGTCTCGATCCCGTCGACGCTCCATCTGTAGACCAGAGACGGGATGTCGGAGGGGGAGTCGATACCCTGGTCAAGCCCGAACTCCATCATCCGGTCCTCCTCGCCATCAGTGGTGCCCAGGATGACGGGCGAGGGATTCATGTTCCTGACCTCGACCTCGACGGTATCCTTGTCGAAGCTGCCGTCGTCGTCAGTCACCATCAGCAGGATCGAATAAATCCCGCTCTCCTCCCAGGAAACCTCTATCTCGGGACCGTAGAGGTCGTATTCCCCGTCCTGGTCGATATCCCATGAATATTCGATCTTCGAAAGGTCCGAGGGAGTATCTACGGAAAGGTTTCCCCATAAGGTTATCGGTGAATCCTCCCAGGTGGTAAGACCTCCCGGAGCCGAGATCATAGCGGCAGGTGCCCTGTTCACCACAGAGATCTCCAGGGAAGCGATGTCGCTGTGATCGTCATCATCGATCACCTGCAGGTCGATGGTGTGGACCTTGCTTTTCGGGAAGGACAGGGTGATCGTGCCATTCTCCGATATCGGCACCTCGTAGCCGTCCAGGAACCATCTGAACTCGAGGGAATCGACATCCGACGGGGTATCGGTACTTTCCATCCCGCTCACGGTGAAGGTCTCGTCCTCATGGACCTCCGCGGGCCCGGAAATGCTGGCCGTCGGGGCGACATTGACCACGTTGATATTGTCAACGGCGGAAGCGGTCACCCCCTCCGGGTCCCTTACCTGGACCCCGATGGAATGCCATCCGCTGTCGGGTATGGAAAGTATGACGAAGGTCCTGCCGGTCCAGGTTCCGACGGGGTCCCCGTCCAGGCTGAAATTGTATAGGAGCAGGGAGAGGTCGGGCCACGAGTCCCAGGACCCGGCAGCGGAGACATTGAACTCCTGGTCCTCTTCCACCACGGGCGGGAACTCGATCTTGGCCCGCGGGGGGGCGTTGACAACGGTTATCAGGATATCAATGTGGATCTCGAACTCCGTATCGTTCAGCGTCAATCTGACCGTATATTCGCCCTTTTCCTCGAAGGATATGTTAACCCAGGCAGATGTTGAATCGGTCCCGTTCAGACCATCGCTTTCGTCCAGGTCCCACCTGAAGGTCAGCCTGTCGCCGTCCGGATCGTAGGAATTCCTGGCATCAAGGACGATATGCTCCCCCTCGAAGACCAGGGGTCCGGACGGGGTGACCACGGGAACGGGGGGACGGTTCATTATCTTCACCGATGCCTCGCCCACATGCGAACCGTTGTAAACCTCGAAGGTGTAGAACCCGGGATAGAGGTCCTCGAGCAGGAGTTCTCCGGAGGCGTCGGTATCCGCAAGGTAGGACCCGTTGAGATGGACGCGGGCTCCTGACAGGAAGGAACCATACCTCGGGTCCGCCGCCCTGAGAAGGATATCGTCCTTCAGGCCGTCGCCGTCCAGCGCCTGCACCAGGAGGTCCACATGGACCCTCTCCACGGGCCTGTGGAACTCGTGGACCATCTCGTCCCAGAGGGTGTCCATCGTGAAGTTCAGGAAACCAATGCTTCCATCGTAATCCGACCTGTAGCTTCCGTTGGGTGGAAGGTAAATGGATATACCGGTCGCCTCGGGGTTCCGCCCGTCGGGCTGGTGCCATTCGTAGAGGACGGTCCGGTTGTAGGCTTCGAGGGCGCTGGCCGAGCTTTCCCTTATGACCCCGTGCATATCGCTCCTGACGATATACCACATAAGGCTTCCAAGATCGACGTTCTCGAAGCTCAGCGCCTCCGAGATACCCCTCGCCTTGCGGAACTTGTGGTTCATGACGATCTCGTTCTGGTACATCCTTTCGAACAGGTGGCCCGAGAGCACCTCAAGTCTGGGTGTAAGCTCGTTGCGGAGGACCTTCAGGTCCATCACCGAGATCGTGGCGTAGGAGTACTCTCCGGGGTAGAGGTAGAGCAGCTCGAACTCGGAGACAATGTGAGAGGCAAGCTGAACGGGGGAATAAGGGGTCGCACCGCCCATGACGGATACAAAGGTGTAATTGTAGCCGTACCAGGGCTGCTCGTCCTCGGACCCTATGGCAAGGTCGAACCACGGGGAGACCTGGTAGAAGACCTCCATCATGCCCATGGAGCAGGTGTCGAAACCTATCACGTCCATGTGAAGGGACCCAAGCTCGCTCTCGGCCGAGATGAAGGCGTCCCTGAACTCGTCGAGGAACATCGCTCCTCCGGAGTTCGAATCGAGGGCGAAGCCTCTCGAAGGTTCTTCCGAACGAGATCCCGCTGCAGAAGAATCGCTAGAGTACCATCCGGCCCCATGGTTCCAAAGGACGAACATGATCCTGTCCGCCGACCTGTTGGTGAGAGAGAATACCAGAAAATCCCGAAGCGTCCTCCAATCGGACATGTCCACCTCATCGGTCCATGCGGGATTGACATCGGACAGAGGGATCGTAGGCGACGAGATGCCACGGGCAGGGGCGGGGACCAGGTCATAGAGGTACGAGTTGTTAGGACCCTCCATATCCGCGAGGGCGAGGATGTCCAGTCCGGTATCCGGCATGGTGTTCTCCATCTCCTCGATGTCCATCTTGACAGCGTTCCCCCATTCATATCCATCTCTTCCGAGATTATTGTCCCCCGCCATGTACATGAGCAGCAACCAATCCGAAGCCGCATCGGTGATGGTTTCGCCAGATGATGCTGGACTTTCATTTACTCCTTCGACTGCAATCGGCACCGTTCCCAGAAGCAGCAACAGGGCGATGATCGTACCCGGTTTCATTTCCCCGATGCATTCATTAGTACGTTTATAATGTTGATGGTAACATGTGTTCGGGACCTGGCTCGTGCCTGGACCCCGGATCGGACCGGGGACGTCCTCTATAAAACGTCGAACTCCATGGGCAGGATGCCCTCGATCCCGGCTCTGATCCTGTCCCCGGAGACCAGGGGTCCGACCCCTTCGGGGGTGCCGGTCATGATGATATCACCCGGCTCGAGGGTCATGACAGCGGAGATGTCGGAAACTATCCGCTCGACGGAAAAGAGCAGCATTTCCGTGCTGCTGTCCTGTCTCCGCTCCCCGTTGACCTCCAGCCAGATCCGTTTTCCCTTCCATTCGAACTCGGAGGCCTTCACGGCCTGGGGCCCGACGGGGGCGAAGGTATCGAAACCTTTGGCCTCCGCCCAGGGAAGGCCTTTCGACCTCGCCTGGTCCTGGAGGTCCCTGGCGGTGATATCCAGCATCGGCAGGAACAGACCGATATGGTCCATGGCCTCTTCCCGTGATATGTTCCTTCCCCTCTTCGATATGACCAGGCTGAGCTCCACTTCGTGGTGCAGCCTCTCCACACCCGGCGGGATGACGATGGACGAGCCGTTGGAAATCATCGCGGAGGGGGGCTTTAGAAAGAACTGCGGCCTGCCAGGGACCTCGTTCCCCAGCTCTTCGGCATGAGCTGCATAGGACCTGAGGAGGCATACTATCTTGGACGGTCTCAACCGGACAGTTCCGTTGCCTACCCTGACATGGACCATTTCAGTTCCCCGGCAGGGCAATGAACATCTGAGTATAAAAATAAGGGTGGGCACCCAAAAGTAGATTTAATATCTTCCCTGTTCAGCGACAATGCGTCTGACCTTTCTAGGAACCGGCGGTAGCTGGCCCACCCGAAGGCGCGGTTCCCAGTCCATTGCCCTCACCTACGGGTCGGGGTCCATACTCATCGATTGCGGAGAGGGCACCCAGAGGCAGCTGGTCCAATCGCCGGTCTCCCCGATGAGGATAAGGGACATACTCATAACGCATCTCCACGGCGATCATTTCCTGGGACTTCCCGGGCTTGTGCAGACAATGGCCCTCAACGACAGGACCGAGACCCTCAATGTCTGGGGCCCCATCGGGATATCAAGGTCATGGGAGATGGCCAGGGCGATGTGCCCTTTCACGGAGAAGTTCGAGACGAAGGTCCATGAGCTCAAAGGCGGGGAGGTCTTCCAGGTCATAGACCTCACCGTCTCCTGCACCGCCGTGAAGCACTCGGTACCGACCCTTGCCTACAGGATCGGCGAGAAGGATAGGACCGGCAGGTTCCACAGGGAAAAGGCCGTGGAGCTCGGCGTTCCAAAAGGGCCCCTCTGGCGGAAGCTGCAGGGCGGTGAGAATGTAACCTTCAAGATCGACGGGAGGGATCGGACGGTTCGACCGGAACAGGTCCTTGACCCGCCAAGACCCGGACGGTCGGTGGTGATATCCGGCGATACGTCCCCCTCCGAGGAGTTGATCGAGCTGGCAAGGGGGGCGGACGTCCTCGTTCACGAAGCTACATTCACGTCGGACCTTGCAGGACTTGCGGACGAGGTCACCCACTCCACCGTTGCAGGAGCCGCGAGGATCGCGAAGGAGGCGGGGGTCGGGAAGCTGGTGCTTGTACATTCCTCGCCTAGGTATACAAAGGAGGAGAGCTTCGAGAGATATCTCAAGGAGGCAGGGGATTCCTTCAAAAACGTGATCGTGCCGGAAGATCTTGATGTTCTCGATGTCACCCGGTGAACCGGGCGCCTCTCATGGAAAGGAAATAGAGCGGGAGCAGCACCTCGAACCTGCCAAGGAACATGATGCTTACCAGGACCAGTTTCACGAAGGAGTTCAGGGAGGCTATCCCTCCGGGGTCCGAGTATTCCCCGAAGGCTGTCCCTGAATTGGCTATGGCCGTGACGCAGAGGGAGATGACCGAGAACATATCCCCCTTGAATATCAATATCAGACCAATGGATATGGCCATCAGGCCGAACAGGTAGAAGAAGGTCATGTTCGCTGCCTCGAGGGCCTTTTCGGAATAACTTCCCTCGCCCCTTCTCAATGTGACCACGGCATTGGGGTGGGAGGAGCTCTTCACCTCGTTGAGGAAGCCCTTCAGGAGAAGGAAGACCCTCTGGACCTTGAAGCCGGAAGCCAGGGAAAGCGATGAGCCTCCGATGAGCATGAGGACCAGCAGCAGGAACTTCGCTGAATCGGGCCAGTCGTTCATTCCCTCCACCATGAAGCCTGTGGTGGTTATGGCAGAGACAACGGCGAATGCTCCTTTCCACAATGAGGCAAGAGAGGAATGACCATCGAAGAACAGTATGAGGAACATGATGATCGGGGCCACCAGGATGATCATAAGATAGGATACGTTCTCCACATCCAGGATCGTTTTCCGTCTTCCCCTTGCCGAGAATATGCTCATGTGGACGTAGTATCCCGTTCCGGTCAGGAACATGAACACGATGACCAACAGATGGATCCCGGAGCCTTCACCGATGGTCCTTCCGGTGGATGTGAAACCTCCGGTGCTGATAGTTGAAAGCGAAAGGCAGATGGAATCAAAGAGGTCCATGCCGCCGATGTAGAATGCCAGAAAGGATGCCAGTGTGAATATCCCGTAGATCAGAGTTAGGTTCTGAAGGAGGGTCGAAAGGTTGGGTACGAGACCTATCCTCGAGAAGATCTTCCTGTCCGCGGACCTCTTCGCCGTATCGGCCAGGTCGGACAGGAACATGAACGCGAACACCAGGTAGAACAGTCCGCCGACCCATTGCAGTGAAACCCTGAAGAAGACCAACCCGTGCCCCCTGTCCATAAGGTCGGCAGGATCGAAGGTGGACAGACCGGTGGTTGTCAGGCCCGCCATGGATTCGAACAGGGCGCCGGCAGGCCCCAGTATCCCGTCTATCATGAAGGGGATCGAGCAGAGGAGAACGATGTAGATGAAGGATGCGATGGCCGACATGTACCTCTCTCTCCTCGTCAGCCTCTCTCCCTTCCGGAGCAGCATCACCGCCAGGATGTAGACAAGGGATGAAAGCCCGAATGGGATGGAGAACCGCAGGATATTGACAAGACTGATATCCCGGTAGAGCAGGTCGATGAGGAAGGACAGCATGGTCAGAACCAGGATGATTATGTTCATCCGGGCAACTATGACCAGTATCCTGGTGATCTTCAATTACAGCCCCCTAGAAGTAGTCCTTCACCCATTTCAGGGTATTGCTCTTCGTGAATATCAGGAGCTGGTCCTTGGGATGAATGAAGGTGTCCCCATGGGGGATGATCACATTCCCACCTCGGATTATCGCTCCTATCAGCATCTCCCTCTTCTTGAACCTCATGATGGAATCAAGCCTCCTGTTGGCGGCCTTGGACCTTTCCTTCACCTTGAGGTCTATCACCAGGACCTCTCCCTGGAAGAGGGTGGCCATGGATTCGAAATCCTCCTGATGGAAGTACCTCAGGATCGTCGACAGCGTTACGAACCTGGGCGAGATGACCAGGTCGATGCCGACCTCCTCCAGTATGGATTTCAGCCCGGGCTTGTCGACCAGCCCTATCGACCTGGTCGCACCGTACTGCCTGGCAAGCAGCGATGTGAGGATGTTCACCTCCTCCTTGTCCGTAACGGCCAGGAAGGCATCGGTCTCGGATATCCCCTCCTCCTTCAGGAGCTCCTTGTCGGTCGGGGAGCCGTTGATCACAAGGACTTCGGGCAGCTTCTCCGACATCTCCCTGCACCTGTCCTCGTCCTCGTCGATCATGATGACCGACAGGTCCTTCTCCGAGAGCAGCTTCGCCATGTGGTATCCAACCCTGGAGGCGCCTGCGATCATCACCCTCTCGATGGGCTTGCTGAGGTCCGACCTTCTTGCGACCCCGAGCATCCTCGAAAGTTTCTGGAAGGATTCATCGCTTGTCTCCAGGGAGGCGACGGCGATCACCCTGTCGTTGGGTTCAAGCTTGACGTGTCCCTTCGGGATTATCACCATCTCATTCCGGAATATGGAGACCAGGTTCACGTCCGCGGGATATGACAGCTTCCTGAGCTCCTTCCCGGCTGCTTTCGAATTCTTGTCCACCCTCACCTCGAGGACCCTGACCTTCTCCTTCATGAATATCGGGGAATCCAGCATTATCGGTATCGTCAGGATGTTGGCGATATGGTGGGAGGCGATCAGCTCGGGGCAGAACGCTATATCGACCCCTGCGTCCTTCAGACCCTCAGTGGTGACAGGGCTTTCGATATAGTCAACGCTGTTGATCCTCGCCATGGTCTTGCAACCCCGGTTCTTCGCAATGGCACAGGCTGCAATATTGATCTCATCGACCCCGGTCACGGCAATGAAGATATCGGCGGAGTTTATGTAGGCCCTCTGGAGGGCGGAGGGCGAAGCCGCGTTACCGGTAACGACCAGGATGTCCAGGGCTTCCAGTTTCTCGGTTATCTCGTCCTTCTTCTCGATCACGGTTATGCTGTGTCCTTCCTCTGATAGGGTCTTTGCCAGGTGATAACCGACATCTCCCCCGCCGGCGATGACGATGTTCTTCATCCGCGCACCTGCCTTGTTATCAGGATAGGGTTTCTTAAAGTTTTACATCCGGAGCCCGCTCGCTAGAAGCGGGCCGGAAAGGAGCCACTTCATTTTGGGGTGACCATCATATCGATGACGATATGGTCTATGCGCGGGGCATAGGATTTGACCTTTCTATGGCCCAGAATCTCCATTTTCCATCCAAGCACCCCAAGCTTCCTCTCCGCCTCGCTGGTGAGCCATGTATGGCCGTCCTCCACCTTGACCGTATCATGGAGATGGATTATGGCCCCCTCGCTCGATATCAGCTCCACCGTCCTTTCAAGGAATTCCAGTGTCCCGCCCACATAACCCATCACCACCCTGTCGGCAGGTTCCTTGATCTCGACCTCCCGGTTATCTCCTAATACAGGATCGATCCTGTCCCCCGCCGAGTTGAGCTTGATGTTCTTGAGCAGATAATCGAACGAGACCGGGTTCTTCTCGATGGCATGCACGACCTTGACGGGGCAGCCCAGTGCGATGGGGAGGGAGAAATATCCGATCCCCGCGAACATGTCCAGGACAACCTCTCCGTCCCCCGACGAGGGCTTTCCGGGAGGTCTGGGGCCTTCGTTGACAAGTTCCACGATCCCCATCCTCTCCACGATGTTCCCCGATGAGAACATGATGGAACGGGGGTCAAGCTGATATTTTATGCCGTTCTCGGTGTGGATGACGTCCCAGTTACCGTCCTCCGGTTCGCATACCGTCATGAACTCGGGTTTCCGAAGCTCCCCCTGGATGCCTTCCATATCGACAAGGGTATACCTCGCACCAAGGACCTTCTGATAGACGGTGCCGACCCTGTCTATGCTGTATAGAAGACCTTCATCGATCTTCAAAATTAGGCAGTCCCCGATCATCTCCCACCTGTCCGGAAGTAGCTGCACCTCCTGGGGCTCGAGCTCGTTCTCGAGGATCCCCCTGATCTCCTGAAAAGGGGTCGGCCTTCTTTCCCTGTGCGAGGTCCCGGCACCCGGCTCCGAGACCATAACGATGTCCGCGAGGTCCTCTATGAGCCAAACGAACCATTCAAGGTCCCTGCCCTCCGGGAGCTTGACGGGGAAATGCACCTTCTCGTCCCGTCCTATGGACCGGGTTGGGTCGAAAAGGTCGTTCTCCATCAGCACCTCTCTCTGAGCTTCTCCGCCTCCCGCATCGGTATGGAGGCCGTGAACCTCCCGCCGAAGATGTCCTCCTCGAGTTCGTCCATCATTGTCCCACTATTCCTGTGTAGTAAAATGTGACAGCAAGTATTTTGTAATTAGGGTAGATTGTTTGGATATGGAACAGTCCGGATGGGTCAGAACCCTCCTTCCTATAGCCCTTGCCGCCCTTGTCATCCCCGCTCTTTTCCTTTCAGAGGATGCCGGAGGCGCCCCCACAAGGGGGGCCGAGGAGGATATCAGGATAGTGATAACGGTCGAGTTCGAAGGTCTGACACATTATTCTCTTCATGCCGAGGTCGATATCTACAGGATCACCATCGAGGGTGAGACCTATAACTCAACCGCTCTGCGCGGACTCTATTCCCTCGATCCGAACACGACCGCCGATGACCTTGATGTGGAGATGATGAACCGGATCCTCAACCTCGCATCCTACTCATTCAGCGGTGACCAGGTGTTGGTCACGGACCTGCTACTGGATGCCTCCACCCTGCAGGAAGGAAAGGATGACAGCATGCCCGTGGAGTATGCCCTGGAGGTAGCTGGAGAGATGAATATGAGCCGTTTCCTCGACCCTGCAGCTCTGGCAAAGCTCGAGGAGGGCAGAACGGACATCTTCATTCTGGGAATGCTCATGTCCGGGTTCGAGTTCACCAGAACGGCCACCCTCCGCGCCGAACTGGGTCAGTTCATAGAATACCGGTTCCCGTCCGAATGGAACCCGCTTGGGTACGGTTTCGTCGATGTACAGCTCAGGGAGACGGGCGTGGACCCGGTCCAGGGGTACTACGTAAAGACACTGGACAGCAGCAAGGGGGAGTTCGTCGACCATTTCACGTTCAAGCTCATATCTGACCGGGCGATCTCGGTGACGGAGGAGGTCATCGAGGGGGACCTGGAGATAGACTGGTACCGACTGGACAGGATGAACATCTCGGGAAGTGTCGGGCTCGGAGCCCTTTCGAAGGACAGGTCCGACGCCCTTGACGACCTGCCGCAGTCGATGTCAGTCCCCGGGGTCCTTCCTCCCGGCTTCATCAGGTTCGCGATCGGGGAGGGTGTAATGGACGGGGGCGATATCGCACAGATCGAGGAGCAGGTCTCCGGTGAGATGGAGAGCAGCCTGTCCAACAAGTTCGACGGCTCGGAAGTGGTTCTGTCCTCCACGATGTCGATCCCGCAGTACACCTATCCTGTCACGGGCGGGGACCTGGAAGCGATCATATCCAACCCGGGAAAGAACCTGGTCGCCGTGATGACAACATCGCCCATCGAACTCGATATACTGGAAGGGTACGAGCTGGACGACGTGATCGGGCTTCTCAACGGAGGTCTAAGGATAACCAGGATGTTCGATGCCATAACGGACGATCGAGTATCTGCAGCATTGACGATGCCAGGGAACCTGGTCCTCATCGAGGAGACCCCGCTTTCCGCGGTCGAGGGCAGGTCAAGATACGAATACACCGGAGGCTTCAAGGTGATCGGATCGGACCTTGCTCCCGTCTACAGCTCGGAGAAGATCGCCATGGAGGCGCTTATCGACCTGTCAAGCGTCCGTTCGCATTACATCTCGGACATGGAGATCGATGTCAGGATGAACGGGACGATCTCGGTGCACCGCATAAGGTACAACCCGGACGAATACGACGTGAACACCGAACTCGACTACGAGCTGGACTATCTAACCAGCGATCTCATCAGGCTGCTGGACAGGATGGGGATGGTCAACCGATCCGAGATCGAGGACAAGGTGAGAGAGGAAGTGGTCGACCTGGTGGACGACCTCCTTGACAAGGAGGGCAGGGAGATCAACGTCGCACTGGTGGATGCATCGATGGAGTTCGACGGCGATCCCCGGGATGTTAACGACGAGGACCCGATAAGGGTGGAGGTCAGCGCTTCGGGCATTACCGCGCCCCTGACGGGTTCTGGGTCCTCGAACTCCATGGGGAACAAGGAGCTCAGGTTCATCCCCCCTCATCTGGACCCCCTTATCCCGGTAAGGACCGTGACGAAGACCATCGATACCAGCGAGATCCGGGGGTGGGAGAATCATCTTACCATCAGATTCCCCTCGGGGTCCGGTGTCAGGGCATGGATCGGAGACGGGAGCCGGGACAAGATCTCAGAGCTCGATGTGGAGGTCATTGACGGCTACCCGACGCTGATGGTCACACCGGACGACGGAACAGGGGACCATATCACCCTGGAATTGACGGTCGGGACCTATTTTGCGGTCAACAATGTCAGTGCATGCTTCTTTTCCACCCTGGGGGCCTTGATCCTTGTCATGCTCCTGATCGTTCTACTGATCGTCCGCGGCATAGTCCGCAGGAAAAGGACGAAGGCCGCGCAGGCCGAGGAGGATGGGGGCGGCGAAGAGAACGGGGGCCCAAAAGAAAATGGCGGAAATGGATCCGAAAAGGATGGGGCGGAAGAGACCCTCAATTGGTAGCTGGTCATATATTTAGAAGGCAGAACCTGCAATATCCTGGCCAATTGCGGGGGTCGGAAACGTTTAAATAATGGAGCGATTATCAGCCCTTCCACATCCCCTTACTAGTAAGGTGATGTTCAGCATCCAGATATCCGGAGGCCGAAGATGACCACCGCATTTGACGTACCGGCAGAACCCCTGATCAGGAAGGCAGCGGAGAAGCTCAAGGGCTTCGACCAGTGCACCCCCCCGGAGTGGGCGGATTTCGTGAAGACAGGGATACACAGGGAGAAGGCTCCGACCAACAGCGATTGGTGGCACATCAGGGAAGCTGCCATACTCAGAAAGGTATACATGAACGGACCCATCGGGACCATGCACCTTCGAGCGATGTTCAGCGGTGCAAGGGACCGGGGCTCCAAGCCCGACAGGGTAGCCTACGGCTCCGGGTCAATTGTCCGCAATGCCCTTCAGCAGCTCGAGATGGCCGAACTGGTCCGGACCGTCAAGGGCAAGGGCAGGGAGATCACCCCCAAGGGTAAGAGCCTGCTGGACAACTCGGCCCGGGAGGTCCTTCAGGACATCATCAAGGATAATCCGGAACTTGGAAAGTACTGATCCGATCACGGAGGAAAGCGAGATGGCCGAAGAGGACCCCGAACTGGAAGCCCTCAGGCAGAAACGACTCGCCCAGCTCCAGATGCAGGAGCAGCAGCAGAAGGTAATGAAAGAGGAGCAGGCCAGGGTAGAAGCGGAGAAGAAAGCTGTATTGAGGAAGGTGTTGACGGTTGATGCGAAGGAAAGGCTCGGAAGGCTCAAACTCGGATATCCGGACCTGGCCAACGCCATCGAGAACCAGCTCATCATGCTCTACCAGTCAGGAAGACTGCCCGGGCCCGTGGACGACGAAACGCTCAAGAAACTCCTCAGCCAGGTACAACCCCAGAAGAGGGATATAAACATCGTAAGGAAGTAGGACCATGTCCAGCCGAAAACCCTTTGGAAAGAAGAAGAGGCTAATAAAAGCCACGAACCGCAACCGCAGGGTACCCGCTTGGGTCATGCAGAGGACCGCAAGAAGGTTCACGACCCATCCCAAGAGGCATACCTGGCGAAGGAGCAAACTGCAGAAATGATCCGGGAATGGAGCGTGGTGCTAAATGGCCGACGATATGGAAGAAAGGATAATGATCGTCCCTCTGAGGAAGGTCGTTGACGCCCCCAAGACAAAGAGGGCGCCGATCGCGATAAAGCTCATCAGGTCGCATGTTGCCAGACATATGAAGATCGAGGAAAAGAACGTGTGGCTGGACACCCCGATAAACGAAGCGGTCTGGATACGCGGCAGGGAGAGCCCGCCGAACAAGATCAAGGTGAAGGCAACCAAGTTCAAGGACCAGGACCTTGTCGAGGTCACCCTCCCCGAGGAGTGACCCTTTCGAGGGCGTGTGCCCAATGGCCATCAGAATGGCGGATATCAATGGCAACCCCTTCATCGGGGTGTTTTGCCGGCAGGTCGGGTCCCTTGCACTCTGTCCAATGGATACTCCCGAAGAGTTCTCGGAGCATATCAAGGGAATAATGGGTCTAACGGCCGTAAGAACAGCCTGCGGGAACACGAATCTTCACGGATCGCTGATAGCTGCCAATTCACGGGGAATGATGATACCATATTTCTACACCAGGGAAGAGATCGTCTCGGCGCTCCAGAGCGCCGGACAGGAGCACGAGCAGCTAGAGATAGTCGTATGCGACGACCCCCATACCGCCTGGGGCAACAATATCCTCCTATCTGAAAAGGTCGCCCTTGTCAATCCGGACCTGAGCTCCGGAAGCCTGAATCTCATCGAGGAGGTCTTCCAGGTGGAGGCCTTGAAGGGGACCATCGCCGGGATCAAGACCGTGGGCTCGATAGCCGTCGTGAACTCAAAGGGAATGCTGGTGCATCCCAAATCCACCCAGAAGGACCTTGAACGGATGAAGGAACTTTTCGGTGTGGAGCCGTATATCTGCACCGCCAACTTCGGGTCCCCGTACCTCGGCGCCTCGATGGTCGCAAA
This sequence comes from Thermoplasmatota archaeon, assembly GCA_049472235.1. GTDB lineage: Archaea > Thermoplasmatota > Penumbrarchaeia > Penumbrarchaeales > Penumbrarchaeaceae > JAFGLL01. The sequence continues at coordinate 28,420 of JBLIRI010000004.1, read as the reverse complement.
TGACAAAGGGGCGCTGGTGGGGTCCAAGAGCTCCGGGGTCGAGCTGAACAGGATCGAGAACTCCCTGGATATAATCGATTGATCCCGGGGCCTATTTTCCGTAGCGCCTCTGCCGGAGCTGATAGGACCTAACCGCCTTGAGGAACTCCGAGAAGGTAAGGCCCGGCCAGTAGATATCCGTGAAATACAGCTCGGAATAGGCAAGCTGCCACAGGAGGAAATTCGATATCCTGACCTCCCCTGATGTCCGAAGGACCAGGTCCGGATCGGGGAAATCGGCGGTGTAGAGATATTTCGAAACCAGACGCTCGTCTATGTCATCCTCGCCCACCTTGCCCTCCTTCACGTCATGTGAGATCGACCGGATGGCATAAATCAGCTCCTCCCTGCCCCCGTAAGCGACGGCGAGGTTGAAGTAATAATCGCTGTAACCGTGGGATGTCTCCTCGGCCTTCTCGATCGCCTGCTGGAGGCTCTCGGGCAGCAGGTCCTTCTGGCCAAGGACCGTCACCCTTATCCTGTTCTTGTGGACCCTGTCGTCCCGGGCGATCTTGAGGAAGTTCTCCTCGAAGAGGGCCATCAAAGATTCCACCTCTTCCCTGGACCTTTTGAAGTTCTCTGTCGAGAAAGCGTATACAGTGAGGATATGGATCCCGAGGTCGACACACCACTCCAGTACATCCTCGAGCTTGTCCCTGCCGGCCAGATGACCGTCGAGGGGGTTCTTTCCTTCCAGGGATGCGAACCTGCGGTTCCCGTCCATTATTATTGCGACATGCTTCGGTACCGGATTCTGCAGGACCAAGGCCTTGAGCCTTTCCTCCCTGGCCTTGATGAGGCCCTTGGAAATGGAACTGGAATAATCCGTGATAAGCTACCCCCATGCCCTGTTTAGGATGTTGACCCTCATCATATCCTCTCCTTCGACAAATACTTTTTTATCAAACCGGGAGGAAGGGTATGTTTTTATCGGAAATAGGTACTTGTGGATGCGAAATGTCCTCTTACCTGAAGGATGACAAGGTCGTCGTTTTCGACACATCCACCGCATCCACCCTGATGAACAAAGGATGCTTCGGCAGTCCGCAAACAGGCGGCACATCGGTCCTCTCCCTGGTGGAGGCCGCATACCTGCTCGAAACCGGCAGGCTCGAGGTGAGAAGGAGCCGAAAAGGCAGGAACGCCGACCTGCCTGAACTCCTCAAACGGGGGCTTTCCAAGGACGCTAGGTTCATGGAGAACTTCCTGGTGTTCAGGGACCTCAGGAACAGGGGGATCGTCGTGGTAGGGACAGGCAGGGGCTCTTTCAGCACGTTCCCGAGGGGGAAGCGTCCGGGGTCCGGGAAGGCCGATTCATGGATCTCGGTCCAGAGAGAGCACGATCCCGTCACCCCCAAGGGCCTGTGGCTGGAGGCAAAGAGCAGGGAGAACATGAAGATGAGGAGCATCGCTGCCGTGGTGGACAGCGACTGGGACATCACCTATTACAACGTCCGGACCTCCCTGGATGAAGCCGAAAACGGGGACAGGACCCTTGATTCCACCGCCCGGGGTTGGTCCAGGATCGATATAGGGACCGGGGGGCAATCCTCCACGGCGGACCCCTGAAGGAGCTGCATGCATCCGATTTCGTCGGCACGGAGCTTGGCGGTTCCCTGATCATCTCACCCGAGGAGGACAGGATGCTGGCAGGTGACCGAAGGGGAGAGGACGATGCCAAATACCGGACCTACCTTGACCTCAGAAGGCGGGGATGGTCGGTCAGGACCGGGTTCAAGTACGGGGCCCACTTCCGGGTGTACACCCTTAGAAGTCCGGAGAAGCATTCGACCTTTCTGGTCCACTGCGTCCCGGAGGACCAGAGCTTCACCTGGGAGGAGCTCTCAAGGCCTCTGAGGCTGAGCCATTCGGTCCGAAAAAGGTTCCTCTTCTCCTTCGAACCGTCGGGCATCTCCGAGCCTCATCTGAAGAAGGATGGACCGGCCTACCTCGAGATGGGATGGGTCCGACCTTAGAGAACCCGGCATCAGCTCCTAACGAACTTCACGTAGTCGAGCTCGTCCTTGCCCCTGAACCTGGAGACCATGCTCTTCAACATCTCCGCCTCCCCGTTGACAATGAACACCTCCAGGCATTTCTCGTTCTTCAGGTGGGAGTGTATCTGGGTCGTGATGATCTCCTGGTAGCTGTGCCTGATATCGTCGAGATCGGTGTCCCTGTGGGATTCGTGGACAACTATCAGTACCCCCTCGACATTTCCCTCAAGCCCCTCCCTGTCCCTGATATCGTCCTCGGTGGTCCTGAGACAGGCGCGGATAGCCTCGCTCCTTCCGGAGAGACCGAAGGCGGTCTGCATGCGGTCAAGAACGTCGAGGTTCTTCTCTGTCAATGAAACGCTGACGATCGGCAAATTCAGGCCTCCAACCAGTTGGCGATGTTATTAACTTAAATGCGTTTGAGGCCTATTTATTATTAACTCCTAAACAAGTTATTGATAAATTTTATTAATATGCTATTGCATTGTTATTAAGATGCTTGCCGATGGCGGTGAAAAGTTACCCGGAAGTTGCCTAGCAAGGACCTGGACCATGGTGATCGGGGCCATTCTGCTGTCAACATCATTCCTCCTCCTGACCGGATGCCTGGACACCGGACGAAGTGATGAGCTGGACCTCGTCGTGGTCTCGATAGCCCCCCAGGAAGAGGTCGTCAAAAGGATCGCTGGCAGCGATGTGGAGGTAGTGGTGATGGTACCCGGGAACATGGACCCGCATACCTATTCACCGACTCCCAGCCAGCTTCTTAAGGTCGCAAGGGCTGACATATACTTCATGGTAGGGTCCGGGGTGGAGTTCGAGGTCATGAACATGGACACGATCAGGGAGACAAATCCGGAAATGACGATCGTTGACATGTCGATGGGGGTCGATGTGGTCTCATTCGAGGACCACGGCATAGACCATGAACATGAGGATGAGGGTGATGACGACCATGACGGGACCGACCCGCACATATGGCTGGACCCCCGGAACATGCAGCTTATGGCAGGGACCGTTCTCGATATCCTGATCGATGTTGACCCCGATAACGAAGCGGATTTTCGGGACAACCACGCGTCGTATCGGGACGATCTCGATGCGATGATAGATGACATCGAGGAGGGGCTTTCGCCCTATCACGGGCGGAAGTTCCTTTCCTACCACCCGGCTTGGGGATATTTCGCGGATGCCTTCAACATCACTCAGCTTGCAGTGAGGAACGAGGGAAAGGAGCCGGGTCCGCAGGGGGTCGCCTCTCTCATAGACCAGGCCAGGGAGAACAACATCACCGTCGTATTCGTCGAACCTCAGTTCGACACCTCCTTGGCAAGGCAGATAGCCGGGTCCATCGGAGGAGATGTGGTCACCGTCGATCCCCTTGCCTCCGACTACATCGATAACCTGCGAGAGGTGGCAGAAAAGATGGCGGACGCCTTTGGAGATTGAGAACTGAAAACAAAGAGGAGTTGGACCGGATGGTCGGGAAAGAGACAGCACTGAGGATCGAGAACCTCTCCGCAGGATACGACGGGGAGATCATCATCAAGGACATCGACCTCGAGGTGGAGCACGGAGAGTTCTTCGGCCTCATAGGCCCCAACGGAGGAGGCAAGTCCACACTTCTCAGGGCGATACTCGGACTGATCCCGCCTTCCAGGGGAAGGATCCGGATCTACGGGCAGGAGCCATCAAGGGGTCGAAAATACATCGGCTACGTCCCCCAGTATTCCATCTTCGACAAGGACTTCCCCATAACCGTCCGCAATGTGGTAATGATGGGCAGAAGGACGAAGAAGGGAATGAGACCCTGGTACTCCAGATCGGACCTCGAAGTGGTCAAGGACACATTGTCCAAGGTCGACATGCTCGAGCACCTCGACCGTAACATCAACGCCCTGTCAGGGGGACAGAAACAGAGGGTGTTCATAGCCAGGGCGCTGGCCTCACAGCCGAGAATGCTCCTTCTCGATGAGCCCACCGCGTCGGTTGACGCCCATATCGAGGAATCCATCTACAAACTGCTGACAGACCTGAACAGGGACATCACCATTCTGCTGGTAACCCACGACATCGGGATCATCTCATCCCATGTCAGTACCGTCGCATGTCTCAACAGGCACCTTTTCACGAACAACGACCAGACAATATCGAAAGAGATGCTGGAGGAGGCATACCAGTGCCCCGTGGATCTAATCGCCCACGGCGTCCCCCACAGGGTGCTGCCTCACCACGATCACGGTAACTAGGAGGAACGAGGAAATGCTGGACATGTGGGAATATCTTGACGTGCCCTTCGTCCAGAGGATGATCCTGGCCGGCATCCTGGCCGCTCTTGCATGCGGGGTCATCGGGACACTTGTGGTTGTAAGAAGGAACGTTTTCATCGCAGGCGGCATCTCCCACACTTCCTTCGGCGGGATAGGGTTCGCATATTACATGCAGCATCTGGGTGCAGGTTGGTTCGACCCGATGCTGGGAGCCGTCCTGTTCGCCACAGGAGCTGCCCTTGTACTTGGGTCTGAGCCGATCAAGCGAAGGTACAGGGAGGATTCGACCATCGGGGCCCTCTGGGTCATCGGTATGGCCCTTGGAGTATTGCTGATCACGCTGGTGGACCGCAACAGGATCCAGGTGATGTCCTTCGAGGCCATACTCTTCGGCAATATCCTGCTGACCTCGAAGAACGAGCTGCTGATAATGGCCGGTATCCTGGGGGCGATCTATCTTTTCATCTTGATCTTCTTTAGGGACACTGAGATGCTTGCTTTCGACGAGGAGTTCAGCAGGATCTCCGGGGTCAAGGTCACCATGCTCAATACCCTCATACTCCTCCTCATAGCGCTCACCGTCACCCTGCTCATAAAGGTCGTTGGAGTTGTACTTGTCCTTGCAATGCTTACGATCCCTTCCGCCATCTCGAACCTCTTTACAAAGAGGTTATCGATGATGATGGTCGCATCCTCTGTCCTTGGGGTGTTCCTTGCCACGGCCGGGAACCTCGTCTCAATAGAGCTGGACACGCCCCCTGGAGCGACCATCGTTATGATCATGGGGGCGGCATACCTCCTTGCACTTCTGGGAAAATCAATTTATATCAAAATCCGTTCATTGAGAGCAGGGACATGAACTGATGGAGGAAACACGATGTACGAGTTCACGGATGTCGAGGGCAAGAATAAGGGTGAAGTGAAACTATACGCCATCAGTACCTGCGTTTGGTGCAAGAGAACCAAGAAGCTTCTGGGCGATCTCGGCATCAGATACAGCTACATATTCGTCGACCAGCTCGACAGAAAGGCCAGGGACGAGGTGGAGGTCGAGGTGACGAAATGGAACCCCAGATGCTCCTTCCCAACGATAGTCATCAACAATGAGAGATGCATCGTAGGCTTCCAGGAGGAGGAGATCAGGGAGGCCCTTGGTCATGAGTGACGGGAGCCTGAAGGAACCCACCAAGGAAGAAGTGGACCAGGCATTCATCCGATTGAAGAAGTTCGCGGAAAAGACCGGTGTCAACCTGAATCCGGACGAGGAATTCACCAAAGAGCTCGTATGGGGGCTCCTCATGAACCAGAGGCGTTACGGCTACTGGGCCTGCCCCTGCAGACTCTCTGACGGCATAAAGGAAGAGGATCTGGACATCATCTGTCCATGCGACTACAGGGACCCTGATGTCGAGGAGTTCGGTTCATGCTACTGTGCGCTTTATGTGGATGATGAAATCATGACCGGGAAGAAGAGACCGGCACCCATCCCGGAAAGAAGATCTCCAAAGGAAAAAAGGGAAAAGATGAAGAACAAGAGCTAGGTCCTTCCCATATTAACAACCGCATTTTAACATTCGTTATTTGACAATCATTCTATTATCTACCGATATAGTGAAAAGTACAAAAAAAAAGGAGGGAGCCTCGCTCCCTCCCTTGTGTTCCATCCTGGGGGAAGATCAAGCGTTGCGCCTTTCCCACCATCTCTGGATGGGCTCGTATCCCCACTCGCTGCGGGTATACTTCATGTAGACCACGTAAGCAACGAGTATGATCGCGATGGCGATCAGGACATACCACCAATGCCAGATGGATTCTTCATCTATCACGGTGAACTTCGTCTCGAGCTTGTTGTTGTCCTCGTTCATCTCGGCGATCACCTCACCGTAGTCGACATAGGCGATCAGCGTGTGCTCGCCCTTGAAGCTCAATTTGAAGGAGAAGTTGTAGTAGAGGGTCTCGCCGGGTTCCAATTTGACCGTGATCTGCTCCTCCTTGATCTTCTTCCCGTCATCCCTGTCTATCCTGATGGTCCAGGTATCGTTGATCTCTATCGTACCCTCGTTGGAGTAGGCGATGGAGACCTTGGCCCTGTCATTCTTCCTGAGCTTCGTCTCTTCGGGATCGGTGAAGGTTATACTCCTGACCTGGAGGTCGGGACCGCTGACGAGAAGGACCTTCTCGACCCATCCGGTAAGCCCGGACCTGTCCTCGACGGTCAGGTTGATGATGTAGGTGCCGGGTTTGTCGAAAATGTACTTGTAGATCTGCTCGTCGCCTATCTCCTCCTGCACCGTGTAGTTCTCCTTTTCAGCCCTCTTGTACCAGGTCCATGCGACGATATCCTCCTTGAGGTTGCCGGTTGTCCTGGGATCGTAGGACTGTGACGCGTTCATCTCCACCTCGTCCCCCTGCTTCACGTCGGGGAAGGGTTTGATGACAGCCAGGGGCTTTGTTGTGTCCTTCACGATGATCGTGGAGGAGTTCAGAAGCTCGATCTCGTTCCCGACAGCATCCTTCACGGTAAGGGTGATGTTGTATTCACCGGGGTCCGAGAAGGGATGCTCGACCACGTCGCCGTTGAGGGACTTCGTGTTGTCGGAGAAGGTCCAGGTCCAGGCAACGATCTCTCCCTCGCCGTCGCCGGCGGTGGAAGCGTTGAAGATTATCACAAGGTCCTCATCGGTGACGTATTTCCCGTCCTCCATCGTGACGTTGGTCTTGTCCTTCTTGTAGACTAGGGTGTAGGTCTCGATGGTCGGGGCCTCGCCGTCCGGCATGAGAAGCAGCCAGTCCACATTGGACTTCAGCTTCGAGGAGTCCTCGACCTGAAGGGTGATGTTGTGGTAGCCGTTCTTGTGGGCCGTGAACCTGAAGGTTATCTCCTCCATCTCGGTGAGGTCCACGTCCGCCTTGGCGACGAACATCTCCTCGTCCTCGTCCCAGATCTCAATATTGTTGGGGAGGTTGCTCCACATGTATTTCTCGATCTTCCCGACGGGGTCCTCGGAGTCCTTTGCGGTCAGAGTGATGTTCTCATTGAGGTTCACTATGTACTTCTTGGGCTCCACCCTGTAGAAATCGTATGAGTTGATGAAGCGGAGGGAAGCCTCGGGGGCCTCCTTCACCTTTGCGTTGAATTCCAGGGGTTCGTAGACCCTGAGCCTCGAGGTGTTGCCGTCGGTGAACTCGGCCTTATCGCCGAAGTCACCGAGGATCTCGTATTCCGCGGGCAGGATAACATCGACCACCTCGCCATCGAGGAGAGCGAATATCTCGACCCTTATGTCATCCTTGCCGACATCGATGTCCAGCTCGGATTCGTACGGTGTGGTCATGGTGACAACCGGGTTGACGCCGGTCTGGGCCGACGCACCGCCCAGCCCTTCCACGTCGACCATGAAGTTCGCGTCATCGGCGGTATAGAATTCCCTGTTGACCTTCAGGAAGGTCTCGGTGGTCAGGTAGACTGGTCCCGCTTTCTTGATCTCCATCCTGGTGTCGTTGACCTCGTTGGGGTCCACGTTCAACCAATCAGCCGTGAACGGGGTTCCGGCGATCTGCATCCTCGGTGTCCCGTAGTCGTTGAGGGTCCCGAAGAGCATGGAGTTCCCGTCAAGGGTCCAAACGGTGGAGATGATCGGATATGCGATGTCCGAGGCGAGGTTCACCGTCGTGACCTTGCTCTCCTCGGTGGCGATCTTCGACATCTCGAAGGTCTCGCCAGCAGGGGTGTAATAGGTCTCGCTCTCGAGGTCAATACCCTGGACAAGGAGAGGCTCGTATCCATCGGCCATGATCAGTATATCGAAGGTCGAGCGATACAGCGGAAGCGATATCGCACCCTCGAAGTCCCTGCTCACGGGAACCATGTGTCCGAAGGTCTTGTCCCAGATGACGACATCGATCCCCGGAATGTTCACGGACCCGTTCATCACGAGACCGATGACCATGTAGGAGTCCTCCGGGACTGCCGGTCTGGCCGCAAGGGCGACCTCGATGTCCATCGTCCCGATAAGGGTGAATGAATCGCTGTAGGTCACCTTGCCCTTGGACATGACCAGCATGTGAAGGTCCTCTCCCTCGGGGGCGGAGATGTTCGCGTACCCCTTGGGAGTGGTGGGCTCCATGAGGTGGATGCCGCCGGCCCCGAAGAGGTGGACCTTCGCGTCCTCGACCGACTCATTGTTGAAGGTCACGTGGACCCTTGCCATGGCGTCCATGCCTATGATGTTGAGCCTGATCTGCTGAACATTGTCGTCATTGTCCGCAGTGAGCTTGTAGACCATCTTTGGCGATCCCTGGGGTGTGAAACCCTCGGCGGAAGCGTATATCTGGTAGGACCCGGGTGTCACATCGGCCTCGTACCTGAGATCGTTGGAGTCCCAGTCCAGGTCGTACCTAGCACCAGTGTGGACGTTCACGCAGTAAACGTTTGCATTCTCGATCGTTCCGAGAAGGTTGTCCCTAACGACGACCTTCAGGTTAGCCATTCCCTCTGCCGAAGCGCCCGCGGGAACTATGAACAGACCCGCGAGGGCCAAAGTGAGCACCAAAAGGATGCCCATCACCTTGCTTCGCGCCATGCTTGACATCAGATGTCCTCCGAATTCACGTCCGAAATATACCAGGTACTAGCTGGCTTTAGCCCCAATAGGCTTTTCTTATATAGCTATTTCGTGAATAGCCCACGGGTCGCTCCGGCGGTATTTCAGGCCGTCGAAGTGGAAATCCTTTAACGATTTCTCTTATTTAAACTCGACCCTTTTTCCCGGGATATATCTGTAAAAACACTATGTTCATTGTACAATGGAGGTCCATCTCGTAGATGTCCCTGGACGGTTTCGGCGGCCCATGATACCGGAAGTTCTCCTGCGGAGAGGGTATGGAAACAGATGTCCTGGCATCCATTGATGTGGTGACTAATGTGAAACGAGAATGGACTGAAGGCCTAGGCGGTCTGGGGCCCCTTCTTTCCGATCTTCAGGGCATCCCCGTCCTTGAATATGCTTGCGAGCCTCGAGAACAGTGTGTCCTTCTTGATATCCGACTGGAGGGCGTACTTCAGGACCTCCTTGATATTGGATACCGGGATGACCTCCACCTTTCCCTCGTACCTGTCCTCGAGTATCACGTCATTCATGTTCGCCTTGGGGATCAGGACCCTCTTAATTCCGATCTTGGCCGCGGCCTCTATCTTGGCCGTGACCCCGCCCACCGGTAGGACCTCCCCTCGAACTGAGAGGGATCCGGTCATAGCCAACCCCATGTCGACCGGAACATCCTCGAGCGCGGAGATGATCGCGGTGGCGATCGATATCGAGGCGGAATCGCCCTCGACACCGTGGGTGTCCACGAACTGGATGTGCAGATCGTAATCCGAAATGTTCTTCCCCGTGATCTTCTTAATGAGGGCGGATACGTTCTGGACCGATTCCTTTGCGATCTCCCCAAGGCTGCCGGTTGCTATTATCCTGCCCTCCTCCTTGGAAGATGCGGGGGTAACTTCCGCAGCGACCCTGGCAACGATCCCGGACATCTCCGAGAGGCTCTGGTCCCCCTGCATGACCGCGAGACCGTTGACCATACCCACCATGAAGCCCTTGGTCGTTATCGCCGTATACTCCTTGCGCTTCTTTATCTGGTGGTCCACGACCTGCTGCTCGAGTGACCTTGAGAGGACCTTTCCGGCCTGAACGTCCTTGGCGCTGACTATCTTGTGCCCCTTCTCCCTCGAGAGGTCCCCGGCCGCCCTCACAAGGCCGCCGAGCTCCCTGAAGCGGAGAGATAGCTGACCCCTGACGCCGGCGCGCCTCTGGGCCTCCCGGATGACCTCGGCGATGGCCTCCGCGTCGAAATGGGGTATCTTTCCGTCCTTCTTGACCTCCTGGGCCACGAAGCGGACGATCTTCAACCTGTTGGCCTCGGTATCCTTCATCGTCGTGTTGACGTAGACCTCGTAGCCGTACCCTCTGATCCTGGACCTGAGGGCCGGATGCATTCCGCCGTACCTCTCCCCGTCCGGACCCTGCCTGCCGTAAACGGAGTCAAGGTTCCCTGCGGCGACGAGGATGAAATCGCAGGGTACGGGTTCGGTCTTGACCATTGCCCCGGCGGACCTCTCGGACTGCCCGAAGATCGAGAACTTCTTCTCCTGCATGGCCGTCAGCAGCGCCTGCTGGGATTCCGCTCGAAGGAGGTTGATCTCGTCTATGAAGAGGACCCCCTTGTTCGCTTTATGTATGGATCCGACCTCCACCCTCTCGTGCGGCGGGGTCTCGAGTCCTCCTGACTGGAACGGATCGTGCTTTACATCACCCAGGAGAGCGCCGGAATGGGCCCCGGTCGCATCGATGAAAGGAGCCCTTGCCTTCCTCTCGTGACCCGTCAGCATTTTCGGTATCAGCTCATCTTCCTTCTTGGACATGGAGATGAACCTCGAGAAGAAGTATATCCCGATCGCGATCATCGCTCCGATCACGAGGATCATCACATCCTTCTCGTAGAGGAAGTAAACGAAGGTGATTATCATGATGGCCCCGATTATGAGGAACTTCCAGGAGTTCTTCTTCTCCTTCCTCACCTGGGCCTGTGCCTTCTGGGCCTTGACGATCTCCTTTCCCTTTCCGGCAGGGACCGTCCGTATCCTCGGCTCGTTGGGGTCCTCGGCATTTGGATAGACGAGTATGTCCTCGAGCTCTTCGGGCGGAAGGAACTCTGTCATGGAGCTTGCTATCATGGACTTCCCGGTCCCTGGGTCCCCTATGAGAAGGAGGTGCCTTCTCTGCTCGGCTGCCTTCTTTGCGACCTCGACACCCTCCTTCTGCCCGATGACCTGGTCCATCATCTTCTTGGGGACCTTCACGTCGGCCGTCGAGGATATTCCTTTTCCCTTGAGCCATTTGCGAAGTTCCGCCACGGAGTTCCTTTCAGAGGATGTATCCTTCGATGCCATGTTAAGCTGCTCCCTCTTTCCAGAGCACTGATATGTAACTAAGGGGTGGTCATAAACCTTTCCCTTTTATTTACCTAGATATCATCTTAAGGTAATACATATTTACCGGATTGGTTTTTGGACATTCATGAGAGGCCCGAAAAGGCGCATCCACAGGGACAACTGGGGAAAGAGACCCGATGATCCCTTCCTTCGGGACCTGATGGAGGACCCGAAGAGGGCCGCACGCCTCAGCATGGCCTTCACTATCGGGATGGTACTTTTCTGGTTATTCTTCGTAGTGGGAATGATGATCGTCGCCGCGTTCATGATATTTGGGTGAGATCAGAACATGTTCAGCATTCCCCGTGCAAGTTCGATCTGCTGTTTCGGATCCCTTGTCTCGTATCTCCCGTGACCGGGGTACAGGGTGTTGATGTCCCATGCAGCCGACCTATCTATGGAATCCCGGAGCAGGTCGAGATCCCCCCCTGGCAGGTCCCATCTCCCTACCCCCCCGTCGCAGAATATGAGGTCTCCGCAGAAGAGGTTCTTCCCAGATCTCTCTATCAGACACACGAGGCCCGGAGCATGCCCGGGTGTGCTGTGGACATCGAATGCAAGACCGCCTATCTCCAGTGTGCTTCCGATCTCCACGATGTCCATCATCGGCTCCATATTGGCGCCGAACAGAAAGCTCCCCGTAAGGTTCGGGTCCGCTTCCCTCATTGCCCTGGCACACTCCGCCGAACCGTAGACCGGGGCGTTGAACGTCCTCATCAGGTATGCCGCGCCCCCGCTGTGATCGAAATGCTCGTGGGTCAGCACTATTGCGGTCAGTTCGGATCCCCGGAGCTCCCTCCTGATCGATCCCTCCACGGCCATGTTGTAGAATCCGGAGCCCGTATCGATGAGCACGTTGGTATCGGGGCCCCTGATGAGGAAGATGTTGGAATCGAACGGGCCTGCATCTATCTGGACGATCTCGACCATGCGGGGGATCACCTCTGCGAAGCATGGTTTAATAGTTCATATAACATTCGATTTCCGATGGTCAAGGGGGGCCTTGGGAGCCGGGAGCTCTCGGAAAACATACGCGAGGCGGTCCTGGAAGCCGTATCTCCCACGGATGAGGAGAGGACGACGCTCAAGGAGGTATGCGACAAGCTCCTTGAAAGGGTGCGGGGGGTGATCGACGATCTTGGACTGAAAAGGGTCGAGCCTATGCTCGCCGGTTCCGCTGCCAAAGGGACCATGCTGAAAGAGCCCGACATCGATGTTTTCGCGGTTTTTCCAGAGGCAACGCCTCAGGAGGTCCTCGAAGAGATGGGATTGAGGATCGGGACCATGACCCTGGACGATCCCAGGAAGAAGTACACACAGCATCCCTACATCACGGGAACCTTCCTCGGCTGGAACTGCGACATCGTCCCCTGTCTTGCCATCACCAAGGGGTCCAGGGTATCAACGGCCGTAGACCGCACACCCCACCATACCAGGTATGTAAATTCAAGGATGACGGGGACCCAGAAGGAGGAGGTCCTCCTGCTAAAGTCCTTCCTCAAAGGGATCGGGGCCTACGGGGCGGAGGATACGGTCCAGGGATGCAGCGGGTACCTGGTCGAGCTGCTTGTCCTAGGGTTCGGGAATTTCGATGGAGTGATCAACTGGTTCGCCGGAATGGACCTTGATATCCATTCCAGCGGAGGATACGAGGAGATCGCCGCCCCCAACCATGAAGCTGGAAAGAAATGGACGGTCCTGTTCGACGAGCTGCCGCTAATGGATGAGGTCCCTCTCCCTCCCATGGAATATGCGAAGATGTTCGCCCAGGACCCCCTGGTCGTGGTCGACCCCGTTGACAGCAGGAGAAACGTGGCCTCCCCCGTATCGGTCCAGACCCTGTCGTACATTTCAAGGGCCTCGAGAGAGATCCTCTCGGACCAGGGTCTATCTTTCTTTCACCCATTCTCAAGGCGCCCCTACCGCGGACCGTCAAGCGGAGAAGCGGTCAGAGCCGAGGGGGAGACCCTGTTCATGCTCGATCTTCCCGAGGGAGACCCCGGGATGGTCATAACCCAGTTAAGAAGGTCGATCAGGAAGCTTGCCGAGGGGATGACAAGGGCAGGTTTCGAAGGGGTGACGGCCAGGTTCCTGCTGGTATTCCCTGAGGGACATGACATTGACCTGAGCTATCTGAGGTCGAGATATGCCTGGACGATGCCAAACGGGGGCCCCTCGATCACGGTCTATCTGGTGACAGTGCCGGAGGTCCTCCCGCGGGAATACGTTCACTGGGGGCCGCCCATCGACAATCCAAGGTTCTCCGACTTCAAACGGAAGTGGGGCGGCAGGGTCGAGGTGGACGAGGAAGAGGGAAGGGGCTACGTGATCCAGAAAAGGGAGGCCGTGGACCCATCCAGCATAGCCCTGGAGGTATGGAAGGGATCGACCCACGGCTCGAGCTTTGGGGACCCGGAACCCGTCCCTATCGACGATAGAGCCCCTGCTAGTTGTTTTCTGCAGGTGTTCAGGGACGGTTTCGATCCCTGGAGAAGCAAGGCGTGAAGGCAGGTTGGGACAATCTTAATTATCCATTTCCCATTATCCCAAATGCTCCCCCTCATGACGGGTTTCGTTCCTAAACGGAGATGGTTCTGGTGCCGCTGGAAAGGATGGATTACTGGTATGACATAGATTCCTCGCTTCCCGAGCTTCAGTCGCTCGCCCTGGAGGCCAGGAAGTGGATCGTCAAGAGCACGTACGAAGCGGGTTCGGGTCATCCCGGAGGGTCTCTCTCAATGGTCGAGATCCTCACTTCGCTCTATTTTAGGGTGATGCGGCACGATCCTGACAACCCTCTCTGGGAAGGCAGGGACAGGTTCGTCCTGTCCAAAGGTCACGGGGCTCCAGGCCTCTATACCATACTGGCCCTGTCCGGGTATTTCGAAAGGGAGGAGCTCCTGACCCTTCGGAAGCTTGGAAGCAGGCTTCAGGGACATCCCAGCATGAACAAGACACCGGGAATAGACATGTCCACAGGGTCCCTCGGCCAGGGACTCTCGATCGCCATCGGCATGGCCCTGGGAGCCCGCCTGGACAGAAAGGACTACAGGGTGTTCTGCGTTCTCGGGGACGGAGAATCCCAGGAGGGGCAGCTCTGGGAAGCTGCCATGGCCGCCTCTCATTACAAGGTGGACAATCTCTGTGCGATCCTTGACCGCAACCAGCTCCAGATAGACGGACCGACCGAGAAGATCATGTCCCTGGAGCCGGCCTTCTCGAAGTTCAAGGCCTTCGGCTGGCACGTCGTCGAAGTGAACGGACACGATTTCAAGGAGCTGTTACGGGCCTTCCATGAAGCCGAGACCTACAAGGGGAAACCAACTATCATCATCGCCAACACCATCAAGGGCAAGGGTATATCCTTCATGGAGGGTTCTTTGAAGTTCCACGGAAAGGCACCGTCAAGGGAAGAGCTTGAACTGGCCCTAAAAGAGCTCGGAGGTGATGCCTGATGGAATGGGTGCTGAAGAACATGAGGCCGGGTTTCGGGGAGGCGCTGGTGGAGCTGGGTGAGAAATACCACCAGGTGGTCGCCCTCAACGCCGACCTTTCGGGCTCCACGACAACGGCGATGTTCGACAAGGCGTTCCCCGAGAGGTTCTTCAATGTCGGGGTGGCGGAGCAGAACATGATGGGGATCTCCGCTGGGCTTGCAGCAACTGGGAAGATAGTCTTCGCCTCGACCTTTGCAATGTTCGCGACCGGGAGAGCCTATGATCAGATCAGGCAGTCCATCGCCTATCCCAAGCTGAACGTCAAGATCGTCGCGACCCACGCGGGCATCACGGTGGGAGGTGACGGAGCATCCCATCAGATGCATGAGGACCTCGCCCTAATGAGGGTGCTTCCGCACATGACCGTTATCGCGCCGGCGGACTACTGGGAGACGAAGAAGGCAGTGTTGAAGGTAGCGGAAACCCCGGGTCCATGCTATATCCGGACCGGAAGGACGGATACGCCCCTGATCTACGACGAGGAGTACGATTTCCAGATAGGGAAGGCGAACAGGCTCCGGGACGGCGACGATGTCACGATCATCGCCATCGGGCTCATGGTGGCGAAGGCCCTCGAAGCAGCGGAGGTCCTGAAGAAGAAGGGCATCTCCGCCAGGGTCGTCAACATGGCCACCCTGAAACCCATTGACAAGAACATGATAATCGAGGCCGCCCGGGAAACAGGGGCCATAGTAACTGCCGAGGAGCATAACATGATAGTCGGCATGGGATCCGCTGTCGCGGAGGTGCTTGCGGATTACGAACCGGTCCCCCAGAGGAGGGTCGGCATACCCGACGTGTTCGGGGAATCGGGGGAATCCGAGGAGCTGATGGAGGCATACGGCCTCACGGTTGAGAACATAGTCGAGAATGCAAAGACGGCTGTCTCATTGAGGAAGTGAGAGCATGAAGATATTCCTGGACACGGCAAATATCGAACATATCAGAGAGGCGAACGCGCTTGGGGTCATCGACGGGGTGACGACAAATCCGTCTCTGATAGCCAAGGAGGGAAGGAAGTTCGAGGAGGTAGTGAGCGAGATATGCGCCATCGTCGACGGGCCGATATCAGCCGAAACGGTGACCGAGAGGGCCGAGACGATGTTCGAGGAGGCAAAGGTCCTCTCGAAGATACATCCGAACATCGTCGTGAAGATCCCCATGACCGCCGAAGGTCTCAAAGCCACCAAGATGTGCAAGAAGGCCGGGATCAAGACCAACGTTACCCTGGTTTTCTCGGCTAACCAGTCGCTTCTGGCCGCAAAGGCGGGTGCGACATACGTATCACCGTTCGTGGGAAGGATCGATGATATCACCGAATACGGGATGGAGCTCATCAGGAGGATCGCCCTGATATTCGCCAACTACAATATGGAGACTGAGATCATCGTGGCATCCGTCAGGAACCCGCTGCACGTCCTGGAGGCTGCCGAAGCGGGAGCCGATATCTCGACCATTCCGTACATCGTCCTCATGCAGATGGTGAAGCATCCCCTCACGGACATCGGCATCCAGAAGTTCCTTTCCGACTGGGAAAAGGTCCCCAAGGAGTGAGGCCGACGAAGGTCCTCGTGGTCGGCGTCGGGTCCAGGATGAGGGGGGACGACACGGCGGGCCCCTATACGATAGATCTTCTGAAGGGCATGTTGGAGGAAGGGGGGGGCCCCGAAGATTTCGATCTTGAGCTGATCGACGCTGATGTCATGCCGGAGAACTATACCAAACCCATGAGGGAGAGCGGAGCTGATATCATATTCTTCGTAGACGCTGTGGACATGGGCCTGGAGCCGGGGGATCTCCGCATCGTTCCCAGGGACCTCATCGATGCCACGATCCCCTGCTCCCACAACCTCCCGATGTCCTATGTGATGTCGTATGTGAACGAGAAGGTGGAGAGGGTGGAGCTTCTGGGGGTCCAGATAAGGACAGCAGGTTTGTTCGAGGAGATGTCCGGGGAGGCAATGGAAGGATGCTCAAGGCTCGCGGACATCATAATGAGCGGGAAGGCGCTCGATATCCCTGTCTATTCAAAGGATGAAAAAGGGTCCGATGATAAAGCATCAAATTATTGCTGGTAACATGAACGACGGGATATCGAGCGTCAGATCTTCCCACTCCTGCGGTAGATCGCCACAATCACGATCAGAGCAAAGATCGCAGCGATAAGGACCGTGGACATCATCAGCAGCTGCCAGAGGTCCCGGTCGATTCCCCGCTCATCGGTATCGACCTTCTGCACAAATACCATTTTCGATGTCATGTTAGAGGCACCCTCCCGATCCCGGACAGAGAGTGTTATCTCATGCCTGCCGGCATCCAGGGAGAACTCCGCCTTGTCCCCGACCTCCAACAACTCTCCATCCACGAACCACATGAAGATCAGGCTGTCCCCGCAGGGAATATCAACATCAGTTGCGGAACCCCTGAAGATATGTTCGGACCCCTCTTTCAGGTCGGACGGAACGATCATCTCAACATCGATGGGTGCATCGTTGACCGGGAGGACCTTCATTAGCAGATCGGTCCGGATAAGGAATTCTCCATCGGAGACCTCCATGGAAATTAGCTCCTCTCCGCTCCAATCATGGACCGGGGTCAGGGTCAGAAGGTCCGAAAGGAGAACGCATTCCACATTCAAGGAGGAGGATACGGAATAGAACAACGATGGACCGTCCGGGTCCATGAAAATGGAAGCGAGGTCAATTTCAGCCGATGAGTCCTCATATAGCGTGATCACCGGTTCGTAATCAAGGACAACAGGTGGGCTGTTGACATCGATCACCTCTAGCCGGAGCAGCTTGATATCCATGCCACCGTCGCCGTCATCGACCCTGACAAGGACTATGTGGACACCCGTATCCGGGTCCGCGGGGATACCTGACAGGACCCCGGTCCTGTTGTCGATCCTCAGGAAGGACGGCCCTTTCTGGATCGACCAGAGAGGGTCCTTGCTGACAGGATCGATGTCAATGCAGGACATTTCAAAATGGTACTCCATTCCCTCGACGGCATCTTCCAGACCACTGGTCGTGATGTATGGAGGATCGTTGACATTGCGGACCTCGATCTCGAAGGAGACCTCATCAACCTGTCCGTCAGGGTCGGATACCTGCACCCTGACTGTATGCATCCCAATATCATCATTGCCCGGGGTCCCCGACAGGATCCCGGATGATACATCGACCGACAGGAAGGAGGGTGATGCCGGGAGCTTCCATATCAAAGGAGCGTCCGGGCTTCTGGCCTCCAGTTGATAATTATATTCGACATCCTCGGATATGATCACCGGTGGATCGGGATAGCTGACTATGATCGGGCCCCCCGTCGGGGACCTTATCTCCATCACCGAACTATATTGGGCCTTGCCTCCCTTTCCATCCGATAAGTGGACCTCGAGGACACAACGGCCGATGTCCTCGAGCGATGGTGTTCCTGATAGTATACCGCTCGACCTCCCTATCGAAAGGAAATCCGGAGACAGCAGGGTCCAGGTATGGACATCCCCGCGGTCGATATCCACGGAATCATAGTCACGGCGGTAGGGGTCTCCCTGCGATATCCTGGCAATGTCGGTCGTGACGATCTTCGGAGGGTCGTTGATGTTCCGGACCGTCAGCTCGAATGTGGTGGTGTTCTTGCCGCCGTTCCCGTCATCTATCCAAACCTTTACGAAATACGTGCCAACCTCGTCGTTAGTGGGTGTTCCCGACAGGATGCCGAACACCGGATCCAGGGTGAGCCATGAAGCGTTGGTCGAAAGATGATATTCCGATGTTCCAACGGTCTCATCATCGCTTTCGAAGTTGACGTTGTACTCCTCGTCCTGAAGTGTCTCGGTGTCCTCCCCCCATTCAAGCGATGGCAGGCTGTTCATTACCTCGATGATGAAGTTATGTTCGTCCTTGTGGCTTTTATCATCCCTCAGAGTAAGCCAGACCTCGGCCTTTCCAATATCATCGTTCCCGGGTGTTCCTGAAAGGACCCTTGTCCCCTGATCGAATGTAAGCCATTCGACATCGGTATGGAACGTCCAGGTCACCTCTTGGGACCATCCCTTGTTCTCGTACTGGACACTGTAGAGCACATCCTCAACGGTCAAAGTGATATCTTCGATAGGAGAGATCAGCACATGGGTGGATACCATGATCTTTACCGAGAGAAGCGGATTCCTGACCGATGTGAAGAACAGGTCCTCGAGATATGGGACCTCTACAGGGACCTTGAAAGTCCCCGTATAAATGCCGGTATTGATCCCCGTTTCCGTAAGGAATACAAGGAATGGATCTATGAAGGTGTTCTGGCTGGAAACATTGACGAACGCAATATTTGCGGTACTGGGATCAGAATCAGTTCCCAGGACCCTGATGTAGACCGTTTCATTCCTGTCTGCCACCTCTGCCGGATTGGAGAATGCGGCATCATTGAATAAACCGACCTGATGGACCTGGCTCGGCCTGTTGGGCTTATCCAAGGTGAGAACTGCCTTTCTTGTCTGGTCCTTTCTTGATGTGAACGTTACCTTCTCGAAGTATCGGGAGGATCCCGGGATCCGGAAGGTCCCCTTGTATATCCCAGAATCAACAGAGGTCTCCAGAAGGGCGGCCTTTACGATCGTGTCCATGCTCCTTTCGAAACTGATGTTCACCACTGCATACTCAACCCTGGAATCGTTCGCCCCGATCCCTCTAAGCTCGATATGAACGGTCTCGCCGATGTCGGAGATGATGATCTGGTCCGTGAGGTCCGGATCGGAGAACAGTTTCACCGAATGGACCTCCAGGGGGTCGGAATTCGGAAGTATGGAGAATTTGAACACGAAGGTGTCGTTATCTCCGGTGATAGTGTCATAGAGGGCTGATTCCGATATCGGAAAATCATCGGAGTTGGTATCTCCCACTATGATAGTATTTCCCGTTGGATCGATGGTAATTTGGTTCACGTAATCCCTATCGCTCCCGCCCAGGTATGACCCGTACACCAGATAGGAAAGGTTGCTCGAAAAGGTTCCGAAGAACAGGTCGTACCATCCTCCCATGAAGGAATCCTGGAGGGCGGAATCGGAAAACGGTAGGTCCTCGGAAGCGGTCGGGAAGCAGAAATGCACATCTCCGATGTCGTCTATGGCCATTGTCGGGTTGAGATCGTAGCTCGATCCACCCAGTAATGTGCTCCTGAGCAATGACGATGCGTTATGATCGAGGACCGCGAAGAAAACTTCGTTGCCTCCAATGCTATTCTGCTGATATGACGTGGATTGGGTCGGGAAATCCATCGAACTGGTATATCCCGAGACAACGATCTCGTTTTGGGATGCCAGCTCGATGGCGGTCCCGTGATCTGCGTTCGTTCCCCCCAGAAATGTCGAGAAGATCAGGTCCTTTGCGGTTGAATCGACCGATGTGATGACGATGTCCGCATATCCGGACATGGTCGTGGAATATGCACCCTCGGTTGCAACGTAATCGGTGGAATAGGTCTCTCCGATGATGATGGGATTGCCCTCGGGATCAACGGTCAGATCTCCCAGGTATTCGTAGGAATTGCCCCCCAGGTATGTCGATGATCTCAGCTCTGACAGATCACCGCTCAATCGGGATATGGCAAAATCCCGGTAACCCGAAACCGTGGTGTCAAATGCCCCTGAAGTGGTCGGATAGTTAGTGGATGAGGTCTCGCAGGCGATGTACACCTCACCATCATGGAGATGTATCCTTCCTTCATTTTCGTAGGACCATCCCCCGAGATATGTGGCCTTGAGTATCCCGGAAAGATCCTTCTTCATCCGAACGATCACAAGGTCCATACTGCCAGCGTTCGATGTCTGATACACGCCGGTACTGACAGGGAAATCGGTCGACAGGGTATGGGCAACGAAGATAGGGTCCTCATTCTGGTCGAGGGTCATCTCGTCGAAGTAATCGGCGTATCCGCCTCCGATGTAGGAGGAATATTTCAGCTGAGAACCGGTTGGATCAAGACAGAACACCGTCAGGTCGCCATAGGAAGAAGGATCGGTCGACGAATACGCTCCGGGGGTAGTCGGGAAATCGGTCGAAAATGAATGACCTCCGACGTAGATGTCCCCGTTAGAGTTCGAGACGACCGAATTCGAATATTCTGTCAAAGATCCTCCTATGAACGTGGAAAAGATCAATGGATCAATAACCACGGTCCTGCTTTTATCATATCGACCAAGCTCGAAACCGAAGCCTCCGTTCCCGAGGTTGCTGAATCCTGATGATATGATTCCCTCTTCATTCCCATCATAATGGACCTTCAGCTCGCTATCGCTAAGGACAGGGCCCTCCAAGCTTTGTATGGATACCATGCTCTTTGAGATACCGATATCTTGAGCACCAAGGACCTTGACCCCGATCAAGCCCGGATCGGCTCCAGGGGATAATATCAGATCGTATTTCGGACCCTTTTCACCGAAATAGTACCTGAGGTCGATGTTCTGCCAGAGGTCAGGTATGAGAACCTCCCGGTAGCACGGGACGTCCGTCACCCATCTGGAAGGATCGTTCCCGAGGAAGAAGCTCACCTTATGGTCTGTTCTCTGGGAGCCCACAGGAACGAGATCATTTGAACCCTGGAACTCGTACTTCAAAACATGGCCGGAGGCTTTTTGCTCCTCGATCCCAAGGCCGTCATCAGTGGGGCGTGAAAGATCATTGGGCCCCTCAGACCTCTTTCCAGGATCGTTGACGATGTTGAAGTATACACCATCATTGCCGACCCCAATATGTCCGAACGAGGTCTCGCCCACAAATCGGATCGAGGGATCCCATTGACCGATGTTCTCCATGAAAAAACCTCTCTCGGAGATCACGGCTTCCGAAAGTTCTTCAATACCAATTTCCCACATCTCTGCTGAATTGGCCCCGCTCATAACGGGCATGGCAAATGTCAGCAGGGTCAATAGACCAAATGCAAACGCAGACAGCAGCTTTCCTTCCTTCATGGTATCACCCTTTTCTCGCGGGTTCCATCCATCCCATGAACAGCGGCTTTCTTCTTTCCAGTTGGAGGGTCAAGGGGTGTTCCCGCCCATCACCGTGGCAGGTCCAGACCTACCCAAATCTACCCAGATGGAAAAAATACCATAATCGAATCCAAGAAAAGGATCCTTAGGTGTTCTTTTCCGAGAGTAGCTGATTTCCATTGTCCTGTTAGTTTATTTATACGTTCCGGGCACTTACTCAAAAAATATACCAATTACGAACTAATTATTCCAAATCCATACATGTGAAGACATTCTGCAACTGAAAACAATAGATATGTAATATTGAGATATCATGAAAATAACTGTTGAACATAATATCGGGATCTCACCACAGGCCACTAGGACATAGATCATATTTGCTTCATTGGATCATCTTTCGAACCTCCTCCATTTGTATCATCCTCCGCCTATGTTTCCGGGTCACGTAAAGGCGGCACATGTGCCTTCAGCGGGCTTTTTCCAACGTTTTTGGAGAAAATGATGTTTGGTCCTTGCAGGCCAGGGACTTCAACAACCGTTAAAACAGAATCACAAGGACGCAAAACGGTTATATAATAATTCAAAAACATCTAAAGAAAACATACCTTGATTGTTAAAATGATTTTCAAGTTCGGGATTTTAGATGTGTAAATTATGGCATTATTTTCAATCCTGCATGAACACTCAAGTTGTATAAATACTCCCGATGATGAGTTCGACGGATGTATTCGGAAACGGACGTGCTGAAGGAGATCCTCGTCATCTATGCGATGAAGACCGTCATGAAGGAAGGACGGTCCTTGATCCTGCCCCCGTTATTGAGACACTTCATCGGGGTTGTACACACAGAGGATCGTCCTGTCACGACCGACCGTATGTTCGTCTAGGAGGCAGAATAATGAGAGAACGGGTGATTACTCTCGTGGTTGGTTTTCTAGTTTTGGGAACCCTCGGGATCATGCTAGGTTCCCCGGTCCAGGGTATCAATGGGCCCGGGAGCGATGTTCAGATAGAACCGGGAAGGAACATGAACATATCGGATGTGAGCTCTGCTTACTTCCAGTGCACAAATGAGTCAGCTTATACAGGCATGGCTGTCACGAACGCCGGCGATCTGAACGGGGACGGTACGAATGATTTTGCGATCTCCGCTACCGGTAATTCCGAGGGTGGATATGGTGCTGGTAAGGTATTCATTCAGTTCGGGAGGCCGGGCGGATGGGTCGGATTCCAGAACCTGTCCCATTCAGAAGCTTCATACATCGGAGAGACAAGTTACGATTCGGCAGGAACCACACTTGCTAGCCTTGGGGATGTGAATGGAGACGGGTTCGACGATCTTGCCATTGGCACGGTGAACCATGATGGCGGGGGGCAGTTGAACACCGGGAAGGTCTACATCATCTTCGGAAAGGCGGTAGGCTGGGAGAAGAATGTCCCTCTTGCCAATTCGGATGCTTCCATCGTCGGGCAAGAGTCGATGCACTACATCGGGATCTCCGTCTCCTCAGCGGGGGACGTGAACGGCGACGGTTTCGATGATATTCTACTTGGCTCCTTCAAGAGCAAAGCATACCTTTTCATGGGCAAGGAAGAAGGGTGGTCGAACCCGATCGGAGTGTCCAATGCTGATACCATTTTTCAAAGCGCAACAGGATATGACTACATGGGTGAGACTGTTTCAGGTGGAGGGGACCTGAACGGAGACGGGTTCGATGACATAGTCATATCGGCAACCCGCAACTCCGAATTCACCTCCTACGCTGGTAAGGTCTATGTCTATTTTGGAGGTTCCGAAGGATTCGATGAGACCGTATCACCCGCATCCGCTGATGCTACCTATTTCGGAGAAGGGATCAGCAACATGACCGGGAAGGTCTTGAAAAGCGATGGAGATGTCAACTCCGACGGCTTCGATGATATATTGATCTCTTCCATATATTATGGAATAGGCGGGTATGGCCGGGGTAAGACCTACCTGGTCCTCGGAAAAAGCGAGGGATGGGAAACCGGTGTTAACCTGGTAGATGCCGATGCGTCCTGGATCGGTGAGAATGGAGGGGACTATTCAGGGTATGCCCTATCATTCGTGGATGATTACAATGCTGACGGATACGGCGATCTCATGATCAGCGCCTATACGTATTCACAGGATGGTATCAGACCCGGGAAGGTATACTTCATACCAGGTAGGGTCCAGGGTTGGGAGACCAACGTATCTTTGAGCAGCATTGACGTATCCATGATCGGAGAATCCGACTACGACTGTTTCGGGAAATCCATGATCGGGGTCGGAGACGTGACCGGGGACGCCAGACCAGATGTCCTTATATCATCATACCTGAACGACGAGAACGGCCCCAACACAGGCAAGGTATACCTTGTCCAGAGCCTGAGGAACTATGAACCTGAAGAGGTCTACAGGGTCAGTCTCTACAATGATCCTTTTTTCACGATAGTACCGGAATACGTTGATCGCGGGGACCTCATCTATCTGCAGCTAACAGGAAGGGACGCCAACAATACCCATATCGATGCCACTCAGGTCACGGTGACGTTCGAGAAGGCGCCAAGATACACGCAGAAGGTGAACCTGAGGGAAACAGGGATGGATACCGGGATCTACAGAAATTCTATCAGGGTTCCTTTTGACGTTGATCTGAAAACGAACGTCACCTCGACCTCGTTCATCGATCCCTCGAAGACAGTCACGGTGATGGTGCACACGCCTATCCTGATCACTCCGAGAGAGGTTTCCGGCGACGCTGTTCAGGGCGAGGAATTCTCATTGAAATTCCATAACTTCGGCTACGCATCCCAGCTTCAATGGACCTTGACGAAGGATGCCGACTGGCTGTTCCTATATTCTTCGACCGGGGAGATCAAGGGGGTCCCCGAGAACAAGGATGTGGGGAAATGGAACCTGAAAATGGGCCTTTCCGACGGGAAGGGGCACACGGACAGCGTCGAATTCAACGTCAAGGTAAGGAACGCAGACCCGGTGATAGAGAACCATGATATCATAACAGCGTTACAGGACACCTACTACTATGTCGATTACGAGTGCAATGAGGACTATACGGGAATGACCTCGTGGCATTACATGTCCGATGCGAAATGGCTCTCTCTCAATGAGGACACGGGGGAACTTTTCGGGACCCCTACCAATGACGATGTCGGCGAATATGCGGTCAGCGTATGGGTCCTTGACGGCAATGACGGCAGAGGGACAAGGGATTTCACCCTGACGGTCCAGAACAGAAACGACCCCCCCATGATCGTGACAGAGGACGTTACCCAGCTGGACCAGGGTGATAACTTCAGAAGGGATTACGAGGTCGAGGATATCGATCGGAACGATGTCCACACCTGGACTGTCGACACCGATGCCTCCTGGCTCTCCATGGAGTCTGAAACCGGCATCCTCAAGGGAAAACCTGGCCCTCTGGATGTTGGATCGTACAGCGTCAAGGTGACCGTCACCGATAGTGGCGGAGCCACCGACTCTCACCAGTTCACCCTTGTCGTCCATAATGTGAACGACCCACCGGTGTTCACGGATGTTCCTTTCAACGCAGACATCCCCCACGGAGGCATATTCACCTACGATGTGGCAGGGACGGATATCGACGGGAACGATGGGTTGGAATACTCGATAACCACGAAACCCGAAACGGATATGACCATCGATCCGGACACCGGCCGGATTTACTGGAAAGCCTCCATCGATTGGTTCACCAAGGGCAACTATGTGCTGGATGTGAAGGTCTCCCTCAGCGACGGGGAGTACAGGATCGACCATGAGTTCGATATCACAGTGAAGCCTTCCGTACCTCCATCGGCAAGACTCATCCTGCCGGAGGATAAGGCGAAGATCTCGAGGACATCGGCAGTCCTCTCATGGTCGGGATTCGACCTCGAGGGGGATGACATCACATATGATGTCTATGTGGGACAGACGAAGGCCTTTGTCGAGAGCAGGAAGGAAGAGACGATCTACCTCAAGGACTATCAAGGCACAGAGGTCGGGCTTGAGGGACTGGTGACCGGTAAGACCTATTTCTGGATGGTCATACCTTTTGATGGCTGTTCATACGGCACCTGCTCGCCCGGGATACTGTCCTTTACCCTCAACAATCCGCCGACCATCAAGGATGTCAGCATGCAGGAGGCGGAAGCCGGAAAGGTCTTCAAACTGCTCCTGATCGGACAGGATGAGGATGACGAGAGGAACGACCTGATGTTCCAGCTGGTGGAAGGTCCGAACGGATTGGATTTCGATCCTGCCACGGGGTTGATCAAGTGGAAACCCGAGATGGATGACGTCATGCTACACCAGGCCCGTTTCACAATATCGGACGGGATAGATACGACCGAGTTCATGGTCACGATCGATGTTATCGAGCCGGAAGGAGGTATTGGTGCAGAAGGCGGCATGACGATGGTACTGGTTGGAGCCGGGATCGGTGCAGTTGTGCTCCTGGTATCCGTTACAGTGTTCTTCGTTATTTATAGGAAGAAGAATGGTAAGAAGGGCGATGGAGAGGCAACCCTCGATACCACATTCTCGGACGAAGGCCCGGATGAGGAAGAGAACATTCCGGTCTCGAGCAGATACAGCGCGGTAACCATCGATGCCACCGAAGCGCATATGCGGGACAAGATGCAGCACAAGGTCACTTACGAAAGCCTCTATGGAAAGACCCGACCCGAAGCGGAAGATGAAGGCATGACAGCAAGGGAGCTCAAGGAGTTCATCGGGAAGCAGATAACGGAACTCGAAAGACTTGAAGAGTGAATGCCTGAATACATCCGTGAGTTCTTGAACCGGGGTCGGCCGCCGGCCGGCCCCATACTTATTTTTGATCACTGTTCATTTTGAAAAACACCCCATCGATCTGTTATTTAACATGATTAAACAGCCACCAGTAGAAATAAATATTAAAAAAAAAGGTCACAAAGGTGTTTTAATAATTCTCCATGGGTGGCCACCCTCGCTGGAGTGAGATCCGCCCATAACCTTTGAACGAGGGATCAGCATGACTATGAAGAGATGTATGGCCGTTTTAATGATCGGAATGTTTTTCATATCCAGTTTCGTAGGTCTAATTCCCGTCAGATACGATGCAGTCGATATGGAGATCGTGATAGACCCAACTTTCAGGTCGGATATCATCGAGAACCTGGGGCAGCTCGAGGACGACAGCATCCTGTTCTACACCATGGGAAGGTTCAGGGCCGCCCTGGGGGAGGACAGCATCAGATATTCCATGGAAAGGGAAATGGAGGACGGTTCCAGGAAGACCGACTGCTGGGAGGTCGAGTTCACGGGGTCCCTCCCCGCAAATGTGGAGGCCGGGGACAGGACCTCCACCACCTACAATTTCTTCTACGGGAGCGACCCCGAGAAATGGGTGACCGATGTTAATGGCCACAGCTCCGTGTTATACGAGAACATCTATCCGGGGATAGACCTGCTCTTTCATACAGACACGGGAGACATGAAGTACGATCTCGTCCTCCACCCGGGTTCGGACCCGGCCAACATCATGCTTACCGTCAAAGGGCATGACTCCATTCGTGTTATCGACAATGAGCTGCTGATAGAGCTTTCCGACGGGACCATGGTCCGTGAAAAGGACCTGAGGGTCCACTACCGGGAAAGCGGAATTCCCATCGGCTCCTCCTTCCGGCTGGTCGACGATGATACCTTCACATTCAACCTGGAGGAATACGACAGGACCGAGACCATCGTCATCGATCCGGTGGTATACTCGACCTACGTCGGGGGTCTCGGAAGCGATCAGGCTTACGGCATGTATGTTGACGGGAGCGGTGATTCCTACGTCACCGGGCAAACAACAGCAAGGAGCTTCCCGGTCACACCGGGGGCGTATTCCACCGAATGGCAGGGATCCCTCGATGCCTACGTTCTCAGGATGAACGACAACGGGACCGACATCGACTTCTGCACCCTGATAGGGGGTAGCACTGATGAATCAGGCTTCGCGGTAACACTTGACGGGTCCGACAACATCTACCTTGCCGGCAGGGTGTCATCATCCGATTTCCCGACAACGAGCGGTGCCTATTCAAGGACCTACAGCGGACTGTACGACCTTTTCGTATGCAAGTTCGACCCCACTGCATCGAACCTTCTTTTCTCCACCTATGTCGGCGGCGAAAGCTCCGAATGGCCGCAGAACATCGCCCTGGACGGTTCGAACAACATATTCGTCGGAGGGATCGTTAACGGCCAGGGATTCCCGACAACCTCCGCTGCGATGGGGTCCGATTACGGAGGAGGCGACATTGACGGCTTCCTCTTCAAGATGAACCCACAGGGTTCCGGGCTAACTTACTCCACGTATGTCGGCGGCGACCACGACGACAGGGTTACTGGGCTGGTCCTGGATGACCAGGGATATGCCTATATCTCGGGATATACAAGGTCCTCCGACTTCCCGCTCACAACCGGGGCTTACGATACCACCCTGGAGGGGAGCAGCGACGGTTACGTGATGAAAGTGGCTAATGACGGTTCCGCACCCGTGTACTCCACATTGTTCGGAGGGGACGCCGGGGACGGAATATACGATCTTGCGATGACGGATGATGGCGACCTGATGTTCACAGGG